>CAYNBE010000027.1:0-25335 GCA_964395045.1 uncultured Prolixibacteraceae bacterium | reverse complement strand
CCTTTTGGGCCCGGCCTGCCTGTTTACTTGCTGTTTTCATTCCTGCCCGTGATGAAAACCGATTTGGCAAAGATGAATCCTGATTCCGATTTCTCCCGAACACCGTTTGTTCTCAGGACAGGTCGTAAAATGTGTTTTAAAGAATGATTACTGAGTTTTGGGAACCGAAACCATTATCCTGGTATGCATCGGCAGCTTCATCATTAATCCAGTTCACACCGTCGAGAAGATAACGGAACTGGTAAGTGCGGCCCGTTTCCAGGTCAAGGGTAAGCGAGAATGAACCATCCTTTAATCCGTTGAATTCATCGGATGTTTCATTCCAATTGTTGAATTCACCTGAAAGATTTACTCTGGAGGCACCGTTGGCCAACTCTTTTGAAACTTTAAAGCTGACTTTACATACAGGTTTCGATTTCAGGAATTGCTTTTTAATGCTCATTTCTTTTCTTTTTAATTTGACAAATTTAAAAAATGCAGTATAAAATACTAAATGTGCAATTTTTATGCAAATGAAATGAGTTTTTTTGAGAACCTTTCCCCAGCTGAATACAATGTTACTGTTTTGTTAATTGGTGAAAGAGCCGGCCTGGTAAAATGGTTTCAATTGGCACCGGCCATTTAAAAATGTTCCGTAAATTCAACCTGTGAAAATAGGAGGTTACAGCATGAACGAAATTATCACAAAACTGGTTGACCTGGATAAGGAAACGGTAAAAAAACAGACCAACGAAATGGTCAGGGAAATAGGTGACCTGCATTACCAGATGTTTGCCGAAAAAAAACACAGTATCCTGATCATCCTTCAGGGGCTTGATGCTTCAGGAAAAGATGGCCTGGTGAGAGACCTGCTTGAGTATTGCAACCCGATTGGTTTGTCAGTATACAGTTTCAAAAAACCGACCCCTGAAGAATACAACCATGACTTTCTCTGGAGGGTACACAAACATGCTCCTCCAAAAGGGATACTCCAGGTATTTATCCGGTCGCATTATGAAGATATCCTGGTTCCAGCGGTCGAAGGATTTTTCCCGGCTGAATATGTGGAAGAGCGGTATCGCCTGATCAATGAATTTGAGAGGCTCATTCAGCACAACGGGACAAGAATTCTGAAGTGTTATATGAGTGTATCGGCTGAAAAGCAGGAAGAAAGGTTGAGGGAGCGTATCACCAATCCTCAAAAACAGTGGAAACACAACGACGGGGACTGGGATACTCTCAAAAAGAGGGATTTATATCTTGCTGTTTATCAGAAAATTTTCGACAGGTGTTGTGATGTTCCCTGGTATTTGATCCCTTCGGATAAAAACTGGCAAAAGACCTTTGTAGCAGCTTCCCTGCTTCTGGAAACCCTCCGCAACCTGAATCTCGGATGGCCCCCTTTGGAAACAAAGGTTTTTACAGCCGATGAAGCCTCTATTATCCGATAATCCACATTTGACTCTGGGTAATTCCATTCCCGAAATCCTGGAAACAGGAAGGAACAGTTGACTGTCACAAATGAAACCTGAAAGATGAAGATATTGGTCACCGGTTCTGCCGGATTTATCGGATACCACCTGGCCAGGACATTGCTGGAGAGGGGCGATTGCGTTGTAGGGATCGATAACATCAACGATTATTATGATCCGGAACTGAAGTTTGCCCGTCTTGCTGATACAGGCATTTCGGGTGAAGCTTCGCAGTGGGGCAGGAAAGTGCAGAGTACCAGATATCCCGGCTATTCATTTTACAGAATAAACCTGGAAGACCGGGAAGAAATCGGACAGTTGTTCGAATCGGAGAAATTTGACCTGGTTTGTCATCTTGCCGCCCAGGCCGGGGTCAGGTACAGCCTGGTCAATCCGTATGCTTACATACAAAGCAATGTGACAGGTTTTTTCAATATTCTGGAAGCCTGCAGAAAGGCCGGGATAAGGCACCTGGTGTATGCCAGTTCATCAAGTGTTTACGGGAACAGGAAAGAAATGCCATTGAAGACGGATGATTGTGTTGATCACCCGGTCAGCCTTTATGCCGCCACCAAGAAAAGCAACGAGCTGATGGCCTATACATACAGCTATTTGTATCATCAGGCCACAACCGGATTGCGTTTTTTTACGGTATATGGTCCCTGGGGGCGCCCCGACATGGCCTATTTTCTGTATACCAGGGCCATCCTGGAGCGAAGGTCTATCCAGGTTTTCAACCATGGTAACATGGCCCGTGATTTTACTTATATCGACGATATAATCGATGGAATTGTACGGGTCATTGACAGGCCAGTCGATCCTGTCAGGGAAACTCCTGATGAAAATGCCGGAGTGGAAGTTCCGTATAAGGTGTATAACATTGGCAATTCTTCACCTGTTCGGTTGGACGATTTTATTAGTGCAATCGAGAAAAAACTGGGGATGAAGGCTGTCAGGGAGTACCTTCCCATGCAACCGGGCGATGTGATCAGCACCGAGGCGGACATCACGCAACTTGCCAGGGATATGGGGTATTCGCCGTCGGTACAACTGGAAGAAGGTATTGGCAGGTTCATTGACTGGTACCTGTCATTTTACGGGAAAAGGGTTTCTGCTTTCTGATCCCGGGTTGTTGCCACTTGGAAAGTGTACCGGAATATGTAAATTTGTAAAAAAACAGAATATGTTCAAATCGTTCGATTCTATTCAACCAAGCAGGAGAGCCACTATCCCTGAAATGGAGGCAGAAAAGGTCAAATGCCTGATCATCGGATCGGGGCCAGCAGGTTATACTGCAGCAATTTATGCTGCAAGGGCCAATCTGAATCCTGTGCTTTACGAAGGGCTTCAGCCGGGCGGACAACTCACTACCACGACCGAAGTGGAAAATTTCCCCGGATATCCGGAGGGGATCACCGGTACAGGTCTGATGGAGGATTTGAAAAAGCAGGCTATGCGTTTTGGCACCGATGTCAGGTGGGGAATGGCCACAAAAGCTGATTTTTCGGGAGAGAAACGGCAAATCTGGATCGATGATTCACATCTGATAGAAGCGGAGGCAGTTATTATTGCAACAGGAGCCACTGCAAAATACCTGGGCCTGCCCGATGAGTCGAAGTATGCCGGTGCAGGGGTTTCGGCATGTGCCACCTGTGATGGTTTTTTTTACCGGGGAAAGGTTGTGGCGGTTGTAGGAGGTGGTGACACTGCTGCCGAAGAAGCAATTTATCTGGCCGGCTTGTGCCGGAAAGTATACCTGATTGTGAGACGTGATGTGCTCAGGGCCTCCCGGATCATGGCTGAAAGGGTGAAAAATACCCCCAATATTGAGATTTTATGGAAGCATCAAACCAGGTCGTTATTTGGGGACGGTGCAGTGGAAGGAGCCATTCTGGTGAAGAACTTGGGAGAACCCGGCGAACAAGAGGTAAAAATCAATATTGACGGATTCTTCCTGGCAATCGGACACCAGCCCAACTCGTCTATTTTTGCCGGTTTTCTTGATCTGGATGAAACCGGATATATCAAAACCATCCCCGGTTCGACCAGGACAAATGTGGAGGGGGTTTTTGCTTGTGGCGATGTGCAGGACCCTCATTACCGGCAGGCAGTGACTGCTGCAGGTACAGGTTGTATGGCCGCCATCGATTCGGAAAGGTATCTTTCTGCGAGGAAAACATAAAAAAAGAGCCCGGAAGGCTCTTTTTTTTACCAAATATCGGTCGAAATACTAAAGATCAACCTCTACTTTTGCGAAGCTCCCTTTTGAATATTCTCCGGCCTCCAGTTTTTTCTTGATCTCCCGGAACGATTCGACGGTATACCTAACGTCTTCGGCAGAGTGCACGGCTGTCGGGATAATCCGGATAATAAGTTCTCCTTTGGGAATGACCGGGTAAACTACGATTGAGCAAAATATCCGGTAATTTTCACGAAGGTCGAACACCAGGTTGGTTGCATCGGCTTCGCCACCTTTGAGGTAAACAGGGGTGACCGGGGTATTGGTACGACCAAGGTCGAATCCGGCTTCTTTCAGTCCCTTCTGCAGGGCATGAACATTTTCCCACAGTTTTTCCCTGAATTCAGGATGTGTCCTGATTAGTTCAAGTCTTTTAAGAGCTCCTTCCACCATAGGCATGGGCAATGACTTTGCAAAGGTCTGTGAACGCATGTTATAGCGGAGGTAGTTGATGATTTCGGATTTCCCTGCGACAAAGGCTCCGATCCCGGCCATCGATTTTGCAAAGGTCCCGAAATGAAGGTCCACTTCGGAAGAAACTCCGAAATGTTCGGGTACGCCAGCCCCGGTGGCCCCCATTGTGCCAAATCCATGTGCATCGTCGATCAGAAAACGGAAATCGAATTCATCTTTCAATTTTGTGATTTCGTCGAGTTTACCCATATCGCCCGACATTCCGAATACACCCTCTGTGATGACTAAAATCCCGCCTCCCTGTTTTGTTGCAAGGGATGTTGCCCTTTCAAGCTGTTTGCGCAGGCTTTCCATGTTGTTGTGTGCATAAACGAACCGTTTTCCCATATGGAGCCTCACCCCGTCGAGAATACAGGCATGTGATTCTGAATCATACACGATAACATCATTTCTTCCGCACACGGAATCAATAATGGAAACCATTCCCTGATAACCGTAGTTTAAGAGGAAGGCATCTTCTTTTCCGACAAACGAAGCCAGTTTCTGTTCCAGTTCTTCATGCTTTGTGGTTTGCCCAGACATCATCCTGGCCCCCATGGGATAGGCAAGTCCCCATCTGGCAGCTGCTTCTGCATCAGCGCGGCGTACTTCAGGATGGTTTGCAAGCCCAAGATAATTGTTCAGGCTCCAGATCAGCATTCTCTTTCCCCGGAAGTTCATATACGGACCGATTTCACCTTCCAGCTTCGGAAAGGCAAAATATCCGTGAATCTGTTTCATATATTGCCCAATATTCCCCTGGGCCCTCTGGAATTTTTCGAAAATATCGGCCATAAAAATGTTGTTTTTTTAAGTACGGTTGCAAATGTAACCTTTTTTGGTAAACGGGCAAATCTGTTAAAATATCATAACCAATTGATTCCTTTTATACAAAACTCATTTTTCCTTCGTTTTGCAATAGCATAAAAACTGTATATTTGCGCCATGTTAAAAAAATGTTTACATTCTTTCTTGTTGTTGGCTTTCAGTCTGTTTTTGCACATGGGGTGCAAAGATTTCAATAAGATTGTGAAGAGTACCGATTATGAATTTAAATACAAGAAAGCTGTTGAATATTACAATGCAGGTGAATATGCAAGGGCGGGCACCTTGTTCCAGGAGTTGATTGGTATTTACCGAGGGACCAGCAAAGCTGATGAAATTTATTACTATTATGCCAAAAGCATGATGGGGCAGAAAGATTATCTGATGGCAGGGCAGTACTTCAGAACCCTGATCAAGGAGTACCCGGTCAGCAAATATGTCGAAGAAGCCCAGTTTATGGCAGGTTACTGTGAATACCTGCAATCGCCCAAGGTGAGGCTTGATCAGGAAGTGACCCGGAATGCAATCGATGCTCTTCAGTTGTATGTCAATCTCTATCCTTTCAGCGAGAGGGTTGATGAAGCCAACCGCCTGATTGATGAGATGCGCGACAAGTTGGTGGAGAAATCTTTCCTGAGTGCCAAAATGTATTTCGATTTTGAGAACTACAAGGCTGCTTCGGTTGCTCTTGAAAATTCGCTCAAGGAATATCCTGATACAAAATATAGGGAAGAGTTGATGTACATGCTTCTGAAATCAAAGTACCTTTTAGGCATCAACAGCATTGAGGAAAAGAAGGAACAAAGACTGTCGGATGCACTGGATGAGTACTTCAACTTTGTGGATGAATACCCGGAATCCAAATACCGGCGGGAGGTTGATAAATACTACCAGACTATTGCCCGGTTGCTGCATTATAATGAAAACAATGTTAAGAATAACTGATATATGGATTACAAGAAAACAAAGGCAGCCATGACGACGATCCCGAGGGACCTGGACATCCTGGAAAAGGAAACGGGAAATGTATATGAAACCGTAATGATCCTTGCCAAAAGGGCAAACCAGATTTCTTCGGAACTGAAAGAAGAACTGAACCATAAGTTACAGGAGTTCGCTTCCATTACCGATAACCTGGAAGAAGTGTTTGAAAACAGGGAGCAGATCGAAATTTCAAAATTCTACGAAAAGCTTCCGAAACCCACCCTGATCGCTTTCGAAGAATTGAAGGAAGGGGAAATTTATCACCGGAATCCTGCCCGTGAAAACCGGAAAAGAATCTGATGAACTGATTTCCTCCTGATTCGGGATCGGATAAGATTTTTTTATGCAGAGGGGAGTACCCTGTGCCTGCCTAGCGGTGTTTGAAATGCAGAGACATGTTAAAACGGGTCTCTGCATTTTTTTTCAAATCTCCTATCCGGTTTGCCTGTCAGGGCTGCTTAAAAGAAAGGAATGAGAGATTTCCATAAATTTGCTGTTTATGATCTGAAGATTGGCTTGTTATCACTATTTTTACAATATTCGGAAGATTTATGAGTTATATTGCAGGAAGCAAGGTATGAAGAAATATATATTAATATTGGGATTGGCCGCAGCAGCAGCTTTGTCGGCCAGGAGCCAGGAATTCCGATGCAACATCAGTGTTTCGGCCGACAGGATTCAGGCAGCCAACAGGAACCTTTTCTATACCATGCAGTCGCAGATGTATGAGTTTCTGAACAACCGCCGCTGGACCGAACATACTTTCTCAATGGAAGAAAGAATCGAATGCAATATTTTCATCAGGTTAGATGAGCAAATCTCAGCAGATGAGTTTAAGGGATCGATCCAGGTTCAGTTAAAAAGGCCTGTGTTCAATGCAACATACGAGTCAACAGTTCTGAATATCAAGGACAATGATTTTCAGTGCAGATATGTTGAATACCAACCGCTTGAGTTTAATGAAACCAGCAACCGCGACAATCTGACCAATATTTTGGCGTTTTATGCCTATATTATTCTCGGATTTGATTACGATACCTTTTCACCGGGAGGGGGAACCCCATATTTTCTAAAAGCACAGACCATAGTCAATAATTCTCAGAATGCCAGGGAAAAGGGGTGGAAAGCTTTTGAAAGTGAAAGGAACAGGTACTGGCTGATTGAGAACATTATGAACCGTTCTTATTCGGGTATGAGGGATTGTATGTATACCTATCACCGGATGGGGCTCGATATCATGGCTGATAAGCCTGAGGAGGGCAGGGCTAACATTGCCGAAGCACTCCGGTCGGTACAGCAGGTTTTCAGAAGAAGACCCTCGACCTATATTCTGCAGATATTTTTCGATGCAAAATCCGACGAACTGGTGAACATCTTTTCAAAATCGTACCCGGATGAACGGAACAGGGTCATGGCGATCCTGAATGAGGTGGATCCCTCAAACGGGGCAAAATACAAGAAAATTGAAGAGTCGGAGAGTTTTTAAACAGGTTCCCGATGCTGACCAGACTTACAATCCGCAATTATGCCCTGATTGATGAACTGACAGTTGATTTTCACCCGGGATTCAACATCATTACAGGCGAAACTGGCGCTGGAAAATCAATCATCCTGGGGGCTTTTTCCTTGATACTTGGGGCAAGAGCCGAACTGTCGGGTATTAGAAACAGGGAAAAAAAATGCATTGTAGAAGGGTGCTTTCATGTGGAGGGGTATGGTTTGGAATCCTTTTTTGAGAATCATGACCTTGATTATGATCAGCAGGTCATTTTGAGGCGTGAAATTTTATCTTCGGGTAAATCGAGGGCATTTATAAACGATACTCCCGTGAACCTCCCGCTTCTGAGAGAACTAACCCTTCGACTGGTCGATATCCATTCGCAGTATCAGAACCTGGAGCTGGGAAACAGCCTGTTTCAGCTCCAGGTGGTCGATGCTGCCTCTGGAAACCAGGAAGTGTATCGAAAATACCTTGTTTTATATGAAGCATACAGATCGGATGCAGCAAAACTGGAGCAACTTCGTGAAGCTGCAGCACAGGCCGGGACCGATCTTGATTATTATGATTTCCAGTTCAGGCAGCTGGAGAATGCCCGCTTGCAACCGGGTGAGCAACTATTGCTGGAACAGGAGCTTGAAATACTGGTACATGCCGAAGAGATTAAAAACAGCCTCTTTGCTGTCACTGAGATTCTCGACGGTGAACACTTCCCGGTCAACCGACAGTTGAAGGATGCTGCCGGCAGGCTTGAAAAAATCAGGCCCTACCTGAAGGAAGCAGCTGATTATTGCGAGAGGATACAGGCGGTTCTGATCGATCTTCAGGATATTGCCAGAGATGCCGGGCAACTTGCCGGTAAAACGGATTTTGATCAGCGGAGGATGGAACAAATCACGGAAAGGCTTGACCTCATTTATTCCCTTGAACAGAAACACCATGTTACATCGGTGGAAGAACTGCTTGCCCTGAAAGAGGATTTCAATAGGAAAATCAGCACCGTTAACCGGTTTGAGGAAGAAATCAGGCTCCTGGAAAAAAAACTCGTTGAAGATAAACAAAGATTAATAAACGGAGCATCAGAGCTGAGCAGAAGCCGGATGGAAGCATTTCCCATGATCGAAATGAAGGTGACGGAGGTGCTCCGCCAATTAGGGATGCCCGGCGCGACCTTCCGGATTCTACATGTACCTGCTGATGGATTTGCTTCATCAGGGGCCGATCAGATCAGGTTTCTATTTTCTGCCAACAAAGATGGTGACCCCGAAGATATTTCGAAGGTAGCCTCCGGAGGAGAGATATCCCGGTTTATGTTGGCCGTAAAGACGCTCCTTGCCAATAAACTTATGCTGCCCACTATTGTGTTCGATGAAATCGACTCAGGAATTTCAGGGGAAACTGCTCTGAAAATGGGATCGATCCTTAAAAAAATGGCCGGTGGGATGCAGGTCATCAACATAACCCATCTCCCGCAGATTGCGGGAATGGGAGACTGCCATTATCTGGTTGACAAGGTGGAGACCGGACAGGGAACATTTACGACCATCAGGGAGTTGAACGAACAGGAAAGAATGGAAGAGCTTGCCAGGATGGTGGGTGGTTTCAATCCTTCTGATGCGGCACTGAAAACGGCCGGTGAAATGCTCGGAAGACGTTGATCCGGTTCTGCTGAAAATGAGATCGTACATCCAAATAATCAAATGAGACCGACTATGAAAGAAATGATTGCCTGTTGCGGGATCAACTGTGAATTGTGCGAGGCAAGAATTGCCACACTTCATGATGATGATGCCATGCGAAGCAGAGTAGCTGAAGAATGGAGCAAAATGTTCCATGCCCCTGATATTGTTCAGCAGTCGATAAATTGCACCGGTTGCCGGATGCCGGGGGTGAAGTTTTCACACTGCATGTTAACCTGCGAGATCAGAAAATGTGTGATGGGAAAAGGTTATTCGACCTGCGCCGATTGTTCCGAAATCGATAGCTGCACCATTGTGGCCCCCCTGTTTGGAGCAGTAGCCGATGCAAGGGAGAATCTCCGGAAGTTGCTGAATTAAGTCCCGGCTGTTGCAGAACCAGATGTTTTCCGGTTCCCGGATGAACTTTATCCTGTGATGATTGTTAATTGAACAACGGCAGGAAGGAGAAAGGATTGCCTGTTGCCGGGAGTATGCCATTGTATTTGTAGTAGATTTAAAAAATAACAGAAATGTCACAGCAGGAAATAAAAATCGACTGGATTGAAAACATGGCCTTCAAAGGGGATGTCAACGGACATGAAATCATTCTTGATGCCTCACCCGAAGGTGGGGGCCAGGATCGGGGACCGCGTCCGAAACCTTTGGTGATGGTAGCACTCGCTGGTTGTACCGCCATGGATGTCATCTCAATTCTGAAGAAAATGAGGGTGGAACCTGAATCATTCTCGGTAAAGGTTATCGGTCAGCTTACCGATGAGCATCCGAAACATTATACAGGGATGCATGTCGTTTATGAGTTCCGGGGGAAAGACCTCCCCAAAGATAAACTGGAAAAAGCAGTAAGCCTCTCGGAAGAGAGATATTGCGGCGTAGGTGTAACCTATAAAAAAGCCATGCAGATAACAACAGAAATTGTGATGCTTCCGTCATGACCTGGCCTCTTGTGATCATCGGAATACTGGCTGTGGCACTGTCAGTATGGATTGGCTTTTCATACCATAAAATGAAAAATGCGCATGCTGTGGCCGCCCATCCAAATGTGAAAGACCTTACCCGGAACAATTTCAAACAGATGACGTCGTCGGGCCTGATTCTGGTGGATTTCTGGGCAGCATGGTGCGGCCCTTGCAGGATGATGGCACCTGTACTCAATGAGCTGGCTGTCGAAACTTCTGGAAAGGTGAAAATCGGAAAGGTCAATGTCGACCAACAACAGGAACTGGCTGCAAAATTCAAGATCCGCAGTATCCCTACACTCCTGCTATTCAGAAATGGCAGGGAAGTAAAACGGCTGACCGGCCTGAAGACAAAAAAAGCACTGATGTCGGAGATTTCGGAATTCATGGAATAGTGCTTGGTCCAATCCCTGCATCGGGGCTGAATCTTTCATTCATCTCTCTTCTTTTTCAGCCTGGTCATCATCTCCATACACATCCTTCCATTGTGGTACGGACATTTCCAGGGACTTACCTTGGGCATAGGTTTTGTCTTGTATTCCGGCGATACCAGCCAGAACCATTCTCCGTTGACATGGTCGATCTGAAACTTACGGATGAAATTCCAGGCATTCCGGGAAAGAATGAAAAACCTGCTGTCACCCGTCATCTGGAAAGCATTATAGAAACCTACCACAGCTTCGGCCTGGGGCCACCAGTGGAAATTGCGATCCCACGTGACTTCTTCTCTTTCATTGTACAGGCCCCCCTTATGATCGGTTGCTTCGTTTGCTGTTGCATAAGCCATTCCGGCCAGCAAAGGCTTCAGCTCCCCCTGCCTATCGCTGATGATCCGGGAAGCTTCTTCGAGGAGCCAGCTCCCTTCTATATCGTGCCCGAATGAAATGGTTTTTGTCTGAACACTCCAGTCGTCGCCAAAGAACATATTAAAATGGTGTGTCTCCGGATTGATGATATGCCGGATAAACAGGTCAATAATCCTGCTTGTATTCTCCCGGATACTGTTTTCAGGCATTAACCTATACAGATTTGTATAAGCTTCCAGAATATGAAGATGTGTGTTCATCGATTTGACCACGCCTTTTCCAGCCGGAGTGATGAAATCGGGGGCCCTGTTTTCCCAGTTGTCCGAAAAAGCTTCGTAGTAACCTTGATGGACTTTATCCCGGGCATGGTCTTCCAGCAGGTTCGCCAGTTCAAATGCCATGTTACCGGCTTGCTCATTCCCAAAAACAAAGGCATATTCAGCCAGTGCAAAAATTGCAAAAGCCTGCCCATATGACTGTTTGGATCTGTTTACAGGAACTCCTGAAGGCAATACTTCCCAGTAAACTCCTCCGTTTTGGCGGTCCATGAATAATCCGGTAAGTATCCGGAAGGCTTCCTCGGCTGTTTTCCGGTATATAGCTGTCGGAAAAAAGGTATAAGCCCTGCTGAAGGTCCAGACGATTCTTGAAATAAGGACCACGCCCAACGATGCTTCGGGATCGGCTCTCTCATAATGATCGATGTATCCCACAAACATCCTCCTTTCAGGATCATAACACTTTTTTACCCAATAATTCAGGATGTTGTCGGTCAGTTCATCAGAGAATTCCTTCTGCAATTCTTTATTTATTTCCATAACATCTGTTTTCATTATGAATAACCTTCCCCAGGTCGGTTCAACGGCTTACTCCTGTTATTCAGTCTCTTCCCGGAAATATAATCCCTGCTTCCGTCCTGATACGGTCAAGGGTATCCATCAGGTCGAGACTAAAATCAAGTGGCATCAGGGGGCTCTCGGATTTTCCCGAGTCGAGGCATTCCATGACATGGGCAGCTTCGAACTGATAGCCCGATCCCGGGAAATTGAAATGAAAAATTTCTTCAGTACCTCCTTCTTTCCAGACTGAAACTGAAGCGGGGGCTATCCACCGTTTCGACATCCTGATGGCTCCCCGTTCACAATTGTACTCGGTTGATACGAGGGAATAGGCTGCGAAACTCGAATAAAGTGAAGCCACTTCACCCCCGGAATAACGGAATGAGATCGCGATGCTTTCCTCCGCTCCGGTGTCTGCAAAGGAGGCGAGGGCTTTTATCGATTCCGGTTTTCCCAGAACAGCAAGTGCTGCAAACACCGGATAAATACCAATGTCGAGCAGAGAGCCGCCTCCCAGCTCCACATTGTAAAGCCTGTGCAGGGGATCCTTGGGAGCATTGAATGCAAAATCGGAGTGGACAACCCTGAGAGCACCCAGACTTCCCGAACGAATAATTTCCAGCGCTTTCTGGAACCCGGGCTGAAAACATGTCCAGAATGCTTCCATCAGAAAGATGCCTTCGGAACGGGATTTATTCACCATCTTTTCTGCTTCCCTGAGGTTTAGTGCGAAAGGTTTTTCATTCAGGACAGCTTTGCCATGGTTCAGACATAGCATGACGTGCTCAAAATGAAACGAATGGGGGGTTGCAATGTAAACGATATCCACCTCAGGATCGTTGACCATTTCCTGATAACTTCCGTATGCTTTTTCGAATCCGGATTCAGATGCAAATTGCTCTGCTTTCTGAAGGTCACGCGAAGCAACAGCATAAAGTTTTGCATTTGGCAGCAGTTTAAGGTCATTGCTGAATCTTCTCGCAATTTTTCCGCACCCTAAAATGGCCCATTTGTATATTTTTTTCATGATAAATTATTAAAGTCCACATTTTCGGTCTACAGTCCGGAGTTTACATTTCATACCGAATATCCCGAAGATTCTCAATAATAACTAAATTTCTCGTAACTTAATAAAAATCAGTTACATTTATTCAAGATTCAAGATTTAAGATTCAAGATTTATCTGTTCTTTGTTTCTTCCGATCAGTTCCAGAACAGTCTGTACGCTGGCAGCGGAACGCAAACCGTCTTCCGGCGAGTTCAGGCAATAATCCGTGAGTTTATCAATGGTGGAAGTGGCCACATGCATCCGTGTGTCAGACGAGCCGTAATAGATGAATACCTCACCCATCTCATTGCAAATCCAGCCATTTGAAAAGAGCACATTTGAAACATCACCCACCCGTTCTTCTTTTTGGGGAGCCATAAAATAGCCTCCCGGCCGGGCTATCACTACCGACGGATCTTCAAGGCTTGTCATAAACATATACAGCACATATCTCAGCCCTGCTGCGCAGTTCCTCACTCCATGGGCTAGGTGTAGCCATCCTTTCGTGGTTTTGATAGGGGGTGGTCCCTGCCCGTTTTTTACTTCTTTGATTGTATGATAGAGCTTTGGATCAATAATCTTTTCATCAAAAGCTTCGGCATGTTCGATGTCATCCACAAGGGCCCAACCAATGCCTCCACCAGCTCCCACATCGATAAAACCATCCTGGGGACGGGTGTAAAAAGCATATTTCCCGTTCACAAACTCCGGGTGGAGAACAAGATTGCGTTGCTGCCCGTGGTGGGAAACGAAATCGGGAAGCCTTTCCCAGTCGGTCAGATTTTTGGTCCGGGCAAGGCCTCCCGACGCCGTGGCTGCCGAGGTATCCCCTTTTGGGGCAGCAGGATCCTTCCGCTCGGAACAGAATACGCCGTAGATCCACCCGTCTTCGTGAGGTGTCAGCCGCATGTCGTAAACATTGGTGTCAGGATCGTCCGTTTCGGGAAGAACCACCGGACAATCATGAAACCGCCACCGGTCAATTCCGTTGGGACTTTCAGCCAATGCAAAAAAAGATTTCCGGTCCCAGCCTTCCACCCTGACCATCAGATAATATCTTCCGGAGCTATATAAGGCCCCGCTGTTGAAAGTGGCATTAAACCCGATTCTTTGCATCAGGTGAGGATTGGTTCTGAAATTCAGGTCATATCTCCAGTGCAAAGGGATGTGCTCTGCCGTTAATATGGGACGCTTATAGCGGTAATAAATCCCGTTGTAACCTTTCCTGACAGGTTTATTGCGTCGGTTTATCAGCTTTTCGTGTTCTTTGACCAGCTCTTTCCATCTTTTTATAAAATCTTTTTTTGTACCCATTTCTTTTTTTATTTGAAATACCTTCCGGTCAATCAAAGATAGTGATCGTAGGAGAATAATCCATGCCCTGAAGTTTTAAAACCATGAAGTTGGATTTCATGAACAGCAAGCACTATGGAAAAATTAGCGGAATAACAGTCAGGATGGAATCAGAAAAGAATTTTGTCATTGTAGTAAAGAAACTGGTTGCGTTCAAACTTCAGTTGAAAAAATAGATGCAGGCTGAGATAAAAAACGGGATTATGAGGAGCAATTGCGTCCTGTAATATTAAATTCATGTTAAAATTGGTGTCCTGTTTTTAATTTTTCAGGAAAAATTAGTTACTGCTTACAGTTTTCCGGTTTCCATATAGGATAAATTTCTACATTTGTTTGTACTCTAAAAAAAAGAGGCAATGGGTTTGGTTTCTGTAAATATCGTAATTGTAGGTGTAGTCGTTCTAAGCGATAGCTGAGGAAGGCACATTTATTTACAGAAATTAAATTTTCGAGCCTTTCTCAGAACCGGGGAAGGTTTTTTTTATTTATTTAATAAACAAACGATATGGGAATTCAGTTAAGGAGTGAAACTACAACAAAAGGCCGCAGGATGGCCGGGGCAAGAAGTTTATGGCGGGCCAACGGGATGAAGGAAGAGCATTTTGGAAAACCGGTGATTGCCATCGTCAATTCCTTTAGCCAGTTTGTGCCGGGGCACATCCATCTCCACACAATCGGGCAGGTTGTTAAGGAGATCATTGAAAGGCAGGGATGTTTTGCTGCAGAATTCAACACAATCGCCATTGATGACGGGATTGCAATGGGGCATGAGGGGATGTTGTATTCTCTGCCGTCGCGCGACATCATTGCTGACTCTGTTGAATTCATGTGCAATGCACACTGTGTGGATGCCATGGTTTGCATAACAAATTGTGACAAAATAACCCCGGGAATGATGATGGCTGCCATGCGGATCAACATCCCGACCATTTTTGTATCGGGAGGTCCGATGGAAGCAGGATTGGTCGGCGGGAAAAAAGTCGATCTGATCGATGCCATGGTAATGGCTGCCGATAGTCAGGTGACAGATGAACAGATAGCTGAAACAGAAAGAGCTGCCTGTCCGACCTGCGGTTCATGCAGTGGGATGTTCACCGCCAATTCGATGAACTGCCTGACCGAAGCCATTGGATTATCGCTTCCGGGAAATGGTACCATTGTTGCCACCCACATCAACCGGTTGAAACTGTTTGAAGAAGCAGCGATCCGGATTGTGGAGATGGCCAAAGCCTATTATGAAGAAGGCGATGAATCGGTATTGCCGCGAAGTATCGCAACACGGGCAGCTTTTCTGAATGCCATGAAGCTTGATATTGCAATGGGAGGATCGACCAATACGGTTCTGCATCTGTTGGCCGTGGCTCATGAAGCTGAGGTCGATTTTACCATGCAGGATATCGACAGCCTTTCGAAAGTGACCCCTAACCTGTGCAAGGTATCTCCTAGTTCAAAATACCATGTTGAAGATGTGAACCGGGCGGGCGGGATTCTTGGTATCCTTGCCGAACTGGACAGAGGCGGCCTTCTCGATACATCGGTGAACCGCGTAGATGGAAAGACGCTTGCGCAGGCCATCTGCGAATTTGATATCATGAGCCCGTCGGTTTCGCCAGGTGCAGTCAGTTTATATCGTTCAGCGCCCGGAAACGTGCGGAACCTGGTGATGGGAAGCCAGGACAGGGAGTACGGTGAACTGGACACCGACCGGGTATCGGGCTGTGTACGCAGCATTGCAAATGCCTACAACAGCGACGGGGGACTGGCTGTGTTATCGGGCAACATAGCACGGAATGGTTCGATTGTAAAGACAGCAGGAGTGGATCCCTCCCTGTTTAAGTTTGTCGGAAAAGCCAAGGTCTTTGATTCCCAGGAACAGGCCTGTGACGGAATTCTCGGTGAAGCAGTTCAGGCGGGCGATGTGGTGGTCATCCGGTACGAAGGACCCCGGGGAGGCCCCGGAATGCAGGAGATGCTTTATCCAACCTCATACCTGAAGTCGATGAAACTTGATAAGAAATGTGCACTGATCACCGACGGCCGTTTTTCAGGTGGAACGGCTGGTCTCTCAGTCGGTCATATCTCCCCCGAAGCAGCTGCGGGAGGGGAAATAGCCCTGATCCGCGACGGAGACCTGATTGAATTTGATATTGAAAAAAGAACTCTGAACCTTCTGGTGTCTCCGGAGGAACTGCAGCAAAGAAAATCATCTGAAGAGAAAAAGGGAAAGGATGCTTGGAAACCCGTTGGCAGAAAAAGAAGGGTTTCACAGGCACTTCAGGCCTATGCAGGAATGGTTTCTTCGGCCGACCTGGGAGCTGTCAGGATCCTGAACGGATGAGTTTGAGTGTGTGTGTGAAAATGAGAATAAAATGTAACAATGGAAAATTGAAATACATCTCTTATGAAAAAAACGCCAGAAAAAATCAACGGAGCTGAAGCGGTCATCCGCTGTTTGATTGAAGAAGGGGTGGAGGTTATTTTCGGTTACCCGGGCGGAGCCATCATGCCCATTTATGATGCTTTGTATGATTACGACGGGAAAATTGCACACATTCTGACACGTCATGAACAGGGAGCCGCCCATGCGGCGGAGGGCTATGCGCGGATCACCGGGAAAGCGGGAGTTTGTTTTGCTACCTCCGGACCAGGTGCAACCAACCTGATAACTGGAATTGCCGATGCCATGATCGATTCCATACCAATGGTCTGTATAACAGGTCAGGTAGTCTCACCACTTTTAGGAACCGATGCCTTCCAGGAATCAGATGTAATCAGCATCTCCATGCCGGTTACCAAGTGGAATTACCAGATTACCAGCCCTGATGAAATTCCATGGGTGCTGGCTCAGGCTTTCTTTATTGCCCAAACCGGCCGTCCGGGACCCGTACTGATCGATGTCACCAAAGATGCTCAGTTCGGGGAATTTGAATTCGAATACAAAAAATGCACAAAAATCAGAAGTTATATTCCGGAACCTCAGGTTGATCCTTTTGCAGTGAAAGCAGCAGCTGAGCTGATCGATGCTGCAAAAAAACCTTTTATACTCTTCGGACAGGGAGTAGTTTTGGCCAAGGCAGAAAACGAACTGCTTCAATTTGTCGAAAAGACAGGGATTCCGGCTGCCTGGACCCTTCTCGGGTTGTCAGCACTCCCTTCCGATCACCGGCTGAATGTCGGGATGCTTGGCATGCATGGAAACTATGCACCAAACATTAAAACCAATGAGGCTGACCTGATCATTGCTGTGGGAATGAGGTTCGACGACAGGGTCACCGGAAAAGTATCATCCTATGCACAAAAGGCTAAGATTATCCATCTGGAACTTGATCCCTCTGAAGTAAACAAAATTGTCAAAGCAGATGTGGCCATCCTTGGCGATGCAAAAAAATCACTCCGGATGCTTACTGAGAATGTCAAGCCAAACAGCCATGAAGAATGGCTCCGCGAATTCAGGGATCTGGAGATGGTTGAATATGAAAAAGTTATTCAAAAGGATATCCATCCGGTGAAACCGGGATTGACCATGGGTGAAGTGGTCCGGCTGGTCTCCGACAAAACGGAACAGGAAGCCATTCTGGTCACCGATGTAGGACAGCAACAAATGATCTCAGCCCGCTACTTCAGGTTTAAACATCCGAGAAGTTTCGTTACTTCCGGAGGTCTGGGCACCATGGGATTTGGTCTGCCGGCAGGTGTTGGAGCCAAACTGGCAGCTCCCGGGCGGACAGTGGTGGCCATGATCGGGGACGGAGGATTGCAAATGACCATCCAGGAACTTGGTACCATCTCACAGAACAACATTCCCTTGAAAATAGTGCTTTTAAACAACAACTTTCTCGGGATGGTCAGACAATGGCAGCAATTGTTCTTTGAAAAAAGGTACTCTTTTACCAAACTCTGCAATCCTGATTTTATAACGATTGCCAAAGGATATGGTATTCCTGGGCGGAAAGTGGAAAAGAGAGAAAACCTTGAGGAAGCTGTCGTTGAGATGCTTCAGCATCCCGGACCCTTCCTGATGGAAGTGGTGGTTGAAAAGGAAGACAATGTATTCCCGATGGTACCTGCCGGAGCCTCAGTTTCCGAAGTCATGCTGGAACCATGATGATATCAGGTGCCCTCCTGCATCAGCCTCAACACGGAAATTCCCCGGGATTCCGGCTCCTGCAGACTGACAGTGAGTGAAAATGTTCTGATTTTGTGAATTAAATAAGGTTGTTTGAAAAAGTCACATAAGAGACGAATGAATATAAAACAGTGACACATTCAAATATGAACGGTTGGTATTTAAAACCATAACCCGAATGAAATGAAAAGAGAATATAACATTACGGTTTTTTCGGAAAACCACATTGGCTTGCTTTCAAGGATCACCCTGATCTTTACAAGAAGAAAAATCAACATCGACAGCCTGACTGTCTCAGAATCTTCTATTGAAGGGATTTACAAGTTTACCATCGTCGTCAACTGTACCGAAGATATGGTCCGGAAAGTGGTGGCACAGATCGAAAAGGTGATTGACGTGCTGAAAGCCTTCTATCTTACCAACGAAGAGATGATCTACCAGGAGATTGCACTTTACAAGGTGCCGACAGAATCGTTGTACGACAGCGACCAGGTTGAAAAAATTGTCAGGAATTCGGGGGCCAGGATCCTCGAAATCACCCGTGATTATACCGTAATAGAGAAAACAGGGCACAAGGAAGAAACAAAAGCTTTGTTTAATGAACTGAACCAGTTCAGGGTGATGCAGTTCATCCGTTCAGGCAGGGTTGCCCTCACCAGGGATCCCATCGAACGGTTGTCGGAATTTCTGAAGGAAAGGGATGCTTTCCTTGGAAGCCTTGATTGACGACCATGGAAGGCAGATTCCGGTTTTGGTTTTTTTACTGTAATTTGTGCTGTTTTAGCGTATAGAAATCAACCGGGGACCGGATATGCAGACATATAGATTTTTGATGAAACTAATTACACAGTTCTTAATGTAAATAAATTATGGCAAAGATTAATTTTGGCGGAGTCATTGAAGATGTAGTACTTCGTGAAGAATTCCCGGTAGAAAAGGCAAGGGAAGTATTGAAAAATGAAACGATAGCCGTCATTGGCTACGGAGTGCAGGGGCCGGCACAGGCTCAGAACATGAGGGACCAGGGTTTCAGGGTGATTGTCGGACAGGCCCCTGAATTCAAAGAAGACTGGGATAAGGCTGTGAGAGACGGTTTTGTTCCGGGCGAGACGCTTTTCCCAGTTGAGGAAGCTGCAAAAAAGGGAACCATAATCCAGTACCTGGTGTCGGATGCAGCCCAGCGAATCCTGTGGCCCCGGATCAAACCCTGCCTGAATGAAGGGGATGCCCTCTATTTCTCCCACGGGTTTTCGATCGTTTATAAAGAACAAACGGAGGTGATACCTCCTGATTATGTAGACGTAATCCTTGTGGCTCCCAAAGGCTCGGGTGCAAGTGTGAGGACCAATTTTCTTGCCGGTCACGGTATCAATTCCAGTTTTGCTGTCTACCATGACCATACAGGCCGAGCAATGGAAAGAACCCTCGCCCTGGGAATCGCTATTGGTTCAGGATACCTTTTCCCGACCACCTTTGAAAAGGAAGTCTATTCTGACCTGACCGGCGAACGTGGTGTACTGATGGGTGCCCTGGCCGGTATTATTGAAGCACAATACAAAGTATTACGTGAAAACGGCCACACACCCTCCGAAGCGTTTAATGAATCTGTGGAAGAGCTCACCCAAAGCCTGATCAGGCTGGTCGACCAGAATGGCATGGATTGGATGTATTCCAATTGCAGCGCAACTGCCCAAAGGGGAGCCCTTGACTGGAGACATAAATTCAGGGAGGCCACCCTTCCGGTTTTCAAAGATCTTTATCAAAGTGTAAAGGCAGGAATTGAAACCAAAAGAGTAATCGATTCCTTGAGCTCAATCAATTACAAAGATAGTCTGAATGCAGAACTGAAGGAAATGCATGATTCGGAATTGTGGCAGGCAGGTGCGGCAGTCCGCAAACTCAGGCCCGGGAAATGATCCCAATGCAAACCTGAATCCGTAAACAGTACATGCGACATGGTCAGGTATGTGACGTATTTGTTAAAATTTATTGAAAAGAAAGCCTGATTTTCTTTCAAATCTGAAAATTATTGTAATATTTGTAACAAATTGAAAGTTGAGAGTGAGTAATTCCATATATATTGCCATTTTGATTGCCGGTATTCTATTGATTGGAATGACGGGATGAGAATGGTATTCTGTGGAAAAATCAGCCAAGATTGACAAAAAGCCATTCTCTGAAAAAGGGGGTGGCTTTTTGATTTAAAACTGAAACTATGAGTGAAAGATTGTTTATTTTCGACACTACGCTGCGCGATGGCGAACAGGTTCCCGGATGCCAGCTGAATACGATCGAGAAGATCGAAGTGGCCAAAGCACTCGAAGAACTGGGTGTGGACATCATTGAAGCAGGATTCCCGATATCCAGTCCCGGTGATTTTGAGTCGGTAGTGGCGATCTCCAAAGCGGTGACCTGGCCTGTGATCTGTGGGCTGACCCGTGCAGTGCAGAAAGACATCGAGGTAGCGGCGGAAGCGCTGCAGTATGCACGCAGGTCCAGAATCCACACAGGGATTGGTACCTCTCCATATCATATTCAGTATAAGCTGAATTCCACTCCGGAGGATATTCTTCACCGGGCAGTGGAGGCCGTGAAATGTGCCAAAAGGTATGTCGAGGATGTGGAATTCTATGCTGAGGACGCCGGTCGTTCCGACAATGAGTACCTGGCAAAGGTTATCGAGGCTGTGATTAAAGCCGGGGCTACAGTCGTAAACATACCTGATACCACCGGCTATTGCCTGCCGCATGAATTCGGGGAAAAAATTAAGTACCTGGTTGAAAATGTAAAGGGAATCGACAAAGTGGTCATCTCAACCCACTGCCACAACGATCTGGGAATGGCGACTGCCAATACCATTTCAGGGGTGATGAACGGAGCCCGGCAAGTGGAAGTCACAATCAACGGAATCGGAGAGCGGGCTGGAAACACTTCGCTTGAAGAGGTGGTTATGATTCTGAAAAGCCGGCAGAAAGTGCTCAATATTGAAACCAATATCCGGACGCAGAATATTTACCGGACAAGCAGGCTGGTGTCGAACCTGATGAATATGCCTGTTCAGCCCAACAAGGCCATTGTCGGACGCAATGCTTTTGCCCATTCTTCAGGAATTCACCAGGATGGTGTGCTGAAAAACCGTGAAAATTACGAAATTATGGACCCGAAGGATGTCGGCATTAACGAGTCATCGATCCTCCTGACAGCGAGAAGCGGACGGGCAGCACTGAACCACCGGCTCGAACTGCTTGGTTTTAAGCTTGGGAAGGAAAAACTTGATCGGATTTACGGGGAGTTTTTAAAACTCGCTGATAAAAAGAAAGAAATCAGGGATGATGATATTGCATTGCTTGTGGGTGATGCCACAAGGCAGGAAAAAAGAATTAAACTCGATTTCCTTCAGGTAGTTTCCGGAAAAACCCTTGTCCCCACAGCCACACTCAGGCTTGATATTGCCGGTGAAAAATTCAATGCTACGGCCTCGGGCAATGGCCCGGTCGATGCCGCATTCAATGCCGTAAAAATGATCATTCACAGGCATATAATCCTCGACGAATTCCTGATCCAGGCTATCACCCGGGGGAGCGATGACGTCGGGAAGGTGCATGTTCAGATTGAATATGAAAAAAATATGTACCATGGTTTTGCAGCCCATACTGATATCATTACTGCATCGGTAGAGGCGTTTCTTGATGCTATTAACAAACTTCCAGTACGATGAGCGGAAAAACTCTTTTTGACAAAATCTGGGACAGCCATGTAGTCAGGCAGGTACCCAATGGTCCCGATGTTCTCTATATCGATCTGCACCTGATCCATGAAGTCACCAGTCCGGTGGCATTTGTGGGTCTTGAGAGAAGTGGCCTGAAAGTAAAACGGCCTGAAAAAACGGTGGCTACTGCCGATCATAATATTCCAACCATTAATCAGCGTTTGCCTATCCGGGATGAATTGTCGCGCCGCCAGGTAGAAATGCTGGCAGCCAATTGCGAAAAATACGGGATTCGTCTGGTTGGATTGAACCATCCCTGGAACGGCATTGTCCATGTCATCGGCCCTGAGCTGGGATTCACTCAGCCGGGAATGACCATTGTGTGTGGTGACAGCCATACCAGCACTCACGGTGCATTAGGCGCCCTCGCCTTTGGAATTGGTACCACGGAAATAGAAATGGTTTTTGCAAGTCAGGCGATTCTTCAGCCAAAACCAAAAAAGATGCGCATTACAATAGATGGCACAACAGGATTATGTGTGACGGCAAAAGACATCGCCCTCTATATCATTTCCCGTATTTCAACCAGTGGTGCAACCGGACATTTTATTGAATACGCCGGGCAGGCCATTCAAAACCTGAGCATGGAAGGCAGGATGACTCTTTGCAATATGAGCATTGAAAGCGGTGCCAGGGGAGGGATGATAGCCCCCGATGAAACCACTTTTTCATATATGAAGGGAAGGGAATTTGCGCCTTCCGGAGAAGAGTGGGAGCGCTCGCTCGCTTACTGGAAAACACTGTATACGGATGAGGATGCACAATTTGATACTGAATACAGGTTTGATGCTACAGCAATTGAACCGATGATCACCTATGGAACAAATCCGGGGATGGGTACCGGAATATCAGGCAATATCCCGGTGGATGAAAACCTGAATGCCGCCGACCGGTCGACGCTGGAGAAAGCTTTGCGGTATATGGACTTCAAACCCGGGGAGAAACTAATCGGGAAACCGGTCGACTACGTATTTGTCGGGAGCTGCACAAACGGGCGGATCGAAGATTTAAGGGCATTTGCCAGCTTTGTGAAAGGGAAGAAAAAGGCAGCCCATGTTACGGCCTGGATCGTTCCCGGTTCAAAACAGGTTGAAAAGGCAGCCCGGGAGGAAGGGTTAACCACCATTCTTGAGGAAGCCGGATTCTCCCTGAGGGAACCAGGGTGTTCTGCATGTCTCGCTATGAACGACGATAAAATTCCGGAAGGGAAATATGCCATTTCCACTTCGAACCGGAATTTTGAAGGCCGCCAGGGGCCGGGGGCCCGCACTTTGCTTGCAAGTCCGCTGACTGCCGCCGCTGCTGCCATTACGGGAGTGATTACCGATCCAAGGGAACTTGTCAATCTTGAGTCTTAAGTCTTGAATCTTGAATGATTTAAGATGGTGGGGCAGAAAAAATATGTTGTTCAATTTATAAATGTAATATTCTATTTATGAGTAGTTTGGCTCTTTTTAAGGAAGAAATGAAAAAAAGGACGACGACTTTTGCACATCAATGTGTCAGGTTTGCTTTGTCACTGCCTCCGGATCACCTAGGGAATCACATCCGAAGCCAGTTAATGAGATCATCCACTTCTGTTGCAGCAAATTACAGGGCATCATGTAATGCATTAAGTGTTCCAGTGATTATTGCAAAATTAAGTGTTTCGATAGAAGAAGCTGATGAGTCGGAGTTTTGGATTGAATTTGCTTTAGATGAGAATCTGACAGGTAAAACAGAAGGAGAATCTTTAATAAACGAAGCTCATGAAATTGCATCGGTTCTTTCAAAATCGAGATTAACACATCAGAACAAAAATAAGATAGTTGTTTAATATCCATGTTGGAATCCTGTTTTGGCTATATTTTATTTGAGCTCGTTCAAGATACCGCATTCAAGATTCAAGATACCGCATTCAAGATTCAAGATTTAAGATTTAAGATTAAAAATATGTCATACGAAAAATTCACAACACTGATCTCTCCGGCAGTTCCGCTTCCCGTTGAGAATGTGGATACCGATCAGATCATTCCGGCAAGATTTCTGAAAGCGGTTGAACGCCGTGGTTTTGGTGAAAACCTGTTTCGCGACTGGCGTTATGACAAAGAGGGTACCCCGAAACCTGGATTTGTCCTGAACAATCCGGTCTATTCCGGAGAAATTCTGGTGGCCGGAAAAAATTTCGGAAGCGGTTCGAGCCGGGAACATGCCGCCTGGGCTTTGTACGACTATGGTTTCAGGGTGATTGTTTCCAGTTTTTTTGCCGATATTTTTAAAAACAACGCTCTGAACAACGGAATCCTTCCTGTCACAGTCACTCCCGAATTTCTGGAAGAGATTTTCGCTGCGATTGAACAGAATCCAGATACCCTGTTCACCGTTGACATTCAATCGCAAACCATCACTGTCGGGAAGACGGGTGTTTTCATCCGTTTTTCGATCGATCCTTATAAAAAACATTGTCTGATGAACGGACTTGATGATATCGATTACCTGCTCACTCTCGACAATGAAATTATTCAATTTGAAAATCGGAACAAATGAGTGACGGACAGGCTACGGATGATCAGCCACGCCTGATCATCATGGACACCACCCTTCGCGACGGGGAACAGACTTCCGGGGTGGCATACAGCGATACTGAAAAGCTAAGCATCGCACGAATCCTGATCGAAGATGTGAAGGTTGACAGGATTGAGGTGGCTTCGGCAAGGGTATCCACGGGGGAATACAGAGGAGCCAGTAAAATCCTGGCCTGGGCTGCCGAAAAAGGGGTTCGCGACAGGATTGAAATCCTTGGGTTTGTTGATGGGGATGTATCCCTGAAATGGATTCGTGATGCCGGAGGAAAGGTGATGAACCTCCTTTGCAAAGGTTCTTACCGTCATGTGACGGAACAGTTGCGAAAATCACCCCAACAGCACCTGGATGATATCCGGAAAGTGATCGCCCTGGCTCAGAATATGGACATTGCAGTAAATGTATACCTGGAAGACTGGTCAAACGGGATGCGCAATTCTCCCGATTATGTCCGGTTTATGATTGACGGACTAAGGCAGGAAGCTGTGGGGCATATTATGTTGCCCGATACACTTGGAATCCTGAATCCGGATGAGACATACCGGTTTTGTCGCGAAATGCTGGAATCTTTTCCGGATGTTTCGTTTGATTTTCATCCCCACAACGATTATGATCTGGCTGTAGCTAATGTGTACCAGGCCCTGAAAGCCGGCATCCGTTGTATCCATACTACGGTGAACGGGCTGGGGGAGAGGGCGGGAAATGTTCCTTTGTCGAGTGTCATTG
>CAYNBE010000026.1:0-25523 GCA_964395045.1 uncultured Prolixibacteraceae bacterium | reverse complement strand
AATTCAGATCAGGCTAAATTTTTAAGCGAGTGGCAAAGTAAATCGTCAAATACTAAATTAATGGTCGATTCCAAATTAATAAATCCAATCTGGACTGATTCTTATACTTATGGCAATTTTGCTCCGCAGCCCAATTCCCCAGCAATAAATGGTGGTGTTGCCACATCTGGCTATACGCATGATATTAATGGCACAATAGTTCCAGAATCGGGCAAAATTACAATTGGGGCTTACCAGGTTACCTTAACATCAACAGGTCAGAAATCAGCCCCCGGGAAAAATATCCGGTATTATCCCAATCCTTTCCGTGTAAAAACGGAAATCCTTGTTTGTCTTGACCGGACGGAGCATGTGAGCCTCTTTATCCATGACTTTTCAGGCAAGATTATCCGGACATTGCTCCGGAATACATTGCCTGCCGGTACCAGTTCTGTCATCTGGAACGGGGTGAACGATGCAGGCAATCAATGCCCTGGAGGCATATACCTGTGCAGCCTTATTGCAGGGGGTGAAGTGAACACAGGAAAACTGATGTTGCTGAGATGAATTGATAAATAACAACCACTATTGCCTGACAAAAATCCTGCAACCGAAATGAAAAGAACATTTGTCCTGTGCCTCATTTTTTTGAGTTACCTCCGCCCTGTTTCCGGAGATCCGATGCCCGGCGACATTTTCCGGGAGTTTGAATATGGCAGGAAAGTCGATTTTTTTAAGGGGCCTTTTGCTTTTAACGATTCAATGGTCACTTCACTGGAGATCAGCGATCTTAAAATGGCGGTCAGGGCAGAGATATCATTCTATTTCTGGGGGGGACACATTGGCACCAGCAACCAGAAATTCAGGGTCAATTCGGGAGAACAGCTACCGATCACGCAACCGGCTACCCCCGGACGCCCGGAATGTTATTACAGGACGGTGGCGGGAAGGTCGGCTGTTCAGTTTCCGGTTGAACTCCTGGTGCAGGGGAAGAACAGGTTTGTCTTTTACTGTGGGGAACAAATATGCCACGGATATAACTGGCCCCATTACTGGATATACAATTATGTGGTAAGGATTTATTATCACCTGGAAAAACCTTGTGTAAAAGGTGTTTTCAAATCTCCCTCCGGAAAGGATTTCATCGGCGATTATCCCGGGATGGAAATTGAGACACTTCATCCCGAAAGGGTGAGAAGCGTCGATTTTATTCCTTGGTGCACCGCTTTTGACCAGGACGGCGACGGGAAATACCGTGACTGGCAGTATATGGTGAAAGGAAGCAATTGGGACGGTACGGCCGGCAAGGCTTTGCAACGGCCATTCAGGGCTGTCTGGGACAATTCCTGGATTCCCGACCAGGACAGTGTCCGGTTCATGGCCAGGATCACCGATATTAATGGAACCTGTTATATGACGGAGGCATCCGTGTATTTCAGGCTGCAACGCAAAAACCGTTCTGTGAAGATGTTCCTTCCATCGCGGATAAATGAAGCTTTTGGGGTTAGAGCAGGGCAAAGGCAGCAGTGCGGGATCGTTGTGAATGATCACACGTTGAGACGGGCAACAGCGGCGCGGTTGACCGTATCCACCTGGTCGGGCAAAGCAGAGGAAACTGACGCAGTTCATGACATAGGAATCAACGGACATCGTCTTGCCCGTAACTTTGGTGTTCTTCATGACAGGGAGATTAGTGAACTTGCCGTCCCGGTCAGCTGGCTTCAACAGGAAAATTCAGTTTATATCCACTCTGATACCGAAGGCCATGCCCTTGAAATCAACTGGCCCGGTCCTGCCCTCCTGATTGAAACCTACCTGGCCGATGACGATTCACCGGCAGGATGCCATGTGAACATTGACATCGGGCCCGGAGGTTACCCCTGTGTCGAATTCGGAAATGCGATTTTTGATGCCTCTGTCAGGCTAAATGCCGGGGGGGTATGCGGGAGTGAACATGCTATCCGCGACTGGATCCTGAAAAACAGCCAGGTTGATCAGGCCGTCGAAGTGATCGACGCCTGTGCCCAGCGGGGACCTCTGAAAAATGTAGTCGTAAGCCACATCAGTAGTGACTCGCTGGTCATGTTGCTTGAATATCGGGAATGTAACAGCAACAGGATCATGGCCATATCCCGGTATACAATTTACTGTAATAGTCCATTTATCACAATTGACTACCTGAAGTATCCCGCAGGTTGGTGGAACAGTGTGGACATCGGTCGTCCGGGTGGTAAAGAAACAGGGAGTTATAAACTCTATGGCCAGGAAAACTACGTTAGGAAAATTGAACTTTATCCAAAAAGTGCCTGGAATGCATTTGACAGGGATTATCAAAATGATCCACCTGACGGTGGAAGCCTGAATTACAAAGGGTATATGATCATGTTGGTGGGTGACCAGGAAACCGGGATTGGTTTTGGCCGGATCATGCCTGTCAGATCGGCCGGAAGAGGAGGGATCAGGATATTAAAGCTTTTGTTCGAAAAAGGTTTTGAAACCTTTCCGGCCACGGGTGATGAGGGAAAACCATTCACTGGTGCTGTCTTTGTCTTTGAAAATGGATTTGATAAAGCAATCCTGGAAGCTAAAAGCTTCGTCGACCGTCTGACCCGGAATACGACTCAGCGGTTGTAATCCATTCTACCTCCGGAAATGGGAAATACATGGAAGAAGAGAATAAACGAATAATTCAAAAATGATGAAAAGTAAGCAATGGCTCTTTTGTCTGGCCGGATTAATCACTGTTGCCTGCTGGGCACAGCCGCCAAAGGATGATTTGGATATCCTGAAAAAGCTGGCCACTCAGGTCATAGTGGATGGTCCGTATAAAATTGCTAATATCCGGACGGGCGAAAAGTATGAAAATACGAAAGGGCTGCCTGTCGACAAAGAAATTTATTTTCTCAGTCCTTATGTGAGATGGAACTATATGAATGGCGTCCTGAACCTGGCCATGCTTAAACTTGGCAGGTTTACAGGTGACAGCTCCATCCTCAGTTTCCCACGGAAAAATTATTCTTATTTCTTCGATCAGGTACCCTATTTTAGAAAATTTTATGATGCCAATATATATAGCCCGGGTGCGACCCAATTTTTTAAAATGGAACTTCTTGATCATTGCGGGGCAATGGGAGCAGGCTTGATAGAAGTGTATGAAAATGAGCAACGGGGGGATTATCGTGATTATATTGAAAAAACGGCACTCCATATTCTCGAAAAAGAGTGCAGGCTGGAGGACGGCACCCTTGCCCGGCTCTTTCCTTACAAAAAAACCGTGTGGCTGGATGATTTATATATGAGTGTTCCTTTTCTTGCCAGGATGGGAAAACTTACCGGCGACCGGAAATATTTTGATTTTGCTGCCAGCCAGGTCATTGGGTTTGCGAAATATCTGTATGATGAAAAATCGGAATTGTATTTTCATTGCTACTATGACGATCTGAAAGAAAACGGTGTCGCCCGCTGGGGCAGGGCCAACGGCTGGAGCATCATGGCCCAGTGCGACCTGCTCGAGTTCCTGCCTGAGAACCATCCGGCGAGAGATACTCTTTTACAGATTTTCAGGAGACAAGTACTCGGGTATTCGCGCTATCAGAGTGAGTCGGGAATGTGGCACCAGCTGATCGACAAAATTGATTCCTATCCGGAAACTTCCTGTACAGCAATGTTCACATACGGTGTGGCCAAAGGGGTGAATGAGGGCTGGCTTGACAGGAGATTTTCCACTATTGCCATCAGAGGGTGGGAAGGGATTAAGTCGATGATGACCCCTGAACTGAAAGTGGGGGGTATCTGTGTGGGAACTGGAATCCAGGACGACCTTGCTTATTATTACACGCGTCCGGTTGAGGTGAACGACAATCACGGATTGGGGGCGGTCATCATGGCGGGTACCGAAGTCCTCCGGATGAAACAAACCATGTCGAAAAAATAGGATCGCTTTATTTTGTAAACAAAGCTGGATAGAAGGAACAATCTCTTGCCTCAAAACAAAACATTCATGGAAAAGTCAAAACAAACGGAACAGGATCGTCTTTTGTCACTCGATTTCTTCAGAGGATTGACCATGTTTCTCCTTGTGGTGGCAATTACCGGTTTCTTCACATTTTTCGTATCCGAAAAATTCTCTGGCACAATCATCTATTCGTTTGGACAGCAGTTTGAGCATCATCCCTGGAACGGATTAAGGTTCTGGGATCTGATACAGCCGTTTTTTATGTTCATTGTCGGGGTGGCCATGCCCTTTTCCTATTCCAAGAGAATCAGGAACGGTGAATCGCATCATGCCATCAGAAAACACATCATCTTGCGCTGTTTTGTCCTTCTTTTGCTCGGTTGGTGGTTGTATTGCATCCCGTACGGAAGGATTACTTTCTTTTTTCAGAATGTCCTGGCTCAGCTTTCAGTCACCATTCTGCTGTCTTTCCTGATCATGCGGAAACCGGTCATGTTCCAGGTGATTTTCTCACTGAGCCTCTTAATCCTATCTGAAGTATTGTACAGGATTTTCCCGGTAGAGGGATTCAACCAGCCATTTGTAGCCGATCATAATTTCGGGGCATGGCTTGATATGCAGATTTCGGGAGAGCTTTCCCGGGGACACTGGGTTTCATTCAATGCGGTACCGACGGCTGCACACACGATCTGGGGGGTTCTGGCAGGCAAGCTGCTGATGGGCGGCAGTACCCGGGCACTTAAGCTGAAATGGCTGGTTGTTGCAGGAATTGCCGGATTGTTAATCGGTTACGGCCTGAATCCCGTCACCCCCATCATCAAACGGATTGCCACTTCATCCTTCGTCCTGGCCAGTGGAGGCTGGACTTTTCTGGCCCTGGCCCTGTCATACGGGCTGATCGATGTTTTACGGATCAGACGGGGAGTCCGTTTTTTTGCAGTGGTCGGAATGAATCCCCTCTTTATTTATCTGTTTGCCGAAGCAGGGGGAGCTGAATTGCTGAAGTCAGTGGCAAGGCCGTTTGCTGTTTCCTTTTTTCAATGGGCAGGGCCTGATTTTGTCTTACTCGTGACAACCTCTGTGGCTTCGTTTATGCTGTGGTTAACCTGTTATTTCATGTACCGGAATAAAATATTCGTTAAAATTTAGAGGCTGATTGTTTCTGAGTCAGTCTCCCGATTGATAAAAATAAAAACACAGAATATGAAAAGGAGCAGAAGGAATTTTCTCAAAACCGGCATGTTAACCGGTATAGGTATCTCGTTGGCACCCAAACTGACTTTCGGAACAGTGAAGAACAACGAAAAGGTGAGGATTGGATTCATCGGAGTGGGGAACCGGGGAAGGAACCACCTGGACAATTTCCTCCGTCGTGACGATGTCGTGATTCCGGCGGTATGTGATACCGACCAGTTTGCGCTTGACCGGACGGGAGAAATGTTTAAAAAATTTGACAAGCCTGCCCCTGTTTTTTATACAGGCAGCGAATACGCCTTCATGGATTTATTGGCACGGAACGACATCGATGGCGTGGTCATTTCCACTCCCTGGCTATGGCATACCCGGATGGCTGTTGCCACCATGAAAGCCGGCAAACATGCGGGAGTGGAGGTTTCAGCAGCCAATACCATTGAGGAGTGCTGGGATTTGGTTTCCACGCATGAGGAAACCGGAAAACACTGTATGATTCTGGAAAATGTTTGTTACCGGAAGGATGTGATGGCTGTTCTCCAGATGGTGAGGGAAGGCCTTTTCGGCGAGATCCTCCATGCCAGATGCGGGTATCAGCACGATCTCCGGAAAGTCAAGTTCAGCAGGGGAAGACAACCGGGCGGGGGAAGGCTTGTGTACGGTGCTAATGCGATTGGGGAAGCCCGGTGGAGAACAGAACATTCCCTGCAGCGCAACGGAGACCTTTATCCCACCCATGGGGCTGGGCCTATTGCCACCATGCTCGATATCAACCGGGGAAACCGCTTCGTTTCACTTACTTCCACTGCAACCAAGGCCCGCGGACTGCATGATTACATTCTGAACCACCCGGATGGCGGACAAAACCATCCTTATGCCGGATTGATCTGGAAACTGGGAGATATTGTTACTACCACCATCAAAACAGCCCGTGATGAAACCATTATCGTAACACATGATACCAGCCTTCCCCGACCCTATTCGTTGGGATTCAGGGTGCAGGGGGTTAAAGGACTCACCGAGTTCGATATTTCAGACCAGAGGATTTATATCGAAGGAGTTTCGGAATATGATAAATGGGAGAAGATGGGGCCCTATTTCGAAAAATATAACCATCCTCTCTGGAAAAGATGGGGCGAAAATGCTTCCGGTTCCGGACATGGCGGAATGGACTTTTTTGTTGCCCACGCTTTTGTGGAGTTCATCAAAAGGAATGAATATCCGCCAATGGATGCCTATGATGCAGCGGCCTGGAGTGTCATTACACCCCTGTCGGAAGCTTCGGTTGCAAACAACGGAGAACCCCAGGATTTCCCCGACTTTACAAGGGGCAGATGGATGATCAACAAACCGATTTTTGCAATAAAGGGAGATCAGTATTAAAATATCTTAACGACCAGTATGTGATTATGAGTCTGAAGATCACCTCTTTACTGATCCTGGCCGGTGTATCCCTTATCCCTCTTTCATCTTCGGCCCAGGATGTTCAGAATCTGTTGCTGAAAGATTTTGAGCCGAAATCCATTTTCAAAATTCCTATGACAGAAGTAACCAGGGCCAGGTTTCCCGTGATCGATGTGCATGCCCATCAATATGCAGCCCGTTCGGAGGAGGAAATCAGGGAGTGGGTCAAAACGATGGACAGGTTCGGGATCAGGAAAACCATCATCCTGTCTGCAACTACAGGAGCTGAATTTGATTCCATTTACCAGGTTTACTCCAAATTCGGTGACAGGTTTGATGTCTGGTGCGGTTTCGATTATACCGGCTATGACCAGCCGGGATATGGACCTGCTGCGGTGAAGGAACTTGAGAGGTGTTACCGGGTAGGAGCCAAAGGAGTTGGGGAATTGGGCGACAAGGGCAAGGGGATGTTCTTTTCTAAACCGGTTAAAGCTTGGGGGATGCACTGTGATGATCCCCGGCTGAAATCCCTGTATGAGAAATGTGCCGAACTGAAAATGCCTGTGAATATCCACATTGCCGATCCATACTGGATGTATCTGCCGATGGACCGGTACAACGATGGTTTGATGAATGCTGCCAAATGGCGCATCGATTCAACCCAGACCGGAACAATCGGGTTTTATGCGCTTATCCGTTCACTTGAAAATGTGGTCAGGGAGAACCCGAAAACAACCTTCATTGCATGCCATTTTGCAAATTGCAACCACGACCTGAAATTGTTAGCCCGGTTGCTCGACAACTATCCGAATCTGTATGTCGATAACTCTGCCCGTTTTGCACTGAGCGGCCCCATCCCGAGAACAATGAAAAAGTTTTACACCCGTTACGGAAACCGGATTTTGTTCGGTACCGACAATGGCCGGAGTCCCGAAATGTACAGGATCAGTTTCAGAATCCTTGAAACCGCTGATGAGCATTTTTATTATCCTGGCTACCTCTACCATTGGTCATACAGTGGTTTGGACCTGGGCGACAGGATATTGAAGAAAGTGTATTATAAGAACGCGAAAAGAATCCTTTAACAGGAAGGTTTCCCGGAAAACAGTCTTTCAATAAGGAAAGGAGATGAAAATGAACAGGTATTTATTTCTTAAAACTGCTTTATCATGGATTGTCTTTGGGGCTTTGCTGATACTTCCTGGAGATGCTCATGCCAAAAACAAGGTTAAGGTGGCTGCAGTCACGGGTGGGGCCAGTACCTTTGGAATTGACATCACCGGCGGACATCAGCAGATCACGGAGCAGGTGATCGGTAAATGGCAGGAGAAACTGAAGCAGGTAATGGTACATAAACCTGACCTGGTTCTTTTGCCCGAAGCTTGCGACCTTCCTACTTTCCGGTGGTCGAAGGACGAAAAATTCCGGTATTTCAAAGCGAGGGGAACCCAGGTTCTCGATTTTTTTGCTTCCATAGCAAAACTGAACCGCTGTTACATTGCTTTTGGTACCTATGTTGAGAGGAACGATGGCAAATGGAACGATTCTGTCGTATTGGTCGACCGAAACGGAAAGGTATGCGGAATGTACGATAAGAATTTCCCGACCGATGAAGAAATGAATGAAGGTTTTGTTCCGTCTGACCAGGTTGAACTGATTGAATGTGATTTTGGGAAAGTCGCTGCCGTGATCTGTTTCGACCTGAACTTCGATGACCTTCGCGAACGGATTGCCAATCTGAATCCCGATATTCTCCTTTTTTCATCTATGTATCATGGTAGTGATTTTGTTCAGAATTACTGGGCTTATTCCTGCCGTTCCTTTCTGGTAGGGGCACAGTATAACTACAATGTTCCCTCCGAAATCCGTAGCCCGGTTGGGCAGGTTGTGGCTTCCAGTACCAACTATACCGATTATGCAGTGGCCGAAATCAACCTCGATTTTGCTCTGGTGCATCTTGGCGGGAACAAGGGTAAACTCAGTCAGCTGAAGGAAAAATATGGCAACAGGGTTACCATTGAAGATCCAGGCAAGCTGGCTGTTGTAATGGTATCATCTGATCATCCCTCGAAGAGTGCGGAAGATATGCTGAAGGAATTTGATATTGAATCGCTTGACTGCATGTTTGAAAGGTCTCGGAAAATGCGTACATGCCTGGTGCGGGGAGAATAAAGAATCAACAAAGGTCAGCTCGGAAAGTCGGGCAGGTTTTAAACAAAAGAGGAAGATAAAATGAACGGCAGTGAATATTTACTTATTAGCAACGGTACTCTGATCACACCCGGAATCAGAATACCCCGAGGAGCCGTGCTGATTCAGAACGGGAAGATTGTGGATTTTGGTCCCCGCGAAAAAACAATGGTACCTCTGGGAACGGAGATCATCGATGCCGGAGGAAACCTGATTGCCCCTGGTATGATTGACATTCATGTTAACGGCGCAATGGGGGCAGACGCAACGAATGCCGGGGATGATACGTTTGATACAATGGGTGCATTCTTTGTACGGCATGGGGTTACTTCCTTTCTGGCTACGGTGATTACAACCCGGAGGGAGAACTTTCTGCATGCCCTTTCCCTGGCGAGGGATTATATCCGGTCAGGAAAACGAAAAGGTGCAGAACTGCTCGGAATTCACATGGAGGGCCCATATATCAGCCCGGGACAGAGCGGGGCACATCCGCGCGAATATCTGGCATTCCCGGCACCCGATCATTACCTTCCTTTTCTGGAATTCAGCGATGTTCTGAAAAAGGTCACCCTTGCACCGGAGCTGGAAGGAGCTGCAGGATTGGTGAAGGATTTGTGCGACCGGGGAATCGTGGCGGCTGCCGGCCACACCAATGGTATTTATCCTGAGATGATCGGTGCCCTGGATGCCGGGATTACCCATGCTACCCATTTTTTTTGCAATATGTCAAATTTCAGAAGAGAAAATCTGAAAAGGGTTGCAGGGGCCACTGAAACACTGCTTTACGACGACAGGGTATCCGGTGAAATGATAGGCGATGGCTGGCACCTGGACAGCGCTCTGATGAACCTTCTTGTGAAGGTAAAAGGAGCCGAAAAAACATGTTTTGTGACCGACGCGATGCCGGCGGCCGGAATGCCCGACGGGAAATATTACCTGGGCAATGTCGAAGCCATCGTAGAAAACGGGATTGCACGGCTTCCCGACAATACGGCCTATGCAGGAAGTGTCACAACCATGGATGTCTGTCTGAGGAACGGGATTTTTTCGATGGGGCTCTCCTTTTCAGATGCATTGCGGATGACCACGCTGACCCCTGCTGAAATAATCGGGGTAAACAACCGGAAAGGCAGCATTTCGAAGGGGAAAGATGCCGATCTGATGATCCTCGACGAAAATGCAAATGTGATCATGACCATTGCCGGGGGAAAAGTGGTTTACCGGCGGGGGGCCTGAATATAGGCATAACTTTAAATTCAGAAAGACTGAAAAAAAGTACAAATACGAAAGTGAATTGTAGCATAGAAAGAAGATGGTGCAGGTAACAGGTGGATTTACGATCCCGGTCACGCTTCCGTTGCGAAGCGACATTCCGGGGAATGCATAAAATCATCAGAAGACTGAAATAAGCAGGCGGTATTCAACTGCCGAAAAAATATAAAATCAAAGAGAATTATTATGATTCAGGTACATTACGGAGAAAGAAAGATTGATTTTGAGATCCCATCGGGGAACCTTTGTTTCAATATCAGGAGGAATGCATGTGAACCCCCTGAAAGCGAGTCTGGGGAGATTGTACGGGCACTGCACAACCCTGTGGGGACCGGGAGGCTACGGGAGATTGTAGGCCGGAGTTCAAGGGTTGTGATCCTGGTGGACGACCGAACGCGGATGACCCCGCAGAAAGTGATCCTTCCCTATATTCTGGAGGAACTTCGTTCAGCCGGTCTGAAAAATAACCAGATCATTCTGGTCATAGCCCAGGGCACTCACCGGAATATGACCGTGGATGAAATCAGGGAGAGGTTTGGCGATGAGGTTGTCAGCCGGGTAGAGATCAGAAACCATGACTGCTTCAACAATCTTATAGATATGGGCGTAACCAGGAGGGGTACCCGGATTCTGGTGAACAGGGATGTTATGGAAGCAGATTTCAGGATAGCCGTTGGCGGGGTTCTGCCACATCATCCTGCGGGATGGAGTGGCGGGGCTAAGATGTTGCTCCCCGGCGTCGCCGGAAAGGAAACGGTCAATGCGATGCACCTGCTGGGTGCAAACGAATCGCAGCTCGGGAAGATCAATTCACCCTGCAGGGAAGAAATGGAGGATTTTGCCCGGGAGGTCGGACTGCATTTTATTTTTAACGTGATCCTGAATGAAAACGGGAAAATACTCAGGGCCGTATCCGGTCATTTCATCGATGCACACCGCGATATTGTTGCCTGGGGGAAAAAGATAAACGGGGTGGCTTTCGCAGAAAAGGCTGATATCACCATCAGCAGTTCCTTTCCGTTTGATTATGATCTCACCCAGGCCGACAAAGGGCTTTTCTCAGCGGCACTTGCCACAAAGCCCGGCGGCGAGATCATCCTGCTATCACCCTGTTTCGAAGGGATCGCCCCCACGCATGGAGAAGAGATGAGCCGTTTGGCGCGATACGATGATGAAACCCTCTGGGAAATGCTTAATGCCGATTTGATTGGTAACCGCTTTGCTGCCTGCGAGTGTATGTACCTGAATTACATCAAAAGGAACTTTAAGACCACCCTCACCATGGATCCGATGTTGGCCAACATAATGGGTTTCTACTATTTACCGGCAGAGATAGTTCCGGCTTTTATTAACCGGAAGATTGAACTGAACCCCGGACTGAAAATTGGCATCATCCATAACAGCGGGGAAGTGCTACCTGTCGGGGAGGATTGAGAAGCCATTCAATGAATTTTTCAATGGGAAACATAAAGGCAGGCCTCCTGATGAACATCATGTTGCTGTTTACTTTACTTTTTACACTGATTATCTCCTGGCAGGGTATTCTGGGATTGATGGAATCGATTCATTCGTTGTTTTAGTCACACACTCCTCTTGCCGGGACTGAATCAGTTGATAATTAATCACAAACAGGTATAGTTTTAAAAAGGTTTAAATGAGAATGATCAAATTGCACTCTTTATCGGGGAGGCATTTCCTGGTCCTCCTGCTGATCATCCAGGTTGCTGCCTGTACAAGGGCGCAAAATCCTTCCTGGAAGCTTTTATCCTCCACCGGGGGTGCAGTTCCGCTCCGTCATACCGGAACACAGCAAACTGCCTCGGTACTCATTGATGTGAACGGCGACGGGATTCGCGAGTTTGTAATTGCTGAAAGGACAATGGCTCCTTCGGTCGTGCTTTACAGGTTGGAACAGGGCAACTGGAAAACCTCTGTTATCGACGACCGACAGTTGAATGTTGAAGCAGGCGGGACGGTCTGGGATATCGATGGCGACGGTGATGAAGACCTTGTTCTTGGAGGCGACTGGCAGTCAAAGGAAATCTGGTGGTGGGAAAATCCCTGCCCGCATTTCAATTCCGAAATCCCCTGGAAATGCCATCTGATCAAGAGCGATGGAGTTGCCAAGCACCACGATCTGCTGATGGGCGATTTCGATGGCGACGGCAAAGGGGAACTGGTGTTCTGGAACCAGGATAGCCGGTCATTGTGCCTGGCCGAAATCCCGGAAAAACCACGGTCCGCCATCACATGGGAATATTATCCAATATATATATACAACAGCGATGGCCAGATGTGGCAGAGAGGGAATGAGCATGAGCCTTCCTTCAAAAAAGTGAATGAGCATGAAGGACTATATAAATGCGATATCAACCTCGACCGCATTGACGATATTGTAGGTGGGGGATATTGGTTCCAGCATAAAGAGGGGAAAAACTACCTTCAGCATATTATCGATGAAAGCTATGTGTTCAGCCGGTCGGCTGCCGGCCAGCTGGTGGAAGGTGGCAGGCCGGAGGTCGTTTTTGTCACCGGCGAAGGCATCGCCCCACTGATGATGTACGAATGGAAAAAAGGGACATGGACTGGAAAAGTCCTGCTTGAAAACATCAGGAACGGCCACTCTCTCGAAATCCTTGATCTGAACGGTGATGGCCACCTTGATATTTTCAATGCCGAGATGCGCCTTGACGGTGCCAATCCTGATGCGAGGATGCGGGTTCTTCTTGGCGACGGAAAAGGCAATTTCACCGATTCGGTTATTGCCACCGGTTTCGGGAACCACGAATCGCGCATCACTGACCTTGATGGCGACGGTGATTACGATATCGTTGGAAAACCTTACAACTGGGACACTCCCAGGGTCGATATCTGGATCAATCAAGAACATTGATAACAACTTCGGAATATGATTGCCAAATACAATATTGCCTCAAAAAACTATGCCTGGGTCGTAGTGGGATCCCTCTGGATGGTATCAATGCTGAATTACCTCGACAGGTTGCTCATTGCTTCGATGAGGGACCCGATTAAGGAAAGCATTCCGATGACGGATGCCCAGTTCGGATTGCTGACAACTGTGTTCCTCATTGTTTACGGGGTTCTGAGCCCGTTTGGCGGATACTTTGCTGACAGGTACAGCCGGAAACTGGTCATTGTGACCAGCCTGTTGGTGTGGTCTGTGATCACCCTCTGGACCGGATTTGTAAAATCGTATCCGGAAATGCTGGCAGCCAGGGCACTGATGGGGATCAGCGAAGCCTGCTACATGCCGGCAGCAGTTGCCATGATCATGGATTACCACAAAGGACCGACCCGTTCCATTGCATCGGGGATATTGATGAGCGGCCTCTATGTCGGGATGGCCCTGGGAGGGGCAGGTGGTTATATGGCTGAATACTGGGGATGGAGAGCAGGATTCCATATTTTCGGGATAGCCGGAATTATTTACGCTTTTATCCTTTTTTTTATTCTTCGCGACAAAACTGAAAGCAAACAGGTTGAGCCGAAAATTTCAAAGCACTCTGAACCTAAAGCCGGTATCATTGAGATTGCCCGGAATCTATTCAGCTCGGGATCTTACTGGATCATTATTGTATATGGTTCTTTACTCGGCATCGCATTTTGGGTTATCAATGCATGGCTCCCCACCTTTTTCAGGGAAGGATTCAATCTTTCGCTCGGAAAGGCGGGTATTTCGGCTACAGCATTTATCCAGGCTGCATCATTTGCCGGAGTAATCCTTGGAGGTATGCTCGCCGACAGGTGGGCATCGAAAAACCTGAAGGGAAGAATATTTGTTCCATCCATCGGATTTATCATTGGAGGGCCATTTCTTTTCCTGATGGCTTCCACAGGCATTTTTGAGATTGCAATTGCAGGAATCATCCTTTTTGGGCTTTCAAAAGGGTTCCATGATGCTAATTTCATGCCTGTTATCTGCCAGGTAGTCGATAAACGATACCAAGCGACCGGTTATGGGATCATGAGTTTCTTCAGCGTCATCGCAGGGGGCATCATGATTTATGCAGGCGGGGCAATGAAGGATTCCAATGTTCCACTTTCGGTGGTCTTCAGGATTGCCGCAGTTGGTGTTCTGGTCGCAGGTATTCTGTTGCTTACTATCCGTCCGAAGAACGATGGGGTATCTGACTCTGGGGAAATAGGGAAAAAGTAATATAATAATTTTAAAAAATCATTATGAAAATTTTCAAAACCGATGAAAACATGACAGCCATCGTGTCAATGGTTAAAAATGCACGGGAATTTGTCGTGATCGTATCTCCCTTTAACGACCTTTCCGGATGGGAGGAACTGAAAAACACCCTGAATGAAGCGGTGAAGAACTCACTAAATCTGGGATATTATGTCAGGAAAGGAGAGGGTATGAACGGAATGGATGGTTTAATGGTACCGGTATTTGAGGTACCCCTCTTACATGCCAAAATGTTCTTTTCTGAAAAGGAGGCCATCATCAGTTCCGGTAACCTGACCCACAAACCTGACCTGAACTGGACATGTCGCCTCGACCTGCAGGAAGAGTATGAGCAGATCTTGAGCTTCTTCAACCGGCATATCAAACCGTTGGCAGAGCCCCTGAACAATGCACTGGTCTGAAAAACTGTAAAGAATATGAAGGTTCTTGAACCCGAAGAAAGCATTCCGGCCATCATCTCGATGGTAAACAACGCGGCTGAATTCATCAGAATTGTCTCTCCATACAGTTACCTGGAAGGATGGGAGCAACTGGTGGAAGCGATCAATAAGGCGGTCCGGAGAGGAGTTGATGTTTCATATTACGTCAGGGAGGAGGTTGGCCTCGATGGACTTGAAAGAATCGAAGCGGCTGTTTTTGAAGTACCTGATCTTCACGCAAAGATGTTCTTTTCCGAAAAAGAGGCCATCATCAGTTCATTCCATCTGATAAACAACAGCGATATCAACTGGGCCTGCCTTCTTGAGTCCCCCGATGAATACAACACTCTTGCCGGGTTTTTTGAGAAATATATCAGCCCCGTAGCATATACTGCCAGAAAAAGAAAATCTGTTGAACAGTAAGTATGAGAACAGAATTGATTTATCCATTTGAATCCACCAGACTGCCGGAAGGGATGGGAATATTCCGTGAACTGATGCCGGGTGAGGTTCAGGGAATGAAACTGGAGCTTGTTTCAGTAAACAGGAGGTTCACCGAACCTGCGACGGATGTCTTCTGCGATGTTTATCTGGTTATGACGGGACACGGAACTGCCATCACGAAAGAAACGGGTGTCAGGTTTGGACCGGGATATGTGATCAGGCCACCCTGGCGGAGTCCGTTTAGCATTGAAGCCGGGCAGAACGAACCTCTTCAACTGTTGAGGATCAGGATATCCCTGACTCCCGAAGATGTTCGGTATATCAGTACAAAGCCGGGCAATTTCGGGATACTTTATCTGAAGGCAATCTCTGAGTCTCCGGTTTATACCGAAGATATCAAGAGCAACAAAACAGTAAACAGGATGATCCTTCCTGAAGGAATGGTACCCCGTTTCTGTATGGGATCGGTCGAAACATCAGGTCCCGACTGCGTGGCAGAACATGTTCACCCCATGCTCGACCAGCTTTTTTTGGGGTTGAAGGGCTGCAGGTGCCATTGTTATGCTGGCGATGACCATGCCCTTCTGGAAGAAAACATGTTGTTGCATATCCCCCTGGGGGCGAAGCATCGTGTGGAGGTTGATGAGGGAAACCTGCTTGCATATATCTGGCTCGATTTTTTTCTGACCATTGAAGGACAAAAATATATGAATGAACAGCATCAGGTGAAAGATCCGGAGTAACCGGTTCTGTACGAAATAAATACTGATGCTAAAAAAATGGAAAATGATTGGTGTTTGTTTCAGGCCGAAACCCGTATTCAGGCGGTTGCTTTTTCTCTTTTCCCTGCTGGGTATTTTTGAAAGTTCCAGTGCAGGAAGCGGTTTCTTCATTGAGGCTGAGGATGCTGATGTGATTTACAGAAGCAATATCGACAGCAACCATGCAGGTTTCACCGGCAAGGGATTTATCAATTTCCTGAATGAGACAGGCAGTTACATCGTATGGAACATCACCCTCCCAGGCTCCGGAATGTACCGTGTTGATGTAACTTTTGCCAATGGAGGTTCTGCCCGGACCATGGATATTATGGTCAATGGCACTCTTGCCATTCAGGGATTCAGTTTCCCAACGACCACAACCTGGCCCAACTGGCAGGTAACAGGTTTCAACGTATCATTTTCATCTGGCCTGAATACCCTGAAACTGATCAGTTCCAATCCTGACGGGGGCCCGAACATCGATAAGATATATATCAGCAGCGATGAAGTAGATATGAACATGCGACCGGTTGCATCCGACGATACGCTCTATCTGGCAAAAAATCAGCAAACATTGGTTTTCCCGCTTGCAAACGATGTCGATTTTAACGGCGATGCTCTGGCCATATCCGGCCACAGCCAGCCCCGGTCAGGCTCCCTTTTTCTGATGCCCGACGGAAGAAGCCTGTTGTATAAATCCAAAGAAGGCTTTACCGGTGTCGATGATTTTACCTATGCAGTCACCGATGGTACCGGGAATGATACTGCCAGGGTGGTGGTGATAGTGGAAAATATCGACTGGTCGGTTTTGATAGCCGATATGATCGTGTATACAAAAACACCCGCAACAGTGGGAGCGTGGAATTATACGGTGGGATTGTTGCTCGAAGGAGTCCTCAGGGTATACAAACGCACTGGAAATAGGGATTATCTCAATTTTGTCAGGGATTGGGCCATGCTTCATATTTCTGAAAACGGCACCATCGATGTTCCCCTGAGCAGCCTCGACAACATGATGCCTGGTTTTATGATCCTGCACCTCTATCTGGAAACCGGCATAGAACGGTTCAGACTGGCTGCCGGACAGATTCGTGCCAATTTCGACACCTATCCACGCACCTCTGACCAGGGGTTCTGGCATAAAAAAGAGCTGAAGGGGGAGCTATGGCTCGACGGACTTTATATGGGAATGCCTTTTCTGGCAACCTATGGTACCATGTTCAACGAAAAAGATATAGCTTACGATGAGGTTGTCAGGCAGTTTTCAGTTTATCTGGGCCACCTGATGAATAATGAAACAGCACTTCCTGTTCATGGTTACGATGAAGATGGTTCCGCAGGATGGAGCAAATCACCGCTTAAACGGTCACCCTACCACTGGGGACGGTCGATCGGTTGGGTTGTCATGGCTCTGGGGGAACTGCTTGATATCATTCCGGCAAGTGATCCCCGGCGCCAGGTATTGATTGATTATTATGTACCGCTTTTAAAAGTACTCGCTGTTTACCAGCATCCCGTCACCGGAATGTGGTACCAGGTTGTCGACCGGATGGAATATCCAGGAAACTGGCCCGAAACATCATGTACCATGATGTACACCCTCGCAATGAAAAAGGCTGTGCAATCCGGATTTCTTGACGACTCATACCTTACTTGCTGTGACCTTGGTTATATGGGGGTGTTGTCGAAAATCTCCCGTAACAGCGACGGGAAGGTAAATCTGACCGACATTTGCGAGGGAACCGGGATTTCATCGGACATCAGCTACTATTACAATCGCGCCAGAAACACCAACGACAACCATGGACTGGGAACATTTATGATTATGAACGAAGCTGTGGTGTATGGAAATAATCCCTGGACAGGAATAAAAAGGGAGAATTGGGTTGATAAAGGCGGAGTGGAAATCAAGTCTCATTTATACCCAAATCCCTGCTATGATTGCATCAACATCGATATGGCCGGTTATTACGAAAACATGGTGACAGAAATACACTCACTTCAGGGCGTTTTGTTGTCACGCAGCGAATGGCCCGGGCGGCAACGAGTGCTCCAAATACCTACATCTGCTCTGCCGGAGGGATTTTATATGTGTACCATCTCTGTTCCGGGATTTAGATCGGGGACATTAAAATTCCGGAAAATACAGAAATAGTATGAAGGGCCGGTTTCATCTATCCTTTAGCGGGAAATTTAAGGCAATTTTCTTGTTGCACTTGATGTTAGCATGTATCATCGCGCTGGTTGCGACATGCCGACCATCTTCACCAGGCAGCATATTGCCCGACAGTGTCATTGAAGTCTGGTACGGCAATGAACAATCTTTCGGCATGAAAGGGAATCCGCAGAGATGGATCAATATTTCCGGTACTGTCCGTTTGCCCGGTTCTGTCAGAAGCACTTATTATACCCTCAACGGGAATGCACGTCACCCTTTTTCGCTGGGTAGAAACATGACCCGGCTGGCAGGAGAAGGGGATTTTAACATTGAAATTGACAGGCATTCCCTGAAAGAAGGGAATAATAAACTGATGATTGCAGTTGAAGATACCAATAACATAGTGGTTCGGAAAAAAGTCAAAATCAGATACAGTTCGGGCAGGAAATGGCCTTTGCCTTACTATGTCGATTGGAAGAAAGTGCGGAATATCAGCCAGGCAGTCCAGGTGGTGGATGGAAAATGGGAGCTGACCACCGAAGGAATCCGTACCGTGGAACCCTGGTATGACCGGATGGTTGCTTTCGGTGATTCATCATGGGTCAATTATGAAGTAAAGGTTGAGGTGAAATTTCATAATTATGCATCGCCTGTACCGGACCCCCCGGTATATGGAGTCTGTCATGCAGCCATTGCCCTGCGCTGGCCCGGTCATGATGAAGACCACCATCAGCCCCATGTGAAATGGTATCCCCTCGGGGCTACCTGCGAATTCAAATTGTTCGATCATCCCGACACCTGCAGATTCAGGATCATCGGAGACCACGACATTTACAACGAAAATGCAAAAGTCAGACACCACGTCGAAACCGGAACCTGGTATATCATGAAAGCCAGGGTACAGTCGGAAGGGGATAGCACCATGTACTGCGCAAAGTTCTGGAAACGCTCTGAACCGGAGCCTCCTGTCTGGGATATCCTCAGCTGGGAGGGCAACGACGTGAAGAGCGGGTCTGCCCTGCTGATCGCCCACCATTCTGATGTTACTTTTGGCAATATCCTGGTGACGCCGTTGGACTCTTTCAGGGTCAGGCAGAATCGGGCTTATTTACAGAAATAATGTTTAAAACAATCGATATGAAACGAGCATGGCGAGCCCGACACAAAAGGGCATGTTAATATGTACCATGCGAGTTCCATGGAACTAAAAAGCAGGATAAGAATAACAACTGAACATTATTGAATATCAAAACATTAAATAACATATTTACGAATGAAATATACACTTTTAACATTGTTCCTGATGATATTTCATCTGCTGACTGTATCCGCTGAACCGGCCATCATCCCCCGACCTTTGGAATTGAAACTAAAAGATGGACAATTCAATATTTCTTCTGCAACAGACTTGAGGATTGAGCCATCCGGTCGTGATCTGGAAAGAATTGGTAGGTTTTTGTCCGCTCATCTTCAGCGTTATCATTCAATAGACCTGAATAAGGGCAAAGGCAATGGCGGGACGATCCGTCTCAGGATAAACCGGAAAATTGAAGGCGGGCCAGAGGCTTACAGGATGACGACCGGTAAAGGTGGCATTGTAATTGAATCCGAAGCTCCGAATGGCCTTTTTTACGGCGTTCAGTCATTGTTGCAAATGCTTCCCCCGGACAATGCCTCAGCTCCTTCGGTACCTTATTCCGAAATTTATGACAAGCCCAGGTTTACATGGAGGGGCCTTCATCTCGATGTCGGACGTCATTTTTTTCCGGTTGCATATATCAAGAGATACATTGATTTTATGGCAATGTACAAGCTAAACAGGTTTCACTGGCATCTTACCGAAGACCAGGGGTGGCGCCTTGAAATCAAAAAACATCCGTTGCTGACTGAAATTTCGCATTGGAGGGATGAGACCATCACTCCTTCAACCTACCGGCATAAAGGGGTTCAGGGTCCTGTTCCCGAATATGACGGGATCGGATACGGTGGTTTTTACACTCAGGATCAGGTGAAGGAAATTGTCCAATACGCTGCTGACCGGTATGTAACCATTATCCCTGAAATTGAGATGCCGGGACATTCGTGTGCTGCACTGGCGGCTTATCCGGGGTTGGGTTGTACGGGAGGCCCTTATCATGTGCAGAAAACCTGGGGAATTTTTGATGATGTATATTGTGCCGGGAATGAAGAAACCTTTCAATTTCTTGAAGATGTGCTTGGGGAAGTTTGTGATTTGTTCCCTTCATCCTGGATTCATATCGGAGGGGATGAATGTCCCAAAACACGATGGAAGGAATGCCCTTTGTGCCAAGCCAGGATCAGAAATGAAAACCTTCGGAACGAGGAGGAACTGCAAAGCTATTTTATTCGGAGGGTTGAAAAGTTCCTCAGCTCGAAAGGAAAGAAACTGGTAGGATGGGAGGAAATCCAGGAGGGTGGGCTTCCCGAAAATGCTACAATGATGGCCTGGAAGAACCAGGGAAGCCTTGGAATCCTTGCCGCCAGTCAAGGGTACGATGTAGTGGTATGCCCGACAGCGTATTGTTATTTAAATATCTATCAGACAAGAGGTTCCGGAAGCGATCCGAAAGATTATCGCACCGATGGGGCCGAACCGGTGGCATTCAGGGGGTATATTCCACTTGAAAAAGTATATTCGTTCGAACCGGTATTTCCGGAACTTGATCCTGAAGCCTCCGATCATATCATTGGCTCCCAGGCAAATCTGTGGACAGAATTCATCTCAAATACTTCTGTCCTTGAATATATGCTTTTCCCCCGTTTGTGTGCATTGGCTGAAGTAGTCTGGACCGGCAAAGAAAAAAGAGATTATCAGAATTTTAGAAACAGACTTGACACTGAATTCCTTCGCCTCAGGAGATTCGGGATCAATTTTTGTGACCATCCTGACTGACGTTTGAAAGGTTTTTATACTTTTAGACTATGAACCACTATCAGATTATTTGCGAAGTTTAATATGGTTTACAGGTTAAGAAAAGGGCAGGGGAGTTTCGAAAACTTCTTCCTCCGGCTGACGATTATTGTTGCTGTTTACGGATTCGCAAACCCGGTCAGTTCACAGCAGGAGCATGTTTGTCTGAATAGCAGGATCAGGGCAGAGGTGATACAAGCGGAAGGAGAATCGGTCGAATTGTACAAATGGCTTCACCAAAATCCTGAGCTCTCGGGGATGGAGATTGAAACTTCAGCCAAAATAGCATCGGAACTCACGAAGCTTGGATATGAAGTGACTACGGGAGTCGGGGGATATGGAGTGGTCGGTGTGCTCAGAAACGGAAGCGGACCGGTTTTGATGCTTCGAACCGATATGGATGCACTTCCCATATCGGAAGCAACCGGACTTGAATTTGCCAGCCGGAAAGTGATAAAAAATGAGCAGGGCGAAAGTCTTCCCGTTATGCATGCCTGCGGGCATGACATGCACATGACAGTCTGGCTCGGGACACTGAGAACCCTGGTAAACCTTCGGAATACCTGGAAGGGGACAATTCTTGCTGTGGCACAACCGGCTGAAGAAACTGGAAAAGGGGCCAGGGCAATGATTGAAGATGGTTTGTTCAAACGATTTCCGGTTCCGGATATGGCGTTGTGCTATCATGTGAGTGCTTCCCTTCCTGCAGGAGTCATCGGATACATATCCGGCCCGGCTTATGCGGGTTCGACATCGGCCGGCATCACCATTTACGGAATTGGGGGACATGGTGCCACGCCCCATAAAACAATCGACCCTGTGGTCATTGCCGCTGAAACCATCCTGGGGATACAGACCATCGTCTCCCGTACCATCAATCCGCTCGAACCGGCTGTAATTACTGTGGGATCAGTGCACGGAGGCACTAAAAACAACATCATCCCCGATAAGGTGAACCTGCAGCTGACCATTCGTTTTTTCAGCGAAGAGGTTCATCAGCAGATTCTGAAATCACTCGTAACCCTGACCAACCATATCGCCCTTTCTGCCGGTATTCCCGCTGATAAAATGCCCGACATAGTCTTTGGCGAAAACCAGACGCCTCCTTTGTACAACGATCCTGGACTGGTTGCCCGGACTGTAGCAGCAATGCAAACCATTCTGGACAAGGATAATCTTGTTCAACTCTCCCCCACAACCGTCAGTGAAGATTTCGCGAGGTACGGGAGAACGGATGAAAAAATACCGGTTTCCATCTTCTGGCTGGGCACTGTAAGCAAGGAAGCAACCGATAAAAGTACCAGGGAAGGAAAAATGTTGCCCATGCTGCATAATGCCGGATATTACCCTGATTTCAGCCTGTCGTATCAAACCGGTGTTTCTGCTATGGCGAAATCGTGTATTGAATTATTTAAAAGCCAACAACCATGAAAAAGATCTCCCGGCGAAAACTTCTGACCTTTTCTGTCCCTGCCGCCATTGGCGCTGTGTCGATGATGACCGGTGAGGCTTTTGCAGGAAATGTGTCAACTGAGGAGCCTGTGAAAAAGAAAAAACTGATGGTGATCGGAGCCCATCCCGACGATCCGGAAACAGGATGTGGAGGGTTGATGGCGTTGTATTCATCGGCAGGTCAGGAGGTTATTTCGGTTTACCTGACCCGCGGAGAGGCTGGGGTCAGTGGCAAATCGCACGAAGAAGCGGCCGGTATCCGGACGGCGGAGGCTCTCGAAGCATGCAAAATCCTTCATGCACGTCCCGAATTCCTTGGACAAATTGATGGAGATACCGAGATCACGAGGGGAAGGTACAAGGATGTATATAATCTTCTAAAAAAAGAATTGCCCGATATCATTGTTACCCATTGGCCCATCGACAGCCACCGGGACCACCGGATATGTTCGGTTCTCGCATACGATGCCTGGCTCAGGATGGGGCGGAAATCGGCATTTTACTATTTTGAGGTGATGTCGGGGCATCAGTCGCAGAATTTCAATCCCACTCAATATATTGATATTACAAGTGTCATCGCCCAAAAACACCAGGCTTGTTTTGTGCACCGGAGCCAAAATATCGAGGGAACCTATGACAACGACCATGGAAAGATGGAAATTTTCAGGGGGATGGAATCGGGGTATAAATTTGCCGAAGCCTTTATCAGGCATGTGCAAAGCCCTGAAATTTATCTGTAAAAGAACCCGGGTTGTCAATCGATCCTTTCGATCACCCGTTTGAGTTTTTCTCCGATTTCAAGTGCGATTTTACCGATTTTTTGGTTTTCTGACTGTTCCATTTGTTTAACGGGATCGATGGCTGAAATTTCGACAATCCCAGGGATTTTCTCCTGGAGAATTACATTGCACGGGAGCAGGGTGCCGATTTTGTCGTCAGCCTGCAAGGCCTGGTAGGCAAAGGGAGGATTGCAGGCACCCAGGATTCTGTAATTGTAAAAATCGATGTTGAGTTTTTTCTGAAAGGTAGCTTTTACATCGATATCCGACAATACTCCGAATCCTTCTTCCTTCAGCGCTTCAATCGTTCGGTCCACCACATCCTCAAATCTGGATGTAACCGTTTTTGTGTAATAGTATTCCATCTGGATATTTTTGGTTATAAAAAATCATGATAAAGATGACATTTTCCTGTTTTTTCCGGATCACAGATCAGTTGTCACAGATGAGAGATCACACAACAGAAATCATCTTTCTTGCCATTAAAAACAAACCGGAAGCTGAATTGTTCAGTACTTTCTGTAAAAGAGATTGCCAAAAATCCTTGTTGCCAGGTTTCTATGCGATGATTCTTCTGACCGATTTTCTGAATTTAATTTCCGGTTTCAGCAGTAAATGCCTGATTGTCGCATCCTGGTCCTTCAGTTTTGCGAAAAGGAACTTAGTGGCAAATTTGCTGAAATCCCCGACAGGCTGGGCGATGCAGAAAAGGGGTGTTGCCAGGTAATCGAGATAAGGATGTTCGTCGAAAGTGATCAGGGAAACATCATCGGGTATACGAAGGTAGGTATCCTTATGCGCTTTCAAATACCCCATTGCTGTGATGTTTGTTCTGTTTGTACTGGGAATTTTTTCCATCATTTATGCAGGACAGTGATATTGTTCATCCCTGAATACCCGCAAATGAATGGTTTATAATTTATTCCATTTCCTGACCGCATCGACGTTCATGGGATTCATAATATTTTTTGCTTCAGGCTTGTATAGGTAGTCAAGTTCTTTGCTAAAATACTTAGTGATTTTCCCTCTGACCATTTTCATACTTGAATTAATCAGTCCGTTGGCTTCGGTAAATGCTTCAGGGAGGAGTGCAACCGCCGCAGGAAGCCATCTGTCGGGAAACATCCCTTCGAAGCGCCCATCCCGTTTGTATGCATCGATTTCTGACTGTATCACCCTAAGTACATTTTCTTCGCTCCCGGGTGCATCCTTTCCGATTCCTTTTTTCTCCAGTTCGTGTATAATGGCGTTCATATTGGGAACTACCAGTGCAACGGTATAGGGATTTTGGTTATTGTAAAGCATAACCTGTTCAAGGAACGGCGATTGGTTTACCATTGCTTCCTCAATTCCTTCAGGACTGAATTTTTCACCATCGTTGCTGATCAGCAGGCTTTTGAACCGTCCCAAAACATACAGAAACCCGTCGGGGTCCATATATCCCATGTCGCCGGTATGCAGCCAACCGTCTTTAATCGTTTCTTCCGTGGCTTTCGGGTTCTTCCAGTATCCGACCATCACATTGTCGCCTTTGATGGTGATTTCTCCTTTCTCGCCAAGTGGCAGCTCTTTTCCGTCGTCATCGACAATTTTCAGTTCCATATTTTTAACAAGTCTTCCGGAGGAGCCAAATTTGATGGCATGGAGGGCATTGCTCGAAATCACGGGTGAGGCTTCCGACAGGCCGTATCCCTGGCACATCGGGATACCAATGGCATAGAAGAACCTTTGCAGTTCGGTATCGAGCAAAGCGCCGCCTCCGATAAAGAACTTCATTTCACCACCGAAATTCTCCCTGATTTTGCTGAAAAGAATTTTGTCGAACAGCAACACCAGAGGTTTAAGCAGAGCCCTGGCACCTTTTCCTTTGTCCCAGCCTATCCCGTTATATTTGTATGCCACTTTCATCGCAAAACGAAAAAGGGCAGTTGTCAGTTTTCCTTTCTTCTGGATTCCTGATTCGATGTTTTTGCGGAAATTCTTGGCAAGTGCCGGAACACTCATCATGACATGCGGTTTTACTTCCATAATGTTTTTTGGAACATTCCTAAGTGCTTCGAGTGCTGATTTGCCCGGATCAACCGAAGCAACGGATGCCCCATTGAACATGAAGCAATACATGCAGGCCGTATGGGCAAAGGAGTGGTCCCATGGGAGCAGTGTCAGGGTTCGCCAGGTGTGGTCGATACTCATCAATGTGTTCGACTGAAGGGTGTTGGCTGCATAATTAAGCTGCGAAAGCATAATCCCTTTCGGATCGGCTGTAGTGCCTGAAGTATAGCTGATGTTGGCAATATCTTCAGGTTTGATGTTCTTCCAGATATTATCCAGTATCTCCTGATTTGTTTCTAAAAATTTATCCCCCAGCTTT
>CAYNBE010000025.1:0-26428 GCA_964395045.1 uncultured Prolixibacteraceae bacterium | reverse complement strand
AAGACTTCAAAAAAAAGCATCCTCATATAGAATGGTTAAAAATTAAAGGATTCAGGAATATCGTGGCACATGATTATTTTGGCATTGATGCTGAAGAAGTTTGGCAAATTATCCGGAATAAAATTCCAGCTTCAGAAAAAGACTGCCAACAGTTGCTCAAAGTTTGATTTCCTTAATTGTTTAAATCTGATTTTCAAAATATTATTCGGAATCATGATTTCCCCGCATAAATTTTCAGCAAAGATATTTCGCTCCCCGGAACTGGCTATGGGTAACGGTGGATTGCACAATGTCCTCAGTCCAGTCAGGCGATGGATTAATAATGATTTGAAGAAAAGGGCTGTTCAATCTTGCGTTAAATTATGTCATGTTAAACAATCTTTAGAAACCGCCATGTGCGAGAGCATGCATGGTGGTGTGAGAGGGCGGGGGAGTAATCCCGCTATCTACTCTTTTATTATCGGTTGCGGATGCGTCGGCAGTTTATTTTCCCCCTCATCAGGTTTGAGAGAGGAAAATGACAGTTTATCAATATTATAGCAATTAATAAATTGGGTGGGGGATATAAACAGGGACAAAGAACCAAAGGGGGACAAAATGGCGAAATCCGGTTTTCATGTCTGGGGCTGAAAGAGAAATTTACGTTTTTTCGATTGCGAGTTTTTTTTATCTTTACGGGACTGTTAAAAATAGGCAAAAGATGGCAGCAACCTATACGGATTTTGGAGAACTTATGCATCGGAACAGATCATATGAGTAGTAATTTGTTTCTGATAAGCTCCGGTATGGTTGTATGTGAAATCAGGGTGATTGGGAATGAAAGTTAAAGAGAGCAGGGAACTGACGGCGAACTGGAATCAATTTATTCTTCACGGGGACTTGGACTCTTTATCCGGTGTCTATTTTTTCTATTATGACTTTCTTTTCGATTACGGGATGAAGCATACTTCGGACAAACAGTTCGTTGAAGATGCAATCCAGGATTTATTCCTGAACCTGATCAAATCCCGGAAGAAAATCGGACCTGTAAAGAACCTTAGTGGTTATCTGATCAGTTCGTTCCGGCGGCAACTTTTTACGGATGTGAACAGGCAAAGAAAAAACCTTCTTTCGGGAGATATATCAGAAGAACAGTTTTTCTATTTTAAATCACCCGAACAGGATATCCCGGAGCATGGGATGAATGAACAACTGCATATGATTATCGAAAAATGTGTGGGAACCCTGACACCCAGGCAGCAGGAAATTTTATTTCTCCGGTTTGAGAAAGAAATTCCCTATCCGGAAATTGCCGGAATGCTCAATATATCAGTTGATTCATGCTACAAATCAGTTTACAGGATCATTAAAACAATCAGGGAGGAAGCAGAGAAATTGTTGGACAAACGGGAGAATATGTTCTTCCTCTTTTGTTTAATAAAACGTTTAATCTGATTAATTCATAGATACCACTATCTGTCTCATCACCAGCCTTCTGACCGGTAGGAAAGAATTATTTAAGTGTTCATAAGTCCTTCTCCAGCCTGGAGAAGGATTTAGGATGAGGTATTTTACAAAATTATGATGATTGGAGGATAAAAAATACTGTTTATTTGTCCAGATTTTCTTGTTTTGTTCTCATAAAGGATAAAGCAGGAATAAAGAATGAATTTTACAGAGGAATACAAGACTTACACAACCGATGATTTTATTCTTGACGAGAGTTTCCGGAAGGTTGTCAACAGTCCGGATGCGGAGAGTGAGTTAGCTGAGCTGCTGAAAGAAATTCCCTCGAAAGAAAAGGAGATCAGGCTTGCCGTTCATATCATCCGGAAGCTGCAAACAAAAGAATTTAAACAGCCGTTAGAAAGGCAACAGGAATTTTGGCAGCAACTGGTCCAGAAGCGTGGTAAGGAAATCCGTTTGAATTTTATCCGGTTTGCTGCCACATTTCTGTTACTGGCAGCACTCGGAGGTTCCATCTTTATCTTATTTGACCGGAAACCGGAGCAGGAAAGGATTGTTGCGGAAGTAATTCCCGGTAACGATGCCTTATTGGAATTGTCCGACGGGAAGATTGTTGCCATCACCAGCGAAAAATCGACCATTCACTATTCACCGGATGGTTCTGGGATCACGGTGAACGATACTTCCGGGTTGGCACAGACAAATCTCAAAGAAGGGATCAACCGGCTGATAGTCCCTTTTGGCAAACGTTCTTTTATTACACTTTCCGATGGGACTAAAGTATGGATGAATTCTGGTTCAAAACTTGTTTTCCCACCTGTTTTCACGGGTAAATCGCGTGAAGTGACGCTTGAAGGAGAGGCACTTTTTGAAGTGGCAGCGGATAGGGGAAAGCCTTTTTATGTCAATACCGATCTTTTCAGTCTGAAAGTGTACGGAACGAAGTTCAATGTGCAGGCATATCAACCCGATCAGGAATACAATGTTGTTTTGGTGGAAGGCAAAATCAGCCTAAAGGGTATCGGAAAAATTTCTCCGGAGGAGTTATTCCTTGCTCCAAACCAGAAAGCTTCTGTTGCGAAAGATACTGAGACGTTCGAAATCAGGAATATTGAAAACACAGACATTTATACTGCCTGGGTGGATGGTTACCTAACGTTCGTCAATGAGGATGTTTCAGAAGTGCTTAAACGTGTCTCCCGTTATTACAATGCAGAGATTATCTGCAGGGTTCCTGAAAATTTTGAAAAAATATACGGGAAACTTGACCTGAAAACCGATATAGAACGGGTCCTCGCCGGGATCGCTTTCATTTCAAATTCAAATTTTTCAAAACAGGGAAACCAATACGTATTTATGAGGAAATAAAAAACCGGTCGATGTTACCAGCATCAACCGGTTAAATCATTCTGCCACTGGGCAAAATATTTCATTAAAAAAACATTCAAATTTATGAAAAGAAAATTAATTATTCATTCTTCCTTTATAAGGAAGAGGTTGAGGGTAATTCTATTGAAGATGAAATTGTTGAGTGTCCTGTTGTTTACTGGTTCAATGGCTTTTGCTGCCAGCAGCTATTCTCAGATGACGAAAATTGATCTTCAGTTAAGGAATGCATCCATGACTGAAATCCTGCACTCGATTGAGAAAAAGAGTGAATTCATTTTCATCTACAACAAGAAGGTTGTTGATCTGAAGGAAAAGAAAAGCATTTCTGTTAAAAATGAAAGCATTGAAACTGTGTTGGAGCAGTTGTTTAGAAACACGGGGGTGATGTACAGGGTCGACGATCGTCAGGTATTTCTTTACAAGGATGATGAAATTCAATTGGTGCCGATCGAAGCGGTGGCAGAGATAGAACAGCCAAAGAAGATCGGAATTTCGGGGAAAGTAACCGATTCCGGGGGAGACCCGATTCCCGGAGCCTCAGTCATTGTGAAAGGCACCACCATTGGAACAGTTACGGGGGGTGATGGTAAGTTTGTGCTGGAGGTGCCCGAGGAGTCAAAGATTCTTTCTGTTTCATTTGTAGGCTTCGAAACGGTGGAAATCCCTATCGGGACAAAATCCGTTTTCTCTGTAATTCTTGAAGAATTGACCGTAGGACTGGGCGAAGTGGTGGCGGTCGGGTATGGAGTTCAGAAAAAGGAAAGTGTGGTTGGTTCCATTGTGCAGGCTTCAAACGAACAACTGAAGCAAACCGGAAATGTAACCGATTTAAAGCAAGCGTTGACCGGGCAACTTCCCGGGGTAACCACAGTAGTTTCATCAGGAGAACCAGGCGGTACCGGCACAGGAAACAGTGCTACTTCCATTTTTATCCGTGGCCGGAATACATGGAACGGAGGGCAACCCCTTATTTTGGTTGACGGTGTGGAACGCAATATGGACAACCTCGATGTAAGTGAAGTGGAGAGTATTTCTGTCCTGAAAGATGCCTCTGCTACCGCAGTTTTTGGAGTAAAAGGGGCCAATGGGGTGATACTCGTCACGACCAAAAGGGGTGCTGTAAGCAAACCAAAGTTGTCGTTCTCATACAATGCCACTGCCTTATCCATCTCAAAGTTGCCACAGAAACTGGATTCGTACAATACGCTTCTTCTTAAAAATGAAATGATTGAGCGTGAAACCCCTTTAAACGAAGCTTCATGGGCTGATTATACCCCGCTGGAGATTGTTGAACGTTACAGGAAGCCCCAATCGGCTGAATATGCGATGATTTACCCGAATGTGGACTGGGTTGATGCCATGTTTAAGGACTTTAGTTTATCTCACCGTGCTGCTTTAAATGTGCAGGGGGGGAGCAACTTTGTCAATTATTTTGGTTCGGTCACTTATTTGCATGAAGGCGATATGTTCAAAGATTACGAGAACAACAAAGGCTATGACCCCAATTACAATTTCGACCGGTTTAATTTCAGGAGCAACCTCGACTTCAAAATAACTTCGACAACCAACCTGAAAGTTAACCTGTCGGGCTTTTATAGTCAGAAAAATACGGCCAGAAGCTGGAACACTGTCAATCAAAATGGATTAAACCCCAAAGCCTGGTCAGCAGCTTATGGGATGCCTCCCGACGCATATCTCCCACAATATGACGATGGAAGATGGGGCGCATCGTTCAAAGTACCGGCCGAACAATTTCCAAACCCTATCGCACATATTTATAATACAGGGATAATTACATACCGTACAACAGAATTAGATGCCGATTTTACATTGGAACAAAAACTCGATATTATCACCAAAGGTTTGAGCGCCAAAGCCTCTTTCTTTTATGACAACCGCATCCAAACCCAGGGAAGTCTTTTGGATGATTCAAATATCCTTCCTGACCCAGCCACCAATACCCCACAAAAAGTTGTTGATTCCGACAAGTATACCGGACCTGGCCAGGATCCCAGTGAATACATCCAGGATGTGCCAACTGCCGGTTCAAACCAGTTTGATTGGGCGGTAAGAGAATGGACCCTTGAACAGGAAAATGCGAGTTTGTCGTCTGTGATGCGACGGATGATGTACCAGTTCCAGCTCAATTATGCCCGCCAGTTTGGTTTGCACAATGTGGGGGCGATGGCCCTGGTCAAGCGCGAGGAATATGCCGAAGGAAGCATGTTCAAACGCTACCGGGAAGACTGGGTTTCACGTGTCACCTATGATTACGATACACGCTATTTGCTGGAATTCAATGGAGCCTATAATGGTTCTGAAAAATTCGGGCCCGGCTACCGTTTCGACTTCTTCCCCTCAGCAGCCTTGGGCTGGTATATCTCAAACGAAAAGTTTTTCAAGATTGACTGGCTCAACAGGCTGAAGTTGCGTTATAGTATCGGGATGGTCGGTGATGATACCGGGGGAGGGCGATGGTTATATGCTTCGCAATATAGTTACGGTGGAAGTGCACAAATGAACGCGGACCCCTTTGGAGCCAGCCCCTATACATGGTATTCAGAGTCGGTCGTGGGAAACCCTGACATACATTGGGAGAAAGCAACGAAAAGCAACTATGGGCTTGAACTGGGTTTTCTTGATAATCTGTTTTCGGTGAATTACGATTATTTTACTGAAGACCGTACCGATATTCTTGTGGACGGGGCTTCCCGGGCAAGTGTCCCTCCCTATTTTGGGGCAGCTGCCCCTACCGCTAACATTGGAGAAGTAAAAGCAAAGGGGCATGAAATCGAACTAAGGTTCAGCAAAAGGACCAATTTTGGGCTGCATTACTGGGCAAATGCGTCATTTACACACACAGAGAATGAGATTCGCAAAGCTGATAATCCAGCCTTGCAGCCATCCTATTTAAAGGGGGTAGGTTACCCGATCGGACAATCGCGGACGTTGGTACGGGCAGGCTTTTACAATAACTGGGATGAAATATATGGAAGTGTGCCGATGGAAACCAATGACCTTCAAAAACTCCCCGGCTATTATAACCTTCTTGACTTCAATGTCGATGGTGTTATTAAAGCAAGCGAAGACAAGGTACCTTATGGCTATCCCGAAGTGCCTGAAAATACTTATAATCTGTCATTAGGCTCTGAATACAAAGGGGTCAGTCTCATGGTACAGTTTTACGGCGTAAACAACGTATCGCGGTATATTCCGCTTCAAAATTTCATTAGTTATCAGGATGTCCTATTTAACCATGCGTTGGATTACTGGTCGAAAGATAACCCCGATGCCACATCTTTTTTGCCCCGTTGGAAAACACAGGGACAAAATATTGGCGATTATTTTTTATATGATGGGTCGTATATCCGTTTAAAAACAGCCGAGGTCGCTTACACTTTTCAGGACAAGCTGATAAAAAAGATGGGCCTTTCCTCTCTCCGCATATTCCTGAACGGGAACAACTTAATTTTCTGGTCGAAACTTCCCGATGACAGGGAAGCAGCATTCTCAGGAGGAAGCTCTTATGAAGGGACTTATCCTACACCCCGACGATTTAATCTAGGCTTTGACTTAACCTTTTAACAGTAATAATCATGAAAAACAGATATAAAATATATAAGTTACACATCCTCATGGGTTTACTGGTAATAGCAATGAGCCTGGTATCCTGTGAAGAATACCTCGATAAAGCGCCCGAAGCTACCATAACAGAACAGGATGTGTACGGAAATTTTGTCAGTTTTCAGGGATTCGTGGAACAGATGTATGAGTGTATAACCGATCCCCATAAAAATCTCTGTGCAGTTTATTATAATAACATGTTCCTTGCCGATGAAGTTTTATCCAATGCCCCTCTTATGTGGGACGATGGCAATTATTGGACCAACCAGAGCAGATTCCTGACCGCCGACAGATCCATTCAAGCTATGTTCGAGGACCATAACAGCAGTAAAAAAAGGATATTCCCAATGGCCTGGTATGCCATCCGCAAGGCCAATCTGGGTTTGAGCAAATTGGATCTGATGACCGATGCGACCCAGGAGCAAAGGGACTTTATCAAAGGGCAGTGCCTGTTTTTCAGAGCCTTTTTTCATTTCGAGTTGATGGGATTTTACGGAGGATTGCCTTATATTGACAAAGTTTTGTCACCTTCCGAAGAATTGACTTTGCCCCGGTTAACCTATAGGGAAACAGCGCTGAAAGCCGCAAAGGATTTCGAAGATGCAGCAGCACTGTTACCTGTAAACTGGGACAATACTCAGACTGGAAAGCCTACTTTAGGTGATAACCATGTGCGCATTACAAAAATCCATGCATTGTCATACCTGGGAAAGAATCTGTTGTATGCGGCAAGCCCCATGATGAACGAATCGTCGGGAGGAAGTACCACCTACGATGCTGAACTGTGTAAAAAGGCAGCGCAGGCTTTTGCTGAAGCAATTAAAATATGTAACGAAACCGGTGCATATAAATTGCAAAGCTGGGAAACATGGACGGATAATTTCTGGGTTTGGTCGCCTGCCCTGAAAATTATGCCGGGAGGGACTGAGGTAATTATGAACCAGCAGCCTTTTACTGTTTATAACCAGAAAGCTACAACAATCAGGGCAAGCAGTCCGATTCAGTTCAGCGCCGGCAACAACAAAGTGGAGGTTCCGACCCATAATTACTTAAAGAACTATGGCATGGCCAACGGACTACCGATTGATGACCCGGAATCGGGCTACAATCCTGAAGATCCCTGGAATGGAAGAGATCCCCGTTTTTATGTCGACATTGTATTTGATGGGGTACAGATGGTAACCAGCACATCCGGCGGGTCTGACCGCTTTGCACAGTTGTACAATGGCGGCCGTCACAAAGGGGGCACAACTGGAAGTGTTACCGGATATTACCTGAAAAAATACACCCCGCTGGGATGTAACCCCTGGGATAATCGATGGGGAGCAATTAGGTGTTACCAGCCGCGTATGCGACTGGGCGATGTATATCTGATGTATGCCGAAGCCGCGCTTTGGGGGTACGGTTCTGTTTCAGGAACTGTTCCCGGTAGCGGGCTGACAGCTGAACAGGCGTTGAATGTGATCCGGAATCGTGCTAAATTGCCAAATCTTACCACGAAATACACAGCAACAAAAGAAATCTTCATGCAGGAGATTATTCGTGAACGGGCAGTGGAACTGGGATTTGAAGGACACCGCTGGTTTGACCTGCGCCGGTGGAATTTAAACGGTGACCCGAAATACCTTTATAAAACAGCAATTGATTTCGACCGCGGGGCCAATGGCAAACCTGTCAATATCCAGGAACGGGTAGTGGTAACCCGGGTTGTAGAGAAAAAGCACAACTGGGTCCCATTCGAACCCGCCTACACGAAGCTCTATGAAGGGTTCCCCCAAAATCCCGGATGGTAAACTTTCTGTTAACTACTTAAAAGTCTTAAATATGAAGAATAAATATATCCACATACTGACCTTTCCGTTTTTTGTGCTGATCATACTTTTACCAACAAAAATTTTTGCTCAGAATATACAGGGGAAGGATCAGATTAAGATACAATCGGTTGTTAAAGATGCGAAAGGCCTTCCGGTCCGTAACGCGCTTATATTCGGCAACGAAGGGAAAATAATCGCTAAAACCGACGACACGGGGCAGTTCTCTATTTCCGTTCCCAACCACACTGATTTACTGATCGAGGCCAAAGGGTATGAACCAGCCATTTTCAGGTCTGGGGAGTATATAAATTTAACTGAGTTCTCCTTAAAACCTTCCTTATTTTATTACGGTGCAAATGACAATATCAATATTGCCTTTGGAAAAATAAAAAAAGGAGATTTGGTCAACGCCGTGAGCATAATCAATGCTGACGAGATCCGCAAATATGACAATGTACAGGATATTTATGAAGCACTGAACGGACGGGTTCCCGGAATGCTGGGAAGTGCCAATATCCGTGGTATTGGTAACGCCCTTTTTATTGTTGACGGGCTCCCGAGGGATATCAATACAATTAACCTCGCCGAAGTTGATCAAATCACGGTACTGAAAGATATCAATTCTTCCATGCTATATGGAAATGCAGCAGTGAACGGGGTTATCCTGGTTACTACCAAACGGGGGGAAGCTTATAAAAGGCGCATCGACGTATCTGGCTATTACGGCATTTCTGTTCCGAAAATGTTGCCCCGGTACCTGTCGTCGGCCGATTATATGGAACTTTATAACGAAGCAAAAATCAACGACGGGCTGGTACCACAATACAGTGCCGCCAGTATCGCCGACTACCGTTCGGGAAATCCATACCGATATCCCAGTGTCGATTATTATTCTGATGAATACCTCCGGGGTTATAAACCCTATTCCCGAATTATGACCGAGCTTTCAGGAGGGAACGATCTGGCTACTTACTATACAAATGCCGGTTGGTACCATACTGGAAGCCTGCTGGATTTCGGAGAAGGTAAAAACGGCCAACGGAATCAGTTCACCATTCGGGGAAATGTCGACCTTAAAATAAACAACTGGATTAAAAGTGCCCTGGATGCAGTTGCTGTCCTGGACAATGACAAAGGCCCTGTAGGCAATTACTGGAGCAGTGCAGCCACCCTGCGCCCCAACCTGTTTTCCCCCTTGCTGCCAATCAGCATGATCGACCCTGAAAATGAGCTGCTGAAAGGCCGTAAAAACGATGTGGATGGCAAATACCTGCTTGGAGGCACTTCCAGTTATCTGAAAAACCCGATCGCCGATGGTTATTCAGGCGGGGTAAACGAAAATATCCAGCGTACCTTTTCATTCAACAACCGGATTGATTTCGATCTTACCCGTTTCATCAAGGGATTGGCCTTCCATACCAATATCAGTTTCGATTTCTATAATATTTATAGTCAGTCGATCAACAATGGGTATTCGGTGTATGAACCTTTATGGAATCCAGTGGGTGATGATATCATTTACTTGACAAAATACGGAACAGACACCAGGACCGGAACCCAAAATATTGGAAGCTCTTCCTTTCAAAGGAGATTTGGTTTTTACGCTATGCTTGACTATACACGTACCTTTGGCAAGCACCGAATATTTGGTTCAATGTTGGGCTACGGCAACCATATTAAGGAACAGGGAGATTTCCAGGGGAAAAAATATGCAAACCTTGGCCTTCGCGGAATGTACAGTTACAGGAATACGTATCTGGTCGATTTCAGCAGTGCATATGTGAATTCGGTAAAATTGCCCAAAGGGAACAAAGGGGCTTTCTCCCCGTCGCTGGGATTGGCCTGGGTGATCAGCAATGAGGACTTCATATCGCAGGCTTCAGCGATAGATTTTCTTAAGCTGAGGTTATCAGCAGGCCTTATGAATTCGGATATGGGGATCGATGGTTTTTTCTATTATGATAATAGCTATTCCGCGACGGGAGGTTATTCCTGGTTTGATGGTTCCAGGTCGGGTTACGGAAGGAGATCGGCTAACGGCCCAAATATAAACCTGGGGTACGAAAAACGAAGGGATATCAACCTGGGCTTCGAAAGCATATTGTTCGACCACAAATTATCGGTCGATGCCAACCTTTTCAGCAGTATTTATTATGATCAGATAACCCGTGCCCAAACCCAATACCCAGGTTTCTACACCGATTACATACCGTATGAAAATTTCGACAGCAACTCTTACAGGGGCGCGGAACTGGGTATATCATACAAACAGAAGTTGGGTGATATTACTTTGGTGATTGGAGCGAATGCCTTGGTTGCGACTTCTAAGGTAGAGAAGAAAGATGAAATCTATTCCAACGCCTACCAATACCGGAAAGGACATCCGGTGGATGCCCGTTTCGGACTGGTTTCAGATGGTTTCTTTGCGAACCAGGCCGATATCGACAACCATGCCATCCAGGCATTTGGTAAAGTTGCGCCAGGCGATATCAAGTACGTTGATCAAAACGACGATGGTATTGTCGATGGAAACGATGAGGTTCAGATAGGCCGATGGCAGGCCCCGTTCTCTTATGGTCTGAACCTGAGTTTATCGTACAAAAATTTCACACTTGCCATGAAAGGCAACGGACGCACGGGTGCCGACGGTTATATCTCAGGCGATTATTACCAGGTTGACGGCGATGACAAATATTCAGAGTATATTCTTGACCGCTGGACAGAGGCTACAAAAACCACAGCCACTTTACCCAGGTTAAGTTCGGTTGCCAACACGAACAATTACCGGACTTCTGACTTCTGGCAATATCGTGACAACTGGTTCACCCTCGACAGGGTGCAGCTGACCTGTGATGTACCCGAATATGTAGCAAAAATAGTAAAGATGAAGCACCTGAATTTCTTCATTGATGCGACAAGCGTGCTCACTGTTTCGAAATACAGGGAATACAAAGAAATGAGGATAGGAAGTGAACCATATTACCGTTCATTTTCCATTGGATTAAAAACAATGTTTTGATTATTTTAAAAGAACTTATCATGAGAATACGGAAGATATACTTTATCCTGCTGGTTATCCCGCTTGTTCTGGGTTCCTGTGAAGAACTCCTGGACCCGGAAGATGATAATCACATCACGATTGACCAAATGCACAGGAATCCGGTTTATGCACATGGATTGCTGTTAAACGTATATTCCATGCTGCCGACCAATAATTTTAACTATAGCGATGTTGCTACCGATGATGCAGTAATAAATAACAAACTCAGTCCCTATCTACGGATGGCAACAGGCCAATGGTCGGCGCTTTATAATCCGGTCAGTCAATGGAATAATTGCAATTCAGCCATATTGTATCTGAATAAATTTTTGGAAGATTTTGTGGATTCAGTAGGGTGGAAATGGTCCGACAACGAACTGAATTCAATGTATATCAGGAGGTTTAAGGGAGAAGCTTATGCTTTGAGAGGATTGTTTGAGTACTACCTTTTGGTAAATGCCGGGGGAGTCGGAGCAAACAATCAGATGCTTGGGTTCCCCATTTACAATAAGTTTCTGAAAGCTGATGATAACTTCAATATCCCCAGGGCAACGTTTGCCGAATCGGTTAGACAAATCTATGCTGATTTTGATAAAGCGCTGGAATACCTTTCCATGGATGATTATATTGACATTACATCCGCCACTCAGCTTCCCCCCGGACTGGAGGGATCGGATATCACTAAATACAATATGATCTTTGGTCTGCAATCCTCCCAATTGATCAGCGGGAGGATTGTGAAAGCGCTGAAAGCGCGCGTTGCATTGCTGGCTGCAAGCCCGGCGTTTTCAAACAACGATGTTTCGCTGTGGGAAAAGGCGGCCAATTTTGCAGGTCAGGTGCTCAGCAATATTGGCGGTATTTCAGGTCTGGACCCTACCGGAAATAAATTCTATGACCAGACCCGTGTGGAAGCCATTAACCTGGCATCCAATAAAGACGAAAAAGAAATAATCTGGCGTCAGGCTATCGAAACCCACAATACATACGAAACGGCCAATCTTCCGCCATCGCTGTTTGGGAATGGGAACATTAATCCCACCCAAAACCTGGTGGATGCCTTCCCGATGGCAAACGGCTACCCGATTGCCCATCCATCAAGCCAGTATAATGCTTCAAATCCTTATGCAGGCCGCGATCCGCGATTGGCACTGTACATCGCTTACAACGGGAACACCGTTTCAGGCAAGGCAATCACCACGGGAGTTGGCGGCGGATCTGATGCAAAAGATTCGATTGAAACGTCAACCCGTACCGGATATTACCTGAAAAAAATGCTCCGCGAAGATGTAAGCCTGAACCCGGTATCGAAAACCACCAAGAAGCATATCGATGTGCACATGCGCTATACCGAGTTGTTCCTGATTTATGCAGAAGCAGCAAACGAGGCGTGGGGCCCTGACGGCAAAGGCTCCTTTGGTTTTTCGGCCCGTGATGTGATTGCAGCCATCCGTAAACGGGGAGGGATCACGCAGCCCGACGCTTACCTGGCTTCTGTCACTTCAAAGGAAGACATGCGCACCCTGATCCGGAACGAGCGCAGAATCGAGCTTTGTTTCGAGGGCTTCCGTTTCTGGGATTTGCGCCGATGGAAGGCTGATCTGACTGAGACAGCAAAAGGAATCAACATCAATAAAAGTAAAACCAGTTACACGGTTGTTGATGTCGAACGCCGTTTGTATAATAACGATTACATGCATTACGGTCCCTTACCTGAACAGGAAGTCATCAAGTTTGATGCCCTGATCCAGAATAAAGGATGGTAAATGCGGAATTGATGCAAATTCATTAAAATAATAATACAATCTGATATGAAGAAAATATTGATTATACTCCTATTTTTTGCAGGACTGGTTGGTTGTGAAAACCAGGAAATTGAATTTCCGGATTTCGATTATACCGGTGGTTATTTCCCGTACCAGTACCCTGTCCGTACCTTGGTGCTGGGAGATGATATCTACGACAATACGAACGATAACAACCATAAATTCCTGATAACCGCTGCAATGGGAGGTGTTTATACCAACAAAAAAGACAGGGTGTTTGATATCGCACTGGCGCCTGAGCTTTGTTCGAATGTAAAATTTGGATCAACACAAGAAGCCATTCGCTTAATGCCACAGAACTACTATACGCTGAGTTCTTCAAGCAAACTGACCATCCCGGCAGGAAAAGTGAACGGGAGTGTTGAAGTGCAACTGACCGATGCGTTTTTCAATGACCCACTGGCTATTAAGTTAGGATATGTGATCCCTCTCCGACTGGTTGGCTCGGCCGATGTCGACACGATTTTACAAGGTGTGGCTGCGGTGACAAACCCTGATCCGAGAATAGCCGGGAATTGGAAAGTTGCACCTAAAAATTTCACCATGTTTGCGGTGAAATATATCAATCCGTATCATGGTACTTATTTGCGCAGAGGATCAAATGTCCTGAAAGGCCCAACAGGAAATATTATTGAAAACAATGTTTATCACACACCTTACATTGTAGATAATGATACGTGGAAGCTGGTTACTGCCAGTATGAATAAGGTATCTATAAACAGCAAATTGAATTCCAAAAAATTGCCAGGTGATTTAATGATGTACCTGTCATTTGGAAACGATGGAACCTGTACGGTTATCCGGCAAAGTTCGGGCGTGACTATAGGAACAGGTAAGTTTGTGAAAGACGGCGATGAATGGGGTGGCAAAAAACGAAATGCCATCATCCTTTCGTATAGCTATCCTGAAGAGCATATAGCCCCTCCTCCACCTGACCCTGTGATTGTAAACAACAATAATGCTTCTATTGTTTATGGAGGAGGAACCTGGACTCATTTGAATCAGGATCTTAATTACAATAATGATATATCCTATACAACTGCGAAAGGTCTTTATTTTACCTTTGAATTTACCGGGGATGGAATTGCCATGTATTGTAAAACAAATCCCACTTATGGCGGTTTCGATGTATATATTGATGATGTTTTTATGGCAGATGTAAACGTGAAGTTACCTTTCGGGTATCAGAAAAAAGTGTATGAAATAAGAGGCCTGTCTTATGGTAAACATACATTCAGGGCTGTAACGAACACAACTGGAAATTCAATGATAGATTATCTTGTGTACTATCAGGATAACTATCCTGTAGGCCTGCCAAGCGGTACTTATACTTTTGAAGCGAAGGACACCCTGGTGGTCAGGGACCGTGGGGTGACAATGGAAGTTTATACTCCTGTTGTTTCAAAATAATCATCTGTTCCTGTAATAGAAGGGTTTATTTACTGAAAATGTAAATAAACCCTTTATAATAATATAAAAGATGAAATGAGCATGTTAAGCGAAACACCAACCGGAATGATTAACTCTTACATGCGAATTACATGTGTTTCCACTCATTATACCAAATGAACTTGAAAATTTTAAACACATGAAATAGCCATAAGAACTTAAGCCCATACAAAACGGAAATGAATAAATGGCTATTCCATTTCGTTGAGATGTAGATTGAAAAGCAAAAGTTCTTACGAAAATTGTAGAGATTAACATTGAAAATTTATACGAATGAAACATTTGACAATAAAAACAATCCTCGCAATGGTTGTATTGTCGTTGTTTAGGTGTTCTGAGGATCCTGTTCCTGAAGACCCTGTTCCTGCGGATCCTGTTTTGCGAGAGTGGAACGGGCGTATTAAACCCGGCGCTTATTGTTATGGCGGATGGGCGGGTAAATGCAGTTATGATGATGGGAAGCCGGAAAATGCCTGGGCCAAAGGGATGCCGACCGAAATTTCAAAATTGCTGACCACCTCGTATTCCGGACGGGAACCGATATGGGGATGGAGGTCTGACTCACAGGAAATCATGGAACAACAGATCGACCTTGCTGCCGATAACGGGATTGCGTTTTTTTCGTTTTGCTGGTACGCGAAAAATGCAAACGGGAAACTTGATATCCCATTTACTTTGAGTTATTCGTACAACCTCGATACACACAATTTCATGAAGGCAAAAAACAATTCGAAAATGGAATTTTGCCTTTTATTGGTAAACGACTATAACGCCAGTTCTATGATAGAGAGTACCGACCTATGGATTCAGGTTGCTGATTTCGCTATCAAGACCTATTTCAAGCATCCAAGTTACCTGAAAGTGGAAGGCAAACCTGTTTTCATGATCTGGAGCCCTGATAAAACACAGAAGGAATGGCTGGACTATCTTCAGGAAGCATCAAAGAAAGCCGGTTATCCCGGAGTGTTTGTGGTGGGTCTCAAAAATTGCACGGCAGAAAATGGCTTTCACGGGCAAAGTAAATATAACTTCAAACCCTATTGGTATAATGGCAAGGAGCTGAATCTTACCGATCTTTATCCTTTCAAGTATCTGGCTGACAGGAATATTGAGCTCTGGAACAGTATCAATCTTCCGGATATGCCTTACATTCCCTGTTTAACATCGGGTTGGGACCGCAGTCCCTGGGAACCTCCGTTCCCGGATGGCAGGGGAGTGACGGTTGAACCCCATTTCGCAAGGGGGACTCCGGCTGAATTTGAACAATACATGAAAAGTATGGCCGGCTGGATAGAAGCCAATCCGGGAAAAACTACCAAAGACCGGCTCGCGATGATCTATGCATGGAATGAAATTGGGGAAGGCGCCTGGCTCATGCCTACCAAAGACGACCCGGAAGGGGCTCACCTCCAAGCCATCCGAAAGGTTGTTTTCGGGAAGTAGCATGACAGACTGCTTCATCTTTTAGTACGGATGAATGGGACAAATGATTCTAATAAAACCATAACCTGTTATATACCAACATGAATCAATCATGAAAACTGACATTACTAATTCAATTTAGTGTTGTATAATCCGGCATAGCATTTGTCACAGGTACAGTTCATGAGACGTATTCAAATTAATGTCCGGTTTTTGACGAACCGGATGGCTGTCAATCAGATACTCCAACAAAATCAAATAAAACAAATGAATCAGGAACCTTTTATAAAAAACCAATCATGAAAATAAAATTACTTATTTCAATCCTGTGTTGGAGTATTGTCTCCTTGGTAAAAGGGCAGGAACTCACCCGTTGTAATTCGTTTAACAGTGCAGCAAACACGTGGGCAGCCGTTGCCGCCGGAGCCGTAGAACCTATACCACTATATCCATTGAAGCCTATTGTATTAATGCCGGATGGCAGCGAATTCAGGACATGGGAACAAAAAACAGAGTGTAAGCGGACTTTTTATGTTGCACAATTCCATCCTCATGCTTCTGACAGTAACCCCGGGACACAGGAACTCCCCTGGAAAACGATCAACAGGGCAGCAACTATCCTTGAACCGGGTGACCGTGTCGTTGTCAGTAAAGGTATTTATCGCGAATGGGTACGACCTGTCCGGGGAGGAACTGGTCCTGACAGAATGATTGCTTATGAAGCTACTCCGGGAGAGGAAGTTATCATTTCTGGCGCTGAGGTGTTTAAAGGTACGTGGCATTTATCTGCACAACCGGCAAATACAGGTTCAGCCAGGATATGGGTAGCTGACTTGCCTGGGGAGATGTTTCCTTACGGCAACCCGTTTGCAAAAATAAATATCGATCGGTCAATGATGGACAGTCCATACGTACATAAATCATGGAGTTCCGCTCCACCTTATATATTGAAGCAAGGACTGGTCTTCCAGGATGGGGAACGTTTAAGGCAGACATTGACTGCCGGGGGATTAAATGAATCTGCCGGAACTTACTGGGTTGAACCTGATGGAAAGCGGGTACATGTCCGCCCATACGGGGACAAGGATACTAATAGCGTTTGTTTTGAGTTTACCACGCGCCCACATGTATTTGCATCTGAAAAGGCTGGTCTGGGTTTTGTCTCTGTAAAAGGTTTTACTATCCAACATGTGGCGTCGTGTTTTCCTGTACCTCATAAAGGTGCTGTTTCTGTAAACCAGGGACACCACTGGATCATTGAAGGAAACACGGTAAAGCAAGTCAATGCATTGGGGATCGATTGTGGCCGCCGTCAAACCTTTATTCCATATGATGTACCTGAAGATACTCCTGAATTAGCCGGAGTAGGACATATTATCCGTAACAACAGGTTTTTGAGCTGTGGGGTCTGTTCATTTTCAGGACTGGGACTTATTGGTTGTTTGTTTGAAGGGAACTATTCAGAAGGCTGTGGCTGGCAGAGGTGTGGTGAACTTGCTGAAGCCGGAGGTATCAAACTGCTCTACCTGAAACATTCCCTGGTAAGACGCAATATCGTAACCAACACAATAGATGCTGCAGGGATATGGATAGACCACAGCAATGTAAATTCCCGCATATCCGAGAATGTTGTATACGGAGGAAGAGGTTCAGGAGCTATTTTTCTGGAAGCCTCTTATATCCCTAATCTGATCGATAACAATATCGTATGGAATTATAACGGCAATGCCTTTTTTTCACTCTGCTGTTCCAAACTTACAGTTGTAAATAATCTTTTTGGCTCCTGTACAAAACAGCCTGTTGAGATGAGACCTTCATCTCAAAGGGTGTTGGATGTCGAAACGCACCGGCCTTCGATCGTATACGGGAACCTGATTATGAGTAATATTTTTTATGGCTTTGGAGAAAAGGGTCCTGAAATACCGGACGGAAACCTGTCTGACTGGAACTTGTTTGTCAACCCCCCGGATTCAGCCATGATTGACCTGGACAAGTGGAAGGAAAATATCTGCCGGGAAAAAAACAGCTATACATTTGTGTCAAAGATGGGATTATCGCCCAATGATTTACTTTTGAAGCAGAAACCAGTTCTGGAACCGTTCCGTGGGGTACGGATTTTCGAAGTAACAACAGATTTTTTTGGCAGCTTGCGCCCCCCTGAGATAACAACTCCGATAGGCCCGTTCCTGCCGGAAAACGTAAAACAGGAGATGGTACTTAAACCGGTAAATTGGCCATGAAAACATATTCTTTACTATTTATTCTGGAGATTCTTTTTATTGCCGCCTTTGCTCAAAACAGATCAACGCCAACGTTCCTAGTTCAGGAACAGATAATAGCTGATCCTTCGATTATTATTTTGAGAAACGAACAAATGACCATGGGAATAAGCAAAAAGGAGAAGGGGGCGATCGTTTCTCTTATTGACAATTCCAGCGGAGTTGAATTTATTTCCCCGCAAACCTCACCTTTGTTCAATCTTGCTTTTTCAAAAAAATCGGAGATCGGTGGTCCCCTGTTTACTCTTTCCAGTCAGGATGCAACAAATTTCTCTGCTAACCTGAAAAACGGGGAAATTACTCTTTTCTATAACAGGATGGATGAGTATCCGGTTGATGTTACCTGTACTGCATCCCTGTCAGAGAAAGATTCGCTGGTGCATTGGAACTTGTCGGTTAAAATACCTGAATCGCTGATCCTTGAAGATGTTCAGTTTCCGATTGTTGTATTGAAGGCGCCTCTCAATGGGAATGCTGCTGCTGATGCCGCCTTATTTGGCAATACCAAAGGAGGTCTTATCCGGCGACCTGCGGAACTAAAGAATGGGACCAGTTTCCGGGGGATACTTCCGGGAACCCTTGCCGCGCAGTTTGGTTGTTATTATGACGACCGTGCGGGATTTTATACGGCTGCCTATGATGACCAGGGACATCCGAAAGTTTTTGAATTGATGCGAGTGGCCGACGGACTCCAGATGGGATGGAAATACAAGGTTTACAGGGAGAAATCGTATAAAATGGATTTTGATGCCGTTATGTCCACATTTAATGGTACTGACAATGCTGCCCCGGCAGATTGGCGTGATGCTGCCGACATCTATAAAAAATGGGCGCTTCAGCAAAAATGGTGCGCCACGCCGTATGCCCAAAGGAAGGATATTCCTGACTGGATGAAAAATGGGCCGGCAATGGTCAGGTTTAACAGGGAATGGCTTGCCGAACCTCAGAGGATTATGAACTGGTTGACAAGTTACTGGAAGAAAAACTTTCCGGAGGATATACCGCTGATTACGGCTTACTGGGGATGGGAGAAAGTGGCCTCCTGGGTCACACCGGATTATTTTCCTGTTTTTCCGTCCAATGAGCAGTTCACCGGTCTTGTTGCGGAATCAAGGAAACTGGGATGCCATGCATTCCCCTGGCCGTCAGGTTACAACTGGACACTGACGTATGGCAAAAATGAGGATGGAAGTTTTTATTGGGATGACCGAAAACGGTTCAATGAGGTTGCTGAATCTCATGCAGTGTATCAACGAAATGGTCAATTGCAGACCAAGGCATCCTTCTGGTTAAAAGGAGGTGAAACGGCTTGTTTGTGCCCGGGTGACCCGTTTACCATTAACTGGTGGAACAAGGATATTTGTGAGCCGTTGATCCGCATGGGTTGCGATATGATCCAGGTAGACCAGGTATTCTCGATGGTATTCGTTTCTCCACCCCCGGTATTCCTGGGATGTTACAGCCGGAACCATAACCATCCGCCGGGACCGGGACGATGGATGACTGAAGTTTTTACAAAACAACTGGAGACCATGCTCGCCTCAATAAGGAAGATCGAGCCGGAAGCTGTTGCCTGTTATGAACAGCCTAATGAATTCTTTAACCATTTTGCCTGCATACAGGATTACCGCGACTGTGAAAGCCAGCGGGACTGGTCTTTTGCATCCAACCAAATAGAATGGGCTTCGGCATTCAACTATATCTATCACGAATTTCTGCCTGTCTTTCAGAGCAACCCCAGGGCTGACGACCCTGTGATGACCGGCTACTGCCTGGTGAACGGACAAATGCCTCATATGCGGCCATCTGCAAAAGACACCATTGATGCCAATCCCTCACCCCAATTAGATTTAATGCAACGCTGGATCCGGTTATACCATGGCGAAGGCCGACTCTGGCTGCAATTCGGTAAAATGTTGCATCCTCCTAAAATGGTAGCTGATACTGTTACATACAACAATGTGATTGTACCTGCCATTTTGCACAATGCGTTCCGTTCACCGGATGGTATGGACGCAGTAATTTTTACCAATGTTACTCAAAAAGTACAGGAAGCAACTGTGTTTTGGAAAAATAAAGAGATACAACTACAATTACAGCCATATGAGATTATGGTTCATACAGACGAATACCGAATTGACTATTAAACTTTTATTTTACGTTGCTATAAACAAATGAAAGCCAATTTCTTACTATTTATTTTTCCGGGAAGCTTTTTGGCCACCGCCACTTTTACCCAAAACAAACCCACACCGGCATTCCAGGCACAGGGACGGGTCATCCGGGTGTATTTAAACAATCCCAAAGGAACCCTCAACACCATATTTAAAGAATGTGTCAATGCCGAAGGAACATTCACCAAAGTACTCGGCCTTCGGGAAAACGATGTATTTTTGTTGAACTTGGTAAACTGCAATGATCAGTAGTCCTTTTTTGACCAAAAGCTGTTAGTCGGCAAAAAGAGAAAAAGCATAATTAAAAACCATACACGATGAAAAAAATGAACATGACCCCAACTTTACAAATAAAAAGATTCGCCGGGATACTGCTCTTAACAGCATTATCCATTCAGGCCATCAGCCAGGATTATACCCTGAAAAACAACAAAATTTAAGTATCAGTTGATAATCGGGGGAACCTGACTGCGCTGAAAAACCTCCAAACAGGAACCAACTATGCTTCAGGAAAACCTATCTGGAGATTGTATTTCGATACGAAAGAAGAAAAAGGGAACGAAGTATTGACAAAAGAAAACACCCCGGCAATCCGTCAGGAGGAAAATCGCATTTATTTCACATACAACGGGTTAAATGCAGGGAAAGGCAAATTGGACATGCAGCTCTCTTTAACTGTATCACTGGAAGAAGATCAGGTCCGGTTTAGCTCTGAAATTAAAAATAATGAGCCGCACACGATAGTAAGGGAGCTGCAATACCCGCTGGTGGGCAACTGTCAGTTACCGGTTGGCCATAAACTGTTAACCACATACCGTGGCGGACAACTTTTTTCTAACCCGAAAAAACAAATCATGGAGGTTGGCAACAATCCCCCCTACATGGCGCCTTCGCAATATTACCGGCAGATGGATTTAAAATACCCGTCAGAAACGGTGTCCAACTGTTTTGCATTTACAGGGAAATACCAGGGCCTGTATTTTGGCAGCCACGACACGACATTCCAGGACACCTGGCACGGGTTAAGGCTTTATCCTGATAAGAATGGGGAATTTGATGAACTGGAGGCCGGGTTGTACAAATATCCGAATTGCCTGGCAGGGGAATCCTGGAAATGCGGCGCCAATATAATCGTCCCCTATTCCGGCGACTGGCACCGGACCTCAAAAATATACCGGGAATGGGCAAATACCTGGTGGCAACACCGCGAAGCCCCTTTGTGGGTAAAGAAAATGACAGGGTGGCAGCGGATCATCATGCGCCACCAATACGGAGAAACATTCTTTCGTTACACTGACATGGGGGCGCGTATCAAAGACGTTGGTGAAAGTGCAGGGGTAACAGCCGTGTTTCCCTTTGGTTGGTGGAATTCAGGAATGGACAACGGGTATCCCGATTCGTATGATGTCACCGATGAAAAACAGGGAGGCGATGAAGCATGGAAGAAGGCAATCGGCGATTTCAGAAAAGACGGTGGAAAGCTCCTGTTATACTTTAACGGCAAACTGATCGATACCGAAAGTGATTATTACAAGAATGGGAACGGGAAACAGGTTTGTTACCGGACGAACACAGGGAGCGAATATACCGAATTCTACCGTTTTAAAGCAATGGACACATTCACCGGCCATCACAATGCACGGAGTTTTGTAGTGGCTGACACCCGCAACGCCGAATGGCAGCAAAAATTGCTGAAAATGGCCGACCGGGCCATCTGGTTCGGGGCCGATGCCGTATTTTACGACCAGTTGGGGTACTGTGAACCAACCACTAACTGGGATTTGAGCAGGGAATTTCCAATCCCGAACACCCGGGTAATGGCAGACAAGGCCAACGTCCTCAAAATGCTGCATGATTACATCGACACAAAAGAAGACAAAAACTTTGCCATCGGGACCGAACATCTCTGTGATGTAACAGCCCAGCATGTCGATTTTGTGCACAGTATTACCGGGGCGACCAGCCCGGTCAGTTTTACCGACTGGGCTCGCTACACGTTCCCTGAAGTGGTCTTGTCGGACCGCGAAATACGCGATGATACCGATGTGGAAAGGCGGGTCAACCATGCGGTGTTGAAAGGCTTACGAAATGATGTGGAAATATACAGGTGCCGCGACCTGATTGACAAAACGCCAAATTACCAGCAATATCTGGCAAAGGTAAACAAGCTGAAAGACAAATACAGCTACCTGCTTTTAGAGGGAAAATATTATGATACGGACTATTTCTCCGTCAACAACAAGGATGTTCAGGCCCGGAGCTTTGTTCATGAGAACCAAATGGCAATTGTTTTAACGCAAAGCACAAAAGATATTGCTTCTGCCCAGGTTAATGTTCCGGGATACAGGTATAAAGAATCATCAGGGATTGGCGACATAAAGATTAATGCAGGAGTCGGTGGTACTCCTGAAGTAACGATAGAAAAAAACGGACTGGTTGTGTTAATATTTGAGAAATAAAACACTTTCCTTGGTAGAAATGTAAGATTCTATATTGATTTAACACACTGCGATGGGATTTAAAAACAATACTTCGTAAAATTCTAAGCTGTAATAGTGCCGCAATATATAAGTTCTTTGATGTATTCGTTATTTTTATGCTTGTTCGGGTCGATGCCGAACACATCATAAAATCGACAGAGCAACAACCTGTTGTGGTTCAGTGTTTTGATGTCAGACATTGAGAATGCTTTCCTTTCATCTTTTGGGATGCTAAGCCGGTCTTCAACTTTGGCAATATTGATTGAAGTCAGGGAATCATTAAAGTGGAAATTCAATTTTTTACCCTCTTGCCTGACCATCACAAAGGCCGGTGAACTGTTTGCCATCACGGTACAGGAACCCGATCTGGAAACGACATTGGTAACACAGCAATAAGTCTTTGGGGCACAGGCTTAAATCGGCACTGTAACACAGCTTGATGGTTTGTTTACCTTTTCCTATGTTGTACATCAAAAAACGGTTTCTTCGAGAAGCACGCAACGACTACAAAACAGGGGAAAATTGCAGTACTGAAGAATTGATATTAATAATTATGGATATATTTGCGTTATACCACACCACACATAACCGGTGTTTGTTTTGTGATGTTCATTAAAAGGCGGAAGAGTGTTTTGCCAATTGTGTAACCGGAGAATGGACTTATAGAAAACAATATGACAAATAAGAATTTTTGTATGAAAAACCTGATTTTACTTTTTGTATTCCTTGGATGGACCAGTTCAATCGTAATTGCCCAACAAAAATTGCCTTACAGGAATCCGGCCCTTCCAACAGAAGCAAGGGTGGCAGATTTGCTGTCGCGCATGACCCTTGAGGAAAAGATTGCCCAGATGTCGATGGCCAGGCTGAAGGACATGGACCTGGATGACAAAGGGATTTTGAAAGAGGAATCTATGGAGAAGTATTTTGGCGAAGCAGGGCTTGGATTCTTTAAAAACGCATTCATCGGGGCTGAAGATATGGCCAAATCGGGTGAAGTGGCCGATCGTTACCTTCGTACCAAAACGAGGCTTGGCATTCCGGCTGTCCAGATAGCGGAATGTTTGCACGGCTACATGGTTTACGGGGCGACCATTTTCCCGCAGGCGATTGCCCAGGGGAGTACCTGGAACCCTGACCTGATCAGGAAGATGAGCGGTATTATTTCCATGGAAGCCGCCGTAACAGGTGTTGACCAGGCTTTGTCTCCATTGTTTGATATTGCCAGGGACCCTCGTTACGGACGCATGGAGGAATGTTACGGGGAAGACCCTTTCCATGTGGCTGAAATGGGAAAAGCTTTTGTGATTGGGATGCAGGGGGACCCTGAAATAACAAAAAACTACATCCCCGACAACCACATCATATGTACGGCCAAACATTTTGTGGCATACAGCACGCCTGTTGCGGGGCTGAACATGGGGCCATGCGAAATTGGGCCAAGGAGCCTTCGTAGTTTGCACTTATACCCGTTTGAAAAAGCGGTAAAAGAAGCCAATGTATATTCCGTGATGCCTACTTACAACGAGATAGACGGCATCCCTATCATCGCACATCGCTACCTTCTCCGGGATGTCCTGAGAGGGGAGTATGGCTTTGAAGGATATACCATTTCGGATTATGAAGCCGTAAGGATGCTGGAGTCCAGACACAAAGTTTCGGGGGACAAAGCAGAAACAGCAATGATCGCATTGAAGGCAGGTGTCGACCTGGAAGCCCCGCAGCCGTATGCTTACCCCGAACTGAAAAAGCTGGTGGAAGATGGGAAAATCGGGATTGAACTGATCGATGAAGCAGTAACCCATATTCTAACAGTCAAATTTAAGGCAGGATTGTTTGACAAACCATACAAGGCCCCTGAAAATGTCATGCAGTACCTCCATACCGGAGAGGCGGTATCGCTGGCACGGGAAATAGCCGAAGAATCAATCGTTCTTTTGAAGAATGAGAATAATATCCTGCCGCTTGGTTTATCTGCGATAAAATCGGTTGCGGTGATTGGTCCCAATGCCGACAAGGCACAATTTGGCGATTACAGTGTCACCAAAAAGAAATCATCCGGGGTTACGCTCCTTGACGGGATACAAGCCATCGCAAAGGAAAAAGTTAAAGTGAATTATGCGGCTGGGTGTGGTATAACAAGTCTGGATACCACCGGTTTTAAGGAAGCGGTAGAAATGGCATCTCAAAGCGATGTGGTTATTTTGGCTGTGGGTGGCACCAGTTTTATCTATTCAGATATAAAAGGGGAAGGCAATATTCCGGGCGACCAGCCAACCTGTGGCGAAGGTTTCGACCGGTCCGACCTGGTACCTCCGGGGGTACAGCCCCAACTAATCAGGGCAATATGCAAATCGGGCAAACCGGTTATACTGGTATTAATCAACGGGCGTGCGTATGACCTGAGGTGGGAAAATGAACATATCCCGGCAATAGTAGAGGCATGGTACCCGGGCGAACAGGGAGGCAATGCCATTGCCCGGATTTTATTCGGGGAAGTGAACCCTTCAGGCAGGCTACCGGTATCGTTTCCCCAAAGCGTTGGGCATGTCCCGGTATTCTACGACTATAAGCCAACCGGAAGGGGGCATCAGAACAGGTCAGGCACACCCGAGAAACCGGGGGCAAGTTATGTTTTCTCCTCTACCGACCCGTTATTTCCTTTTGGTTTTGGGTTAAGTTATACCCAATTTGAATATTCCGGGCTTAAGATCAGCCAAAAAGAATTATCAGAAACCGACACGATAAAATTATCGGTAAATGTAAAGAATATCGGCAAGCTGGCGGGAAAAGAGGTCGTACAGGTATATATAAATGATAAAGTCAGTTCCGTCACAACGCCGGTCAAAGTATTGAAAGGGTTTAAAAAAGTAGGAATAGCACCGGGAGTAACAGAAAAGGTCGATTTTTCAATCCCCTGTAAAGAACTCGGGCTTTGGAACTTGAATATGAACTATGTTGTGGAACCCGGCGAATTCGAGATTATGGTCGGGGCTTCCGCCGAGGACATCCGGTTGTCAGAAACAGTTAAAATTCATTGAACCTACAGGTATCCCAAATCAGATAACTAAACTTTCTAACCATGAAAAAAGTATTTCCATTTCTAGTTAGCATTTTAATCCCCACCATCCTGTTAGCCCAGAATGGCAAAGTATCCGATAATCTGTCGATGAAGAGCAAAATCCTTAACAGCGAAAGAAAGTATGCGATTTATTTGCCCCCTGATTATGAGACATCAGATCGTAGTTACCCGGTGTTGTACCTTCTTCACGGGGCTGGCCAGGCAGGCCATATTTCCTGGGTGCAGTGTGGAGAAGTCCTATATATCACGGATAAAGCTATTAAAGAGGGAAAATGTACACCCATGATCATTGTTATGCCCGATGCCACTGCCGGGAGACAAGGTTACTTCAATTCGGTGAAGGGGGACTGGCGTTACGAAGATTTCTTTTTTGAAGAGTTCATCCCGTTTATAGAAGGGAAAT
>CAYNBE010000024.1:0-26521 GCA_964395045.1 uncultured Prolixibacteraceae bacterium | reverse complement strand
AGGAATTTCCTTTTCCCGTTCTGCAATTTTTTTGATATTTCCTGACATCGTTTTCAAATTAAATGTTTTACAATTTAATGGATTCCGGAGCCAATCAGAATAGTCTCACATTCAAAACCCATTCCACATGAAAATTTCAGACCCGGCAGGCGATTACCACAGCTTCATCACAAGCTGCTTTTTCTGGCTGATCAGGCAATTGGTAAATGTCACCTCTGTACCTGGGGCCATTTCTGTTCTGAGCACCTGGTTTGCCGGGACTGGAACAGGGTACATATAATTGCCGAAACGGATTTCATATGGAATATCCGTAAGATTTTGAATCTCGATCACATTTTTTTCCTGATTGATTACCCTTGTCACCAGTGATTTCTGCACGAATTCTTTCAGGAGATTCTCTTTCCCGGCCAGGTGATTCTCAAAATAAGCAAGGGTCTTTCCTTCAAACAGCGCTTCCTTAATACCTTCGACCGATGCGTCCTTTACAAAAACCAGGGTCATCGGGCGGCTCAGTTTTACCCGGTATGACAGTGAGCTCTCAGAATGAAGATCGGAATTGGCAAAGTAGGATATTCCCAGTTCATCGCACCAGTCGAGAACTTTCGGGTACATTTCGGAACCGTTAAACACTTCCACTCCCCTGATTTTTTTCTGAGAGATCAGTTTTTCATGGACCGGATAGAGCGTACTTGTATCGTTCGGCCATCCGGGATGGTTCCAGACAAGATAAGCTCCCTGGCTGACTGCTTCGTCAATCGCATCCAGTTCGTTGGGAACCCTCAGTTTTTCGGCGTCTTTGACGAAAAGAGCATTGATGTGACCCAATGGTTTCTTCCGTGTGATTTCAGCACCTTCAACAACCAGGATTCCGGTTTCTTTTCCTTTCTGAACGGCCATAGCATTCGACTTGTTCAGGTTGCTGATCACAAAATCCCTGAATTTCCTGTTTTCCACATGGTCGGTCAGTGCAATGGCATCCAGACCGTCGCACCAGGCTTCGACCACCCTTGTCTCAGGCAGTACATGTCCGTCGGAAAAAACTGAGTGCATGTGAAAATCACATTTCAATGTCTTAAAACCTTCCAAATCAGGAAGATTGACATGAACCCTGAGATTCAGAATTTTCATCTGCTTCAAGGCAGGGAATTCGTACACATCGGAATTCTGGACCTGGGCAACGGAATACCCCGACATGGCAGTGATAAAAAGCGCTGCCAGTAAAATGTGGAATTTGAGATTTTTCATCATCGGAATTTTTTAACCATGAGTTCACTCTGACAAGTGAAATTTCACGCAGAGGCGCCAAGAACGCAAAGTCTAAATATTTTATAAAAACACTTTGCGAACTTTGCGTGCTTTGCGTGACATATAACAAAAGACTTTTTGGAGTGGACTCAACCATATAAAATTTAAACAAGCTCAAACTGGAGATTTTTTTATTTTACAGGGATCACCGTTTCAAAATCCGACGAACCCGGCGATGACACAATGATATTCTCTTCAGTCAGACGGATCAGCCTCCATGATTCAGGTTCCTGAACCAGGGAGCCTGTTCTAACCTGGATTATTCCCTTTTCCCCTGCGGAGGGAATGGTTTCGACGCTGTTTTTATGATGGTGCCCTGCGAGGATCAGCCTGACAGAAGGATTTGCAGCCAGGACCGGATAAAGTCCGCCAGATTTCTTTTTCATGTCGGGCAAATCTGAAAAAGGGATGTGCATCAGAATAATTTCGACATCATCTGAGGATTGGTTTAACTGGTCGTTCAGCCAGTATTCCTGTGATTTGTCAATATACGGAACATATTCATCATCATCGGCATAAAACTGGTAAAAGGCATTGTCGAGGAAAATGAGCCGGTATTCGGTTGTCCCGGCTTTCAGTACCATGCTGTAGTAGGTCCCTTTTTTAAAGCAGGAAAGATTCCTGATCCAGGCCGCCCGGGCTTCACCGGAATGGTTCTGGTGATGGGTGAGTTTGTCGTTCTGCCATTTAAAAGAAAAAAGGTCATGGTTACCAAGGGTCAGATACACAGGAACAGGATATTCGTCGAGGAGTCCTGAAAAAAGAGGAATCTGAATATTCAGAATCTTGTCTTCCATGGTTTCTTCTTCCATAAAGTCAACCAGGTCGCCGGTGGCAATGACCATGTCACTTCCTGTTTTCTCAGGAACAGTCAAAAAGAAATTCCTCAACCGGTTTTCCCCCTGGTTGTACTGTTTAAGTTTCCGGTATTCGATCATCGCAGGAGGGTACCCCTGCTGATTGAAAATCACATGAAGGTCGGATATGTGCAGGAAGCAAAGGGTGTCTTTCTGTGCGAACGAAATGGTGCTGAATGAAAAGAATAAAATTGAAAGCAGCGTATATGAATGATTCATTTTTATCATTTCTGTTTATATTAGCATTAAAGTTAACCTTTATTATTTATCGATGTTCAATACCTCATCCTAAATCCTTTTCCCCATTGGAGAAGGACTTTGGAACATATCAAGCAGTTTAAATGTATATCATTATTTATTCTTTAGGGACCTCAGGGCGGATCATCTTCCAGAGGATAAACAATGCGAGGGGGTGCAGGACGGCCATCACAAAATAGATCCAGGTAATACCCAGGCTCGTCATGTATTGCCCGATCAAGTAGTTGAAAACAACGGAGCCTGCTGCTCCGAAACCGCCGGCAATTCCGAGCACGCTTGCCACATTATTGACGGGGAAAGTTTCCGCAATCAGGACGCTTTCGGTATATATCCAGCTCAATGCCACAGCGGCCAGGATGCTGAATTTCACAATAGTGACAGCCACTCCCCATTGATCTGGTATCAGGACAACAGGAGCAAGGAATGCCACATAGCTCAGCATGACCTTCCGGGACCGGAGAGCAGGCCTTCCCCTGCGGACCATCCAGTCGGACCAGGCTGAAGAGGCGATTCCCCCCAAGCTTGCAGCCATAAATGGGATCCATCCTACCATGCCGAGCTGAGACAGAGATAGACCTGATTCTTCCATCAGCAGACCGGGGAGCCAGAACAAAATGAAATACCAGACCGGATCGGTGATGAACCGAATCAGCAGAATACCCCACAGACTTTTTTTACTCCAAAGTTGTCCCCAGGAGAAGGAGTCGCCGTTCCCCGAACCATTAACGGGAGTGACCGTGTCCTGCACATATCCATGCGGCGGTTCCCTGTAAAGCATCAGCCAGATCACCGCAACCAGAAGGCCAATGATTCCCGGAATGATGAAAGCAGCGTGCCAGGAGAATACCAGCACAAGCCATGCAATAAACGGGGGGGCAATGACAGAACCGATGGTCCCTCCTGCAACGGAAATGCTGTTTGCAGTGGCACGGAGCCTGCCTGAAAACCATTTGGTCACTGTTTTGATCTGTGCCGGGTAAGTGGTAGGTTCAGCAAGCCCCAGCAGACTCCTGAAGAATGCGAAGGGGAACAGTGTTCGTGCAAGGCCGCTCCCGATGGAACTCAGAGACCAGGTAACCACTCCCCAGAACATGACTTTGCGGGCGCTGAATTTGTCGACTAACCATCCCGAAACCGGATACATCAGTGCATAACAAACTGTGAACAGGTTCACAATCAGTGCATACCCCGCATCATCGAGCGAAAATTCCTCCTTCAAGATCGGTTTCAGGATCGAAACAACCTGCCGGTCGACATAGCTAAAAACGGTGATGATGAATATGACGGTCACAATGTACCATCGCCTTCGTTCTGGGTTTAATTTGAGTGTCACTTTTTAAAATGCCAGTCTATCAAACAATTACGATCTTAATAGCATATCTGAAAATTCATTCCAAGGAGAAAAAAATCTCAAAGAAAGTGTCTCCCTGAAAAAATTCGTGAGAGACAGGAATGTACCGGAAAGTTGTTCTTTCACCGAATACCCTGATGAATAATAAAATAACGGATATTAAATGATCAGCAGATTAATTTTGTTGCCACCCGCCATCCAACCTGTTACCAGTTTGGATTCTGAACCAGTTTTTGATTCGCCTGGAGTTCAACGGGATGTATTGGCCACAAATAGTCCCTGTTTGGATTGAAAACCATGGTTTCAATGACCCTCAAAATATCCTTGTTTGGAATTTTAGAGTAATCAGGCGTAGTATTTTCATCAAATGTAGGGGGAATTGCAAGGAATTTTGTTTTGCTATTTCCGTAACGTGGACCGTTCATTACTTTTTCAGCAATACGCCAGCGCCTGATATCAAACAATCTTCTTCCTTCCAGGGCAAGCTCAATTTTTCGTTCTCTTCTGACAAGGGATCGAAGGTACGACTGTGAACTGTTACGGGAAACTACCGGCATTCCCACGCGTTTCCTAACGGCATCAAGGGCTGTATATACCGATTCATCGATTTCGTTCAGTTCGATTTTTGCTTCAGCATACATCAGCAGCAATTCAGCATAACGCATAAGTATTATATCATTGTCGCATTGCTGGGTTGTGGTTAGGTCTTTAATATCAGTCCACTTTCTCCATAGATAACTTGTAAATGTTGCGTATGTATTTGTGGCATCGGTATTATTGACCCGCTTGGCAGGCGACACATTGTAGTTCCAAACCTTCAGGCTGTCAGGATGTGTTTCAAACTGGAAACCTAAGTAGACACTCCCCGGAACCGCGATGCTCATTCCCAACCGTGGATCCCTATTTTTATATGGTTTATTGGGATCATAGAGTGGTGATTTATCTATCGTTAAACCATCGGTGCATTCATAGGAATCAACCATGGCCTGGGTTGGAACCTCATTGGATACTCCGGCTGCCAGCCTGGAGCCAAGCTGACGGAATGTAACATGAACATTCAGTCCTTTCAGGTATTGCATGGCAAAAATCACCTCTTTGGAATTTTCCCCATCATATGTGAAAAGCTGGCCATAATTGGGGTGCAACTGATAATATCCAAGGTCCATTGCAGCCTTTGATGCCTGGGCAGCTATTGCCCATCTTCCGTCACATAGAGCTGTGTAAGCTTTCAGAAAATATGCAGCCACCCTTGTAGCACGCCCTCTGACATTTCCGTCAAAATAAACCGGTAAAGCCGGGGCTGACTCATCCATTTCTTTGATAATCCAATCTATTATCTCTTTTTTGGGAGTTCTCTCCATCTGAGCCTCATCCAGGTTGATGGTTTTGGTTATCAATGGTACATCGCCAAAGAATCCGGTAAGATAGAAATAGGAATAAGCTCTAATGAACCGGGCTTCTGCTTTAACCTGTTTAATATAATCGGGAGCTACACTCCCTTCGGCATTTTTTATGTTATCCAACAGGAAGTTTGTTCTTCCGATCACTGCATAAAAATCAGCCCAGGCACTCCTGCTGGTAGTGTTTTCACTTGCAGCGGTTCCGTTTCCGAGTGATCCGATCGGAGAGGCATCCCTGTTCCAATTAATATCTGAAGTACAATCGAGCGTTACGATCCATGGCATGTCACCTTTCAGGCTGATCCTATTTGTAATTCTCTGATAACATCCCATTAATCCCAAATCTACCTCTGTTTTGTTGTTGTAAAAAGAGGCGGATGAGGGACTGTCTAACGGCAATTTATCCAGGACACCTTCACAACTTACCATTGAGATCAGGCAGATCAAACATATGTTGTACCAAATTTTTGTCTTCATAATTTATTACCTTTTCTAATATGCATTAAAACTTCACATCTAAACCCAAGCTGAATACTTTTACTTGTGGGTAGTTTGTACCTGTTCCGACCGGTGTTTCCACATCATAACCATCCCAGAATTTATCGAAAGTCAACAGATTTTGCCCGTTGACATAAATGCGCACAAGGTCAAGACCGAGGGTATGTACCAACTGGGAAGGCAAATCATATCCTAATTGGATATTTTTCAACCGCAAATAGGAAGCATCTTTCATCCAGAAACTAGAGTGCTGGTAATTATTTCCTGCATCACCCCAAGTTAACCGGGGGAATCGTGCATCTTTGTTGTCTGCAGTCCAGTAATCCTTATGTTGCTCCTGGGCAGATGCCCCGCTGTAAAACGGCTGAATGGCACGCCCGTACAAATAACCGTCGGCTTTCCCGACCCCCTGAAAAAAAGTATTCAAAACAAAGTTTTTATAGGAGGCATTTATATTTAAGCCAAAAGTATAGCGTGGAATGGTACTGCCAATGATCACATAGTCGTCACTATTAATGATGTTGTCTTCATCGGGATTCTGGTTGACGTATCTGATGTCTCCCGGAGCTAAAACCCCAAATTGAGTGGCATGGTTGGCAATTTCATCAGGCGTTTCAAAAAAGCCATCCGCCTGTAATGCAAAGATCGAATTGATAGGATATCCCTCCCTGCTAACAGTCAGTCCAGTGTTGTTAATGCCTTTCAAATCAAGTACCTCATTTTTAACATCTGAAATATTGAAATCAACAGCATATTTAAGTTCTCCGGCATTCCCTTTATATCCAATGGATAAATCCCATCCTCTGTTTCTTACTTTTCCTGCATTCTGGTATGGTTTGTTTAAACCGATACTCAAGGGTATATCGAGCTGAAGCAGGATATCGGAAGTAATTTTATTGTACCAATCAAAACTAACTGACAGGTTTTCAATGATTGTTGCATCCAGTCCGATGTTAATCATCTCGGACGTCTCCCAGGATATCAGGTCATTGCTCATGTCAGTCAGGGCTGCTGTAGAAATAATTTGTCCGGCCATTGAATAAGATCCCAATGTCAGTGTGGATGCAAACGGATAGGTTCCAATGTTCTGGTTACCCAATGTCCCCCAAGAACCCCTGATCTTCAAATTGCTGATGGTGCTTTGGATATATTTCATAAAAGCTTCCTCAGAGATACGCCATCCAACCGAGAAAGAAGGGAAGAAACCATATCTGCGTCCTTTCGCAAACCTAGAAGAACCGTCATACCTAGCATTTGCCTCAAACAAGTATTTTGACTTGTAGTTGTAATTCAATCTGCCGAATAAAGATTGCAGGGCCCATTCCGAAGCATTACCGGATGCACTCATATTTTCCTGAGCGCCTGCATCGAGAACGCGATATTCGGGAAAGAGAAAACCTTCACGATAAGCCCTGAAATTGCGGCTGTAAAACGTTTCCAATGAAGTTCCGGCCAGGAATTTTATTTCGTGCTGCTGAAAATTTTTGTTTGCTGTCAGTGATGCGTAATAATTACCATACAATGATCGGATGCTTCTGTTTGCGAGAGTGCTTTTCTCAGGACGCGTAAAAAGAGGGGTTCCGTCTAGATGGTATGTGGTAATACTTTTATTGTAATTATCATTGTAAAGTTCATTGTATTTTGGAGCTACCAGGAATTCAGCGTTGAGCCATTTCACAGGCTTAAAATTAACAGTCAGACTACCAAGCAGACTGAGATGTTCTTCTTCCATTGAACCACCCGCTTTGGTTGAAAAAGCAATCGGATTGTTGCCATTCCATCCTTCACCATATAGTCCGTTTGAATATCTTCCGGGCTGAATTGCAGGGATACGGTTCATCTGAAGGAAAACTTCAGACAGACCACCCCCGGGTTCGGTTGTATTCTTTTTTATCAATTGAAGGTCAAACTTCAAGTTCAATTTTTCACTGAGTTCAATATCAGCATTATTCCTGATTGTGTACCTGTCAAATCCTGATGCCTGAATGATCCCTTTTTGGTTTAGGTATCCCAGTGATGTAAGGAGCCTGATTTTATCTCCTCCTGCATTGATGGAAACATGATGATTATGCATCAATCCCGAACCTTTCAAAACCTCTTTTTGCCAGTCAGTGTTCGGATAATGATCAGGATCTGAATCCATGTTCTGCCGGTATGTTTCAATGAAGCTATCAGTATATAAGGGTGTTGCTCCTGAGTTTATATATGCCAGGTTCAACATTTCCATGTGATCTGGTGCGTTGACAATATCAGGCAAATTCATTGGTGACTGAAAACCGACGTATCCATTGTAATGAATGTACATAGTTTCGCTTTTCGCCCTCTTTGTGGTGACCAGGATTACTCCATTTGCTGCACGAGATCCATAGATTGCTGAAGAAGCAGCATCCTTCAGGACGGTAATTGACTCTATGACATTTGGATCAATGACATTCAGATCGCCTTCGACACCGTCAATTAAAATAAGAGGATCGGAATCGTTAAGGGTTCCGATACCTCTGATTCTAATGGTACCTGTACTCCCCGGGGCACCAGACCTGTTGGTGACAGTCACGCCGGACGTGACTCCCTGCAATGCCAGGGATGTGGATGAAAAGGGACGGTACCCCATATCTTCAGTTGAGATTGTTGTTACGGATCCTGTTAAATTTACCTTCTTCTGGGTTCCATAACCTACCGCTACCACTTCTTCAATCCCAACCGCTTCTTCCGTCATATTTACATTGATGACACCCCTTCCGGCTACATTTAACTCAACACTTCTCATTCCGACAAATGAAAACTGCAGCGTTGCATCGGGGGCAATTCCGGTTAGCTTAAAGTATCCGGAGACATCGGTAACCGTACCCGATGAGGTCCCTTTTACGACTACAGTTACACCAGGCAGGGGGTTCCCATTTTGATCGGTGACTCTTCCGGTTACCTGACTCTGCTGCTGAACCTGGTTCAACTCCGCCGGATAAATCACAATCTTCCGGTCAAGTACTGTCACCTCCACATTCTGTTCAGTAAAAAGCTTTTCGAGAATATCGGTTATTTTTTCGTTTGACACGTTGACATCCACCCTCCGGTCGACATCAACCAGCTCATTGTTGTAAATGAAGTAGAATTCACTTGAATTCTCAATGGCTTTCAATGCATCCTTTATGGTCACATTCTGCATGTTCAGAGAAATCCGGGTGACCTGGGAATAACTTTCCGATGCAAAAACAGTCAGGCCTGAAGCAACAATAAAGACAAAAACGAGCCTCATAATGAAAAGCATTTTTTGCAGGTGTGTGTCCTGCATCATTTTCCTGATAAATCCTATTTTTTCCATAAATTTACTAAGTTTTCATTTCATTGATTGTCTGATGTTCCTGAAACAGGATAATTCTTGTTTACTTTGAGAAATCAAAGCTTTTCCGGGCAAGGTTTCTGTTTCTTCATAGGCAATGGTTTTTTATGTATTCAGAATCGTTTTGATTTCAAAATGATTTTTCGTTTCGAAAAGGTATTATCATCCAGTTTTTTTGCCGGAACAATGGAGTATTCCATTCCGGATGAAATGCTGAGCAAATGAAGTATCTGGTCAACAGGTTCGTCAAAGAAAGTACCCGTAAACCGGTAGCTTTCCAATTTCCTGTCTGCAATTTCAATCTCCACATTGTACCAGTTTTCAAGCCTTTCCACAACAGTCAGGATGGGATCGTTCGAGAAAACGATTTTTCCCCTGGTCCATGCATAAAACTTTTCCATGCCCGGGTTTTTTACGATGCGGAGCTTGTTCTCTGTTTGATCATACTCAGCAACATCTCCCGGCTTTAGGGATGCGATTTCCATGACTTCACCATCTGACTCCTTTTCAAGGGTTACTACTCCCTCGACCAGTGCAACCGTAAATCTACGGTTTCCGGGATATGCATCCACGTTGAACCTGGTTCCCGTAACATGGATCGTCATGGCTCCGGCATCCACCAGAAAGGGACGCCGTTTGTCAGCAGAAACAGTAAAAAACCCCTCACCTGTCAGCTTCACCGTCCTCGTCTTTTTTCCATCGAAGGAAACCGGGAACCGGAGGGTACTTCCTGAATTCAGGTATACTTCGGTACCATCCGACAAGTCAATACGGATCTGCGTTCCATAAGGGGCTTTTACTTCCTGACTGGCTGTATATATATTACCGGGTACAATTTCCTTATCAGCAGTAAAAACCTGGTAAGTAAAAGTGAACATGACCGCCAGAACCAAAACGGCTGCTGCATTCAGCAGCGCCTTTTTCCAGTATGCCCTGACAGTAACTGTCCGGGCTCTTTCATATACCTGTGCGAGCGACTCTGATACAGGGACTGATGCCGGATTCCTCAGTTTTTCCGATTCCTCCCAGATTGCCCGGTAATCGAGGTATTCCATCAGGTTCATCCTGCTTTCAGATTTCCAAGCTTCGAGGAACTCCTGTTCTTCGCTGGTCAGATTCTTCTGAAATGATCTGACAATGATTCCGTAAATGTCTGTTTGATTTGTCATGTTGTACTTTCAAATAAGATGACACATGCAGGGTTGTCGAACCCTACATCGTTGTGTGAATAATTTTGTTTTTTTCAGAATGACAATCTGTTTCTGCACTTTTGAAAGAGAAGAAACAGAATTTTCCCGGTGATTGACTTTTCCCTCCCTGATGGCAGATATTCCGACAGGGACCGGCGCAACGATTTCAGTGCCCTTGTCATCAAAGCTTCCACCCCTTTCACCGAGATATCCATTTTTTCTGCAATTTCACGGTTTGAAAGCTCTTCAAAACGGCTTAGTTCAAAAGCTTCCCTGCACCGTTCGGGAAGTAATGCCAGTGCAGCTACCAGATTCTCTGTGAAATCTGAATAGAGATTTGCTGTGTCTCCCGAACCATCACTTTTTATCTCAGAAACAAACGAGGGAACATGAATGTTTCTTTTTTCGCTGCGAAGTTCATTCAGCGATTCATTTCTGACCATGTGAGTCAGATATGCCGGCAGGTTGGTGATATGACCGAGCGAAAAACGTGTTTCCCAGAGTTTGACAAACACATTCTGCACCAGACTTTGGGCTTTGTCACTGTCATGTACGATGGAACATGAATAACGGCACAAAAGGGGATACCATTGCCTGAATATTTTATCAAAAGCCCTGGAATTTCCAGCCTTCAGTTCGCTAAACAGAAATTCATCCTGGCTTTCAATCTCCATCATTCCTATTATCTTGACTGGCACAAAAATAATCAACCGGCAGTAAAAGTAGAACAGGGAAGATTGCGGTTCCAACAGGAAATCAGACCATTTAAATAATCATAAATTCCCGGTCGTTTAAAGGAATCTAACTTCCGTTCAAAAAAGTGAGGATATCCGAATTGCCTGCACCTTCACCTTTCTCTCTGTTGAAGGGATCGACCGGTTTGAAGAAACGGCATGATCCTGCGGGAAACAAATGTGTAAGGTCGGAAAAATCGAAAAACTTAGCGCTGCCCGGGGCCATGTTGTACAACAGCTCCGGATCGTAATATTCTGTATTCAGCATGTCCACCATAGAACCGGGGCAGTTTTCCAGAGCCACTTTTTCAAAATGCGGGGCAGATGCGGCAAAGTACAGCAGAGAAGGACAAACACTCCCCATTGCCAGCCCCTGTTTGCCTTTTCCGCTGAACCTCGCATCCGTATCAATGAAGCGGACCACAAGGCCAAGTGCACCGGCATGGATTCCCGGGATGGTGTTTCCTGTCAGGTTCAGGCCGAAGGTGTAATTAAAAGGCACTCCCTTCACAAATCCATCCCCCCTGAATCCGGGATCTTTCAGTTCACCCGTGCCCGGCATGTCTGCTGATATGACCTGATAACCCCTTTCAAGCAAATCAGTCAACCGCGGATCATCCAGAATCTTTTCCTTTCCTTCCGGATGAAGCCAGACCAGGACTTTCGATGCTTCCCTGTTTTCATCTTTTATGACATACATTGGCAAGGCAACATTATGCCTGCTGTTTTCCAGGAAAAATTTCTCCACAGTTGCCTTCCCTGAAGTGAACTGCCCGGTATAAACCGCCGACTCAAGTTCGACATCCGGTTTTATCCCTGTTGTTTCAATCACTGCTTTTTTCAGGTTATCCCCTGAAAGTTTGATTCGCTTAAAATATTTCCGGTTTAGTGAAAAAACGGTCTCCCCATGGTAAGAGGTCACCACCTGGCCTGTTGGTGTAACGGTAAGTTCTTCGCGTGAAAACGGGACTACCTGCCTGTCGATGCTTTCGCCCCTCAACCTCAGGTGCTCCTGGAAAAATGCATAGATCGCCTCCCTGTTTTTCCGGGTTGATTCATGGGTGCCCATATCTTCGGTAATCCTTATATTACCTGGGCTTCCGAACAGGGAATATGATTTCTGAGCTTCTGCAAAGGTTTCCCTGGCACCCTGGATACTGAAAAAATCGTGGGTTGTGGTAACGATCAACGCCGGTTTCGGTGCCCTGAGGTGGAAGTAGTCGGGAAAGTCAAATCCCCTCGCAATACAGGCATACATATTCTGTTCGGCATCCTGTGGGCCAATCGACTGGAGCAGTCGTCTGAACGAAGTAATGTAACATTCGGGAGCCGATGCATAAATCCGTTCATCGTAGGCTGCAATCATAGCGGATTGGGTTCCTCCTCCCGATCGCCCGGTGATACCGATCCTTTCCGGGTCAATTTCAGGCCTTGTCAGCAGGTAATCAACCACCCGTACCCCATCCCAGATAAAATAATCGGAAAGGGATGTTCCGGCCAAAAGGGTTTGAGCACCGGCATATGAATGCTCTGTGGTGGGACCGCCCACTTTTGATTTGCCTGAAGCCGGATCGACATACTGCAGCCGTTCACCCTGCCCTATCGGGTCGAAAGCATACACCACAAAGCCTTTTTCGGCCAGGTTTAAAATAGACTGCTGATATACCTCATTCCGGAAAGCATCAGCGCTGTGGCCCGAACAAAAAATCACCACCGGGGCAGGCTTTTCCCGCTTTTCAGGCAGAAAAAGACAACCTGTCACATAAAATCCCGGATGTGATTCGAAAACAATTTTCTCCACGGTCAGCCCCTTGCGCTTCACCGTACCTGTTATTTTAGGATTCAACGGGGTTTTGCTGAACCTTCCAAGCGATCCAAAAATCGTATCCCTCAAACATTTCCGGTATGTTTCCCACTCCGGAGCGGACCGGATTGCTTCTACCCTCTGTTTTCTTTTCCCGAGCAGGGTGAACGCCTCGTTGCACAACATGTTATACAAAGCGGCATAGTTGTTCCTGCTGAGAATCCACTGCCGGTCTTTGCCGGAGCTCACGTCAAAGACCGATTTTCCGGGCTCCTGCATATATCCGGCGTGACCAGAAAGGAGAAAGAAAGTCAGGAACAAAATCAGAATATAGTTCTCTTTCATTGATTTTTTATTATGTTTTTATTTTTTTGAATAGTCCCGGCGCAATTCTTCAGAAGTTTCAAAGATAGACGTAATATTTGAATCAGGGACTGTCGTATCCATCTTGATACAGCAAATCCCTGTCAAACACTGATTTTCCGATTCATGGACCAGCCGGGCAATTGTCTGCCGGTTTTCGTCCGGAGTATACCGGGCCATTTCAACCCGACTGAGCCGGATGTTGAGAAAAGTTCCGGGAAGCCATTTACGAAACTCCCTGACATCTCCCCCCAGCCCAGGTCGAGGAAGTCGAGATGGCGGATCTTCGCAAAGGATGAGGCCATTCTGTGGGGATCGCTTCCGAAAAACCCACCCTGCAACCCAGCATCTCCGACGGCAAATAACCGGTTGTGAGGTGAACTGCAGTAATCTCATGACGGGGTTCGCTGCTGTTCATGCCTAACCCGAAACGGCCCCACCTTTCGTAAAGGATTTTCTCCATCTTCTGTTCATCTTCAACCCTTTTCAGAGGATGATAGAAAAAATCGGGGGCAAAAATGATTCCGGCCTGTTTGTTCCATCATGCGGGGGCTATTATTATGTCGACCGGAAGCATGTTGTTACCCAACAAAGGATTGTATCTGAAATTCAATGAACTACCCCGCCGCAGAGCAGCAGGGTATCTTTGCCCTCTAAAAGAGGGCTAACTGTGCCGATTTGTGGAGTACTTTGTACTCCTTTTCAAGTCCTTGTTCTTTGACATATCTTGAAATGGTTGATTCGTTTCCAAATTTACTCACTGTATTGACAAAGTAGCCATCAGTCCAAAATTCACCTCCCCACAACTTTGTCTTTACCTCTGGGTGTTTCTTGAATACCTCTTTTGCTTTTATTCTCTTCAGTATGGTTACAATATTGGTCGTACTCATCCTCGGTATGGATTGAACTAAAAAATGTACATGATCCTTATCTGTCCCAATTTCCAAAAAATGAATCTCGTACCTCTTGGATATTTCCAAGCATGTTTCTTTTATCGTCTTATCTACAGAATCACTTATAACTACCCTGCGATATTTTGCCGGACATACAAAATGATACAGCAATACCGAAACATTATACGATCTATGAATGTATTCGCTTTCGCTCATCCATACAAAGATATTATTTTTGCGTCGCAGAGCGGCGGGGAACTAACCCCGCAGAGATTAGATTTTTTAAGTGCTCGTGTTCCCGGAAAATGATTTCATGAACTGAATCCTCTCATATGCAGCCGGGTTCACATTCTTTCCCAGTGCCAGTCTCCCCCGGAAATCATCCAAAGAGGCATAGTTGTTGGAATCCATCCATATACCAATCTGGCGGTTGATTTCTGAAATTGCCCCAAATCCATACCTGTATAAAACCGAAACCAACTGAACCGTCCGGGCCCCTGCCAGCAGCATTTTCACTACGGTTTGCCAGTCATGGATGCCCGAAGTGGCCGATAAACCGCACTTTACCCGCTCCGACATCATGCCAATCCACCGGAGGGGAAGAAGATAATCGGTATCACAGCTCAAGCCTGAGGCACTTTTAATGGACAATTTGTCGATGTCAATGTCGGGACTGTAATAACGGTTGAAAAGGGCGATCCCGCTGATCCCGGTTTCAGATAACTGGGAAATCATCCTGCCGGGGTTGGAGAAGTATGGACCTATTTTCACGGAAACCGGTATCTGAAGTTTTTCGGTCACTCTCCCGATAATTTCAAAATAGGTGTTCTCATATTCGGTGCTCTCCTGGTCAGTACCTGATGGGAGCGTTGAAATGTTCAGTTCTATCCCGTCGGCCCCGGCAGCTTCGATTTTCTTTGCGAAAAAACTCCATTCGTGTGAAGTCACACAATTGATGCTCGCAATGACTGGAATCTTCAGGGATGATTTTGCATCAGAGATCAGTGTCAGGTAACGATTCAATTTTTCCTGCCGGATTTCTGAATCGTAATAGTCGAGAAATTCGAGGTTCTCTCCCATGGGCCCCAGCTTTTCAAACTCCTTTGCAAATTCGAGGGTGATCTCTTCCTCAAACACCGATTTCAGGATCACTGCCCCTGCACCGGCCGCTTCAATTGCCTTCAGGTTTTCCAATGAATCAGTCAGACTACAACTGCCTGCAATGAGTGGACTTTTCAGGTCGAGGGTCATGTATTTTGTGTAAAGTTCCATTCGTTTTCAAATTTAATTTTGTAACTGCAAGTGAAGACTAAGTGACTCAGAGACTTAGAGACTTAGAGACTTAGAGACTTAGAGATAAAATCCGTTATTATTATCCATATTGCCATTGATCAGGATGTAAAGACATATTTACCAATTTTTCGGTAATATTTTCATATTTTGTAAAAAGATCATCGTGCATTTCACCAGAGATATATTCACAATCGAAAGCAAAATCCAACCATACCTGCGTTTCTGCTGTTTCCGCCTCGGCATCAGACAATTTTGCAACAAAAGAATTCGGATACCTTCTTTTCCTGAAAGCTTCCGCTATATTGGCACATACTGATCTTGAAGATCTCCTGATCTGATCTGTCAGTGAATATCGTTCTTCCTTTGGAAAACTCTTTGAGATCCTGAAAATTTGCATCGCAGCATCATATACAATTTGGTAAACCTCAAGTTCCTTATGAGATCTGATTTTCATGACTGATGTATATAATATTAACCATTTTAGCTGTATTTACAGTCTCTTTGTCTCTTCGTCTCTATGTCATTTCCCCTGTAAGGTAATTATGCATATGCTCCGCTGCCCGGCGTCCATCGCCCATGGCCAGGATCACGGTAGCCCCTCCCCTGACGATATCCCCGCCGGCAAACAATTCAGGGACCGATGACTGCATTTTTTCCTCATCGACGATGATAGTCCCCCATTTTGTAATTTTCAGATCGGGAAGGCATGACGGGACGAGCGGATTGGGAGAAACACCCACAGCCACAATCACCAGGTCGACATCGAGGTCAAATTCCGAACCTTCGATCACAACAGGCCTTCTGCGTCCTGAGGCGTCGGGGTCACCCAACCCCATCCGGTTGCACCGCATCCGGCAGACCCTTCCGTTTTGATCGGCAAAATATTCAACCGGGTTGCACAATGTCAGGAATTCGACCCCTTCTTCTTTGGCATGTTTAACTTCTTCGATTCTGGCAGGCATTTCAACCTCGGACCTGCGGTAAATGATCATGGCCCGTGAGGCTCCCAGTCTGAGGGCAGTGCGGACGGAATCCATGGCCGTATTACCGCCACCGATGACAGCAACATTTTTTCCGTGGGGGACCGGGGTATCCGAGCCATTCAGATAGGCCCCCATGAGGTTGACCCGGGTCAGGTATTCATTGCTGGAGAGGATGCCGTTGTAATTTTCACCTGGGATATCCATAAAGCGGGGCAAACCGGCACCACTCCCAATAAAGAATCCCCTGTATCCCTCCTTTTTCAGCTCATCGAATGAAGCAGTCCGGCCGACAATGAAGTTGGTCACAAACCGGACTCCCATTTTTCTCAGGTTCTCAAGTTCAAAATCCACGATCGAGTTTGGAAGCCTGAATTCAGGGATTCCATACTTCAATACTCCCCCGATTTCGTGGAGCGCTTCAAAAACAGTGACATCGTACCCTGATTTGACCATATCTCCCGCAAAGGAGAGGGCAGCCGGCCCTGAGCCGACCGTTGCTACCTTTATTCCGTTTGGAGCAGCTGTTGCCGGGATATTACAGGCTCCTGATTCCCTTTCATAGTCGGCGGCAAACCGTTCCAGATAGCCGATGGCAACTGCAGGTTTATTCAGCTTTTCAACATAGAAACACCGCGATTCGCATTGCTTTTCCTGGGGACATACCCTTCCACAGACAGCAGGGAGGGCATTTGTCTCTTTCAATGTTGCGGCAGCACTGAGGATTTCACCGGCTTCAATATATTTGATAAACTTCGGGATATTGATACTGACCGGGCATCCTTCGATGCAAGTCGGATTCACACAGTCCATGCAGCGGGTAGCTTCATGCATAGCGCTTTCAAGACACAATCCCATGTTCACTTCCCTGTCCTGAAACCTTACCCTGACATGGGGCGGCAATTCCGGCATATGCACACGACCGATGGCGATTCGGTCTTTATTTTTAGTGGCCGATCTCAGGGCTTCACGCCACGGTGCGTTCCTTTCGGCTTTCAGAGTTTCCTGATCAATGCTCATGTTTGTGATGATGGTTACATTCCATATAATGGTCATAAGCTTTCTTTTCCTCATCCCGGTATGCCCCCAGCCGCATCAGCATTTCATCGAAATCAATCTGATGGGCGTCGAATTCCGGGCCGTCAACACAGGTAAACCTGGTCTTTCCTCCCACAGTCACCCTGCATGCACCGCACATGCCGGTCCCGTCGACCATGATTGTGTTTAGACTTGCTAGGGTGGGTATGTTATATTTCCGGGTCAGTTGCGAGGCAAATTTCATCATGACAGCAGGCCCGATCACGACGCATTCATCCACTTTTTCCCGGATGATTACCTCCTCCATTCCTGCGGTCACCAGTCCTTTTCTTCCGTAAGAGCCATCGTCGGTCATCACAATCACATCGTCCGACCAGCATCGGATTTGCTCCTCGAGGATAATCAAATCCCGGCTTCGGGCAGCAATCACCGACACCACACGGTTCCCTGCCTGTTTAAAGGCTTCCACAATGGGGAGCATCGGGGCTACCCCGACCCCGCCTCCGGCAGCGAGGATGGTCCCTTTCTTTTCGATATGGGTAGGTTTGCCAAGCGGACCAACCAAATCGGTGATATACTCTCCCGGATTCAGGGCAGCCAGTTTGGAGGAACTCACCCCGACCATTTGCACTACCAGGGTAATCGTCCCTTTTTCAGGATCAGCACCTGCAATGGTCAGCGGAAAGCGTTCCCCCTTTTCCCCCACACGAAGTATTACAAAATTACCCGGTTTTCGCGACCGGGCAATCAGGGGAGCCTCCACTACCAGTCTGGCTACCTTATCTGAAAAGAATTCTTTTTCGACAATACGATTCATAAACGTGAGATTAGACCTATCAACTCCCAAAAGTAAAAAAATCATCCGTGCAAATAAATCTTGTGCCAAATATGAAGGATATTTGCGGTTTCCTGCAACGAAATTTCATTTTCAGGTCATTTCACGGGTTTTTCGTGTATCCTGACAATTTGTGAAAAGGAACCCGCAGCAGAGGCCGAACCGGATGCTCCGGAGCCAGCCACTATGCTATCTGTAGAGTCTATCCGAGATGTTTGTGGACAATGGAGTAAAACTCCGGGAAATAGGCATCACTGGCAGCAATGATTTCACCCCCGTATAGCCAGTTTTCCCCTCCATTGAAATCAGTCACCTTTCCACCGGCCTGTTGAAGGATAAATGCACCTGCGGCAACATCCCATGCATGAAGTGCATGTTCAAAAAATCCGTCGAAACGGCCGGCTGCAACATAAGAGAGGTCGGCCGCAGCTGATCCCATTCTTCGAAGTCCCTGTGTGCATTGCATCAGTTCATGAAAAACTGCCAGGTACCTGTCAATCCTGTCGAATGCATAATAGGGAAATCCGGTTCCGATCAGGGCATCTTTGGAACGGTCTGACACAGCTACTCTTATTTCGTTTCCGTTCATACAGGCCCGGCTGTCTCTGTAGGCATGGAACATTTCGTCCTGGCCCAGTTCATAAACAACCCCAAGCACCATTTTCCCTGCTTCGGCAAGGCCGATGCTGACTGAAAATGGACAGAGCCCATGAATATAGTTGGTGGTACCGTCCAGCGGGTCAATGAACCACACCAGCTCTTCGCCTGAATAACCGGCTGTACCTTCTTCGGTTACAAATCCGGAACCGGGAATCAGCCGGCGAAGCGCATCCACAATCATTAATTCGGATTTTTTATCAACGTATGTCACGAAACTGGCTGTACTTTTTGTTTCAACATCCTGATAAGTCAACTTTGTCCTTTCTCTGCGGATGAACATGCCTGCTTCACCGGCAATCTCCCTGACTTTCCCGCAAATCTTACTGTAATCCATATCGCAAAAATGTAAATTAATTTTGAAGTTCTCCCTGCATGGTCCCGTCCAGAAGGACCGATAAAAGTTTTACTGTGGCAACCCGGCCCGTCATTTCAGCTCCGCAGGCACACACGGTACGGATATAATTACGTGTAAATCCTGTCATCCTGTTCCCAGCCGCAGGTTCCTCGAACAATACCGTTTCGGTGCTTCCCCTGTTCGACTCATAGAATGCACGGAGTTTTCTTTCCGAAAGGCTGATATATTTCAGTGTCCGTTCCTTTCGCAATTCAGCAGGAACCTTCAGTGAAATTTCCATTGCCTTTGTACCTGTCCGCTCGGAATAGGGAAAGGCATGCAACTGAGAAACAGGAAGGCTTTCAATAAAACGATACGATTCAAGGAAAAGCTCCCCGCTCTCCCCATTGGCACCGGCAATTACATCCACACCGATAAAAGCACCGGGCAGTAACTCCCTGATCCGGGATACCCTCGATGCAAACAAAGCGGTATTATACCTGCGGTTCATCAATCTGAGCATTTGATCAGCCCCTGACTGAAGGGGAAGATGGAAATGCGGCATAATCACCTTTGAGCGGGCAGTCAGTTCAATGATCTCGTCGGTCAGGAGGTTAGGCTCGACCGATCCCATCCGGAGCCGCTCCAGTCCCTCCACCTTTTCAAGCGTTTTCAGGAGATCGGTGAATGTTTCTCCTGTTGATTTGCCGAAGTCACCTATATTCACACCAGTCAGGACTATTTCCCTGAAACCTTTTGCCACAATGCTGCGTGCAGCTTCTGCCATTCCTGCAACCGGTCCGTTCCGGCTGCGCCCCCGGGCATAGGGGACCACGCAATAGGTGCAAAAATAATCGCAGCCGTCCTGAATCTTCAGAAAGCTGCGGGTACGTCCTCCTGCTGAAAAGGCATTCCTGAAGTCCTTCAACTCAGCCAATGGGGTTGTTTGTATCCATGGTTTTTCCCGCTTTGACAGATCGCCCAGGAGAGTAGGCAACAAAAACTTTTCCCCTGATCCGAGAATCATATCCACACCTTCAATCCGGGATACCTCATCCGGTTTAATCTGGGCATAACATCCCGTAACCACCACAAAACCACTAGGATTTTTCCGGATGGCCTTTCTGATCATATTGCGGCTGCTTTTTTCACCGGCACGGGTTACCGAGCAGCTGTTCACCACATAAACATCGGCCACCTCATCAAATCCAACAGTTGTGAATCCCATCTCTTCCATGGAGGAAGCCACCGATGAAGTTTCGGAGAAATTAAGTTTGCACCCCAGGGTAGCATAAGCGGCCTTCTTTCCTGAATATTTCATCTAAAACCATTCAAACGGTGCAAATTTAGAAAAGAAAAAAAACAGCAACCACCATTTAGACAGCGCTGTTTTTCATAAGCGTATATAATAAGGAAATACCGAATTGTCTGATTTCAAAGCAAGTTGCTCGCCAGTTCGGCGAGAAAACTTCGTTCACCCTTCAGAAGGTTGATATGCGCAAAAATATCCTGCCCTCTCATTTTATCAGTCAGGTAGGAAAGTCCGTTTGAACGGATATCAAGATACGGAGAATCAATTTGTTGCAGGTCGCCGGTAAAAATCATTTTCGTGCCTTCGCCTGCCCTGGTGATGATGGTTTTTATCTCATGTGGAGTCAGGTTCTGTGCTTCATCGATGATAAAATAAACATTCGAAAGGCTCCGTCCTCTGATAAAAGCGAGGGGGGTGATAACAAGCCTTTCTTCCCTGAGCAGTTCTTCAATTTTTTGATATTCGGTACTGCGGGCATTGAATACATGTTTGATCACTCCCAGGTTATCGAACAGAGGTTGCATATAGGGATTGATTTTCTCCATGGCATCGCCAGGCAGGAAACCGAGGTCACGGTTGCTCAGGGCTACGATGGGCCGCGCAAGCAGGATTTGCTCGAATTGCCGGTGCTGTTCCAGGGCAGCTGCGAGCGCCAGAAGGGTTTTTCCGGTTCCTGCCTTGCCGGTCAGGGCGACCAGCCTGATCTCGGGGTCCATGAGCACATCAATACTGAAGGTTTGTTCCGCATTCCGGGGTTTTATCCCGTAAACGGTTTTCTTTTCAAGCCGCTTCACCCGTTTGTTCGACCGGTCGTACCTGGCTAAAACGCTTGAATTAGCCCCTTTCATGATAAAACATTCATTGGCTTCCGGATTGTATGACCATTCGGGATCAGGCACCGTAAAATAGCCATCCTGATAGAGTTTCTCGATCAGTTCCGGGCTCATATTTTCAAAGACAGCCACTGTTTTCTCAAGGAGGTTGATATCGTGGACCTGATCGGTTTTGTAATCCTCGGCCTGGATTCCAAGTGACTTGGCTTTCATCCTGAGGTTTATATCCTTGCTGACCAGAATGGTTTTACGTCCCTGGTTTTGCTTCGCTGTCCATTCGGCTATTGCCAGAATCTGATGATCGGGAATATCGTCATGAAATGAGTTCTTTAGTTCCTCGGAATACGGTTTCCCTGTCTCAATCCGAAGCTTGCCAAGATTCGGGCCGAGCGATTTTCCACCATTGAACAATTCATCGCCCACAATTTCATCAAGCAGACGGACAAACTCCCGTGCCTGGTAATTGATCAGGTCGTTTCCCCTCTTAAACTTGTCCAATTCCTCAAGAACGGTGATGGGAAGTACGATGTCGTTATCCTCAAACTGGTATATGCAGGTGTGATCATGAAGGATAACATTGGTGTCGAGAACAAAAATTTTGCTGGTTTTCTTTTTACGCGGCATTTCTGTGAATCTTTCAAGGCTAAATGTAAATATTTGAATGACGGATACCAACTGCGATTGCAGAATTATATAAACTTGTACCGGTTAATAAGTTTCAGGATGCATAGCTATCAATCCACTTTGGACTACCTGTACAACCGGCTTCCTATGTTTCAGCGTATCGGACCGGCGGCTTATAAACATTCGCTGGAGAATAGTCTCAGGCTTGATGAAATGTTTCATTCTCCGCATAAGCGATATCCCACTGTCCATATTGCAGGCACCAATGGAAAGGGTTCGGTTTCCCACATGCTGGCAGCCGTTTTTCAGTCGGCTGGTTATAAGACAGGGCTTTTCACCAGTCCGCACCTGGTTGATTTCAGGGAAAGGATCAGGGTAAACGGAAGGATGATCCCAGAATCATTTGTAACCAGGTGGGTATCCCGGTTCCGTGAAAAGGAAGCTGCCATTCAACCTTCGTTCTTTGAGCTGACAGCTGAGATGGCTTTTGATTATTTTGCCGACCGGCGGGTCGATGTGGCTGTCATTGAAACCGGACTGGGAGGCAGGCTCGATTCAACCAACATCATTACACCCGAAGCAAGCGTGATAACCAACATCAGTTGGGACCATGCCGCCCTGCTGGGCAACTCTCTCCGGGAAATCGCATCGGAAAAAGCCGGGATTATCAAGAAAGGGATACCGGTGATCATCAGCCAGCGACAACCGGAAGTGGCTGATGTTTTTCTGGAAAAGGCAAAAGAATTGTTTGCCCCCATCTGGTTTGCATCGGATGAATATATTGCAGAAAAAGGAACACCAGCCCCCGATGGCAGTCAGGTTTTTCTTTTTTCCCGAAACGGAGTCATCAGGTACGGACAACTGAAAACCGATCTGACCGGGATATACCAGAGGCTGAATATTCCGGCCGTTCTCCAAACGGTCGATGTTCTGGTTCCCAAAGGGTGGAAGATTGACAAAAAAGCAGTTCATGATGGCCTTGCCAATGTTACAGGTCTTACCGGACTGCGAGGCCGGTGGCAGGTGCTCGGAAAATCGCCAGTAGTGGTTTGCGACACCGGCCATAATGAAGAGGGAATCAGGGAGGTGGTGGAACAGCTTCGCCATACTCCATACCATACGCTCCATATTATTCTGGGTTTGGTGGCCGACAAGGATACCAGCCATATCCTTCCCCTGCTTCCCAAAAACGCATGTTATTATTTCACCAGGGCAGCCATTCCCCGTGCCTTAGACGAAAACCTGCTGAAATTACAGGCCGCAGAACACGGCCTTGCCGGAGAATCATTCCATTCTGTTGACGAAGCCCTCCGGGCTGCCATGAAAGCAGCCCGGCCCGATGACCTGGTTTTTATAGGAGGCAGCAATTTTATTGTTGGAGAAGTTCTCGCCAGAATGTGAGACATCTGCTGGAATTCTAATACCATTGCCAGGCTGTTAATGCAGGAGTTGGGAAACTCCTGCTCCCAAACCGGGACATGGACTTTCCTGAGTCCATGAAATAGAACGAGTTGTAAAACTACTGAACCCAGAGTTGGGAAACTCCTGCTCCCGGAGGGGATTACACCGATTGGTCAGCCAGTTTCCGGGTAATTTCCCACAAAACAATTCCGGCACTGACCGAAATATTGAAAGAATGCTTGGTCCCGAACTGCGGGATTTCCAACACCCCGTCGCACCGATCGATCACCTCCTGGCTGACCCCTTTTACTTCATTCCCGAATATCAGCGCAATTTTTTCTTTCTTTTCGGGTTGGAAAAAGGGCAAAAGAATGCTGTTTTCGGTCTGTTCCACTGCATAAACCCGGGTGCCTTCCATTTTCAATCTTTCAACAAGCCCGCAGGTGTTTTCGGCATATTCCCATTCCACGTTTTTTTCAGCATCGAGGGCAGTTTTATGAATCTCTTTGTTGGGAGGAGTGGCTGTAAAGCCGCACAGGAAAATCTTTTCAACAAGCAATGCATCTGCTGTCCGAAACACAGACCCGATGTTGTGACAACTTCTGATGTTTTCAAGGACCACCGTCAGTGGCCATTTGGTCTTTTCCCTGTATTCACCGGGTGTCAACCTGTTCAGTTCATCCATGCTGAGCTTCCGGTGAGTCCGGCAATTTGTTTCCATTACGATTTCTATATAAGAGTATTATCTCATGAGATCACTGCAAAGATATAAACTTCAAAGAGGCACCATAACCTGTCTGTTTTTTCGTTTTACCTTTGTAATATGAAATTTTTATTGAGAAAAGCTTTTGGCGGTGTTGTGTTCGCACTTTTTATCGCCGGAGGAACAGTGGCGCAGATCCCTGACAGCAGCCGCATGGGAATTGGCTGGATTATAGGGAACGACACCATCATTCACAGGGATATCAGGGAAGTACGGGTATACCCTCGAAAAAACTTCAAAAACCCGCAAATGGAAAAGCAATATAACAGGCTGATCCAAAGGGTAAAAAAAGTCTATCCCTATGCCGTGACAGCTAATCAACTGCTTCAAAAATATGAACCGGAATATAGGAACCTCAAAACCGACCGTGAAAGAAGAAAGCTCATGAAAAAAATTGAAGATGAATTGTTGGTCCGTTATAAAAATGAACTGAAAAAAATGAGCATTGCCGACGGGAGGGTTTTGATCAAACTGATCGATCGTGAAACAGGTAGAACCAGTTATTCCATTATTAAAGAGTTCCGGGGAAGTTTTGCTGCAGCATTCTGGCAGGGGATAGCGAGGATTTTCAGGAATAACCTGAAAGATGAATACGATCCCTACGGAGAAGATGCACTGATTGAACAAATTGTGACCCTGATCGAATTCGGAACCATTTGATGAAAAGAACCTTTATTGCCGCTAAGGTTGAACCCGGGCCTGAACTTCTTCAACTGGCCGGAATCCTGAAAAAGGAATTAACCGGTGAACATATTAATTGGGTTGCTCATGAGAATTACCATGTCACCCTCCGGTTTTTAGGTGATACACCCGATCAGTTGGTCTGGTCCGTTTCATGTATGCTCCGGCAAATTCCTGGAACCTTCTGTATATCAGTGGGAAGGATAGAAGGGCTTGGCATTTTTAAACAAAACAGAGTCCCATCGGTGCTTTATGCACATCTGACCGGAATTCCCCTGCTCGACGAAATTGCCGGCTTTGTCGAGAACAGGATCCAGGCAATGGGATTTCAGGCCGAAACAAGAAGTTATAAACCACACCTGACGCTGGCACGGATCAGGAATCTGAAAGATGGCCGTCATTTTTCGCGAGTTGTTGAAAAACTCAGTCCCTTCTTCAGCCATGAAGTAACAATCGAAAAAGTCATTTATTACGAGAGCACCCTTTCACCGGCCGGACCGGAGTACAAACCTCTGGAAACAGCGATTCTCCCTTCCTCTCCATGAAACCCGGGAGTAAACCATTATTTCCCTTTGCCGTTAAAGACGTTGATAATCGTGTAGATCAAAATCTTAAAGTCGAGGTATATTGAGATGTTTTTCAGGTATATCATATCATAGGGTAATCGCTCAAGCATTTCATCCACATTTGAAGCATAACCGTATTTGACCTGTCCCCACGAGGTGATACCCGGCCTCAGTTTGAGAAGAAGTTTATAGTGGGGTGCACTTGAAACAATCTGTTCAATGTAAAACTTCCGTTCAGGACGTGGTCCCACCAGAGACATATCGCCCCTGATCACATTGTAGAACTGGGGGATTTCATCGAGGTGGGTTCGCCTGATAAACCGACCGACAGGAGTAATCCGGGGATCATTTTTGCTCGAAAGCGCCGGCCCGTTCTTTTCTGCTTCGATGTTCATGCTCCTGAACTTGAAAATCCTGAAAGGTTTGCCAAATTTACCGATGCGCTCCTGACTGTAAATGACCGGTCCTTTGCCCGACGCCTTAATCATGATCGGGATAACGATATAAAACGGAATGAACAGGATCATTGCGATCAGGGAAAAAAACACATCGATGAGCCTTTTCATGTTTTCCTGCCATGCGGGCATCAGCCCGTTTGAAATTTTAATCAGCGGACTGCTGTAAATCGTATTGATCCGGACAGTCCCCGAAAGGAAATCGTGTAATTCGGGGATTCCCCAGATGATGATATCCCTGTTTTCGATCATGGTCAATATCTCGGTCAGCCTGTCATGCTGTTCGGCTTCAAGGGCAAGAATCACCTCTTCGATTCCATAATCGCTGATAATTTTTTCTAGTCCTGAAATCTCTCCCAGCAGAGGAAGATGGTCGCCGAGGACTCCTTTTTTATCTTGATCCACTATAACATATCCCGTAAAGATGTTCCCAGCGGGATGCTTCTGGGTGCTCATTTCCCTGAAAATTTTCAGCGCTTTTTCGTTGTTTCCGACTAGAAGGGTATTGAATCCAATTTTGCGCCGGTGTATCTGATGGATGGTCTGTGTGGTAAGTATCAGCCGGAACAGATATGTGAATGTAAAATGAAAAAGGAGGAGGTTGAAGTACAACTGGTAATAATTACGATAGGAACTGACCGTATCATCAAGGAGCAGCACAAAAAAGATAGCAGTCACCCCGACAACAGAGGTAAGGGCTGTTTGTCCCAGTTCGAGCAGCCTTGATCGCCGGTAAATGTTGTTATAAAAACCGGT
>CAYNBE010000023.1:0-26565 GCA_964395045.1 uncultured Prolixibacteraceae bacterium | reverse complement strand
CCTGTTTGTATTTGATTGAAAATTAATTAAAAACGAAAATTTATACGAATGAAATGATTCTTAAAAATAACACTTTTCACCAAAAACATGAAACCCGACCAATGATTTTCAGGAATTCGATACTATCAGCTGCATAATCTGACGGTATAATGAAGTCCGGGGACTTCGAAGATTTTGTTTATTGCCTGATTTACTATTTTTTTTAATAATTCATTTTGGTATAGTATTGTGCTATTCTTTCCCGAGTACATTTTTTCTGCAATGATAGGGTAAGTACCAGAATGTGGTCAACAAATCCTGTTTATGATTTACAGTGGCGGAAATAAAGAAATTTATTGCTGTTTATAATGAACCTATTTTTTTTATTTCAATCAGAGATTTTTTTTATCTTTAAAGCCTTAAAATTTAGCATCATTTTTGAGGGATTAACAGTAAATAAAAATAACATATGGAACTCAAAAAATCGGAAAAGGCTGACCTTGAAAATAAAAAAGGTGTCATGCTGACTGCAGGTCTGGCTATTGCGCTTGGCATTGTCCTACTGGCATTCGAATGGACAACAAGGCCTGGCAAGGTTGAGTCGCTCGGATCGCTCGATGCTGTCCAGGTTGAGGAAGAAGTCATTCCCGTTACAAGGCAGGAAGAGATAAAAACCTTACCTCCTCCACCGCCTGCAGTTGTCGAAGTGTTAAATATCGTTGACAACAATGCAGACATCAATGCTGACCTTGCCATTTTTGACTCGGAAGCTGACAAGGAAACTTTTGTGGATGTGGCACCTGTAGTACAGGCGGTAAAGGAAGAGAAAGAAGAAGAAGAAGCACAGGTTTTCTTCATCGTTGAGGAAATGCCGGAGTTTCCCGGAGGAGAAGCTGCATTGCGCCGGTTTATCGCTGAAGCCATCAAATACCCCGTTATTGCACAGGAGAACGGAATTCAGGGGAAGGTTTATGTTACGTTCGTTGTGGATAAGGACGGAGGTATTTCTGAAGCCAAAATTGCCCGTGGGGTTGATCCGTCACTTGACAAGGAAGCCCTCAGGGTGGTGAATTCACTTCCAAAATGGAAACCTGGAAAACAACGCGGAAAACCGGTCAGGGTTTCTTATACCGTTCCGATCAGCTTTGTTTTGCAGTAAATTTTAAAAATATATTTTTGCACTCCTGGTCCCGGAAGGTACCGGGAGTTTTTTTTTATGAAAGAAATGATTGACACATCCCCGACCAGCGAAAAAGCAATATTGGTAGGGCTAATCAGCAGTGAACAGAATGAAAGCCAGGCCAGGGAGTACCTTGATGAACTTTCATTTCTGGCAGACACCGCAGGAGCAATCGTTCTGAAAAAATTTCTTCAGCGCATTGAATTTCCCCACCCAGTCACATTTGTCGGCCAGGGAAAACTGACTGAAATTGCCGACTATGTGAAGATGACTGAAGCAGATACAGTTATCTTTGACGACGAACTCACCCCGACACAAATCAGGAATATTGAAAAAGCACTTGAATGCAAAGTCATTGACAGGACCAACCTGATCCTCGACATTTTCGCCCGGAGGGCAAAGACTTCCCATGCCAGAACACAGGTTGAACTTGCACAGTATCAGTACCTTTTACCCAGATTAACCCGGATGTGGACCCATCTGGAGCGGCAAAGGGGAGGAATTGGCATGCGGGGACCGGGTGAAACACAGATCGAAACCGACCGGCGAATCATTCTCGATAAGATTGCATACCTGAAAGAGAAATTAAGAAAAATCGACCTTCAGAAAGCAACCCAAAGGAGAAACAGGGGTAAAATGGTGCGGGTGGCCCTGGTTGGTTATACCAACGCCGGAAAGTCAACCGTGATGAATATGCTTGCAAAATCCGACGTCTTTGCCGAAAACAAACTATTTGCCACCCTGGATACAACGGTCAGGAAAGTTGTCATCGGAAACCTTCCGTTCCTGCTTGCCGACACGGTGGGATTTATCCGGAAGCTGCCACACGACCTGGTAGAGTCCTTCAAATCGACACTCGACGAAGTCAGGGAATCGGACCTTCTCATCCATGTGGTCGATATTTCCCATCCAGGATTTGAAGAACAGATCGGCGTAGTTGAGCGTACACTCCAGGAAATCGGCGCTGCCGACAAACCCGTTGTTTTCCTCTTTAACAAAATCGATGCATTCACCTGTATTCCGAGAGATGAAGACGACCTCACTCCTTCCACAAAACAAAACCTGACTTTATCCGACTGGCAGGAATCATGGATGGGAAAGAACAATACCCCTTCCCTCTTCATTTCGGCAAAGTACAGAATTCATTCAGATGAATTCAAGTCGCTTTTGTACGACGAAGTAAAAAAGATTCATGTCCAGCGCTTCCCTTACAACGATTTTCTCTACGATATTGTCGAAGAAGATGAACAACCGGAGGAATGATCAATTTATGACTATCCTCTGGCTAAAGTGCATCTTGTGGCTTATCCAACCCCCTCAACAGAAACACTCTCCTGTTCGAACCAGGTACAGTGAAAACAGCCTTATTGAAACTCCCCGCAGCAGTGCAGCGGGGAATCCCCGCCTGACTGTCGGGCAGGCGATTCCGTCAAGGACTTCCTTATTACGTTGTTCGCTTACCCCGCGGCAGAGCCGACGGGGAATGCGCTCACAGGAATTCAAGGGGGCTTTCAATTTCCCTTATTTTGGAAAGCAACCCAGGCCACAAAACTTCAGGGATTTTGGCACCCAGAATTTCAACTACTTTTGATGAAATCAGGGAGGCAATATTGCCGCACTGCCTGAGAGTAAGTCCTTTTGACATCCCGTACAGAAAACCGGCCGAATAACAGTCGCCCGCACCAGTGGTATCGATCGCCCTGGCCTGAACAGGTTCAATTTTCAAGGTACTCCCGCCCGTTCGCACCAACGATCCTTTTTCCCCGGTCTTTACGATAGCAAGTTTACACTGATATGATATGGCAGCCACAGCTTCTTCAGGATGAAGACCCGTATAGGCAAAAGCTTCCTCCTCGTTGGCAAAAACCAAATCCACATAGTTCACAATTAAATCGTGAAGCAGTTCCCGGTTCTGTTCAACAATGTTATAACTCGACAAATCGACAGCAACGGTAAGTCCGGCTTCATGTCCTGTTTTCAGGATAGTTTCGATTAAATTCCGATCCTGCACAAGGTATCCTTCCACATACAGATATTGGTAGGGTTTTACCAGATCAACGGTGAAGATATCAGGCTTCAACTCGGCAGCGGCACCGAGACAGGTCGCCATCGTCCGCTCCGAATCAGGGGTTACCATGGCCATCACCCTGCCCGTTCCGGTATGATTATAAAAAAGATGAGTAAATACCCCCTGCCGGGTGAATTCATCTTCAAAAATTTTTCCAAGTTCATCATGGCTGATTTTGCCGACATACCCGCATGAGGCACCCAGGTTGGCCAGCGTATGAATGGTATTTGCCGCCGATCCACCTGTGGTGATGCTTCTGTGCCATTGACCGGTTGCCCTGAAAATACTTTCCGAAAGTATACTGTCGACCAGCGTCATACTTCCCTTCGGCAGGCCGAATTGCCTGAGTATCCGGTCATCCTCAAGGGCAATCATAATATCCACCAAAGCGTTCCCCACACCGAGAACCGACGGGCTTTTCAAATTTTCATTGCAGGCCATCCCCATTTTTTTATTTTTGACAAAAATATTTTTTCTTTCTGAAAAACCTCTTATTTTTGCACCGCTTTCCAAAAAGCGTGTTCTTTAAAAATAAAAACAAAAAACAAAGAATATTTCCTGTTAATTCGGTTAATTCCTTACCGGCAGGCGGGTAGGGAGCAACTGACAAAAACAGGAAAAAGTGAATATTCCCTAGTAGCTCAGTTGGTTAGAGCGGCGGACTGTTAATCCGTAGGTCGTAGGTTCAAGTCCTACCTGGGGAGCACCAAAAGCCGGAGTTTTTCCGGCTTTTTTTATTGGTTCTTTTCCAACTCTTTCTCGAGTGCCTGCTTGATCATCTGATTCAGGGTAATGCCCTTTACCATGGCTGAATGGGCAGCCTTTTGATGCAATTTCGGACTTATGCGGATATTCAACACCCCTTTATAGGATTTTCCCGCTGACCTACCTTCTGCTTCACAATCGGCAATATGCTGGTCGACCATATACCTGAAAGCAGTTTCCAGTTCAGTTACCGTTTCACCCTCAAATGTGACCAAATCTTCAATCCCTTCTATCTTACCATAGAAAAGGTGATCTTCCGGGCTGTATCCGACCGTTCCGATAAATCCTTTGTATGTCATTACATTTTTCATAACAATCCCAATTCTTTTAACTCCTGTTCAATTAACTCCATCTGGTATCTCTTTAATATATTATCTGGATGAGGCTTGTGTAACTTAATCTTACGGCCATTAAGCTTTTTAAAAAATACAACTCTTGATCCGGATCCCTGAGCTTCAGTATAACCATAAAATCCGAGAAGACGCGTCAACTCATTATAAGTAAAATCACTAGGTTTACTTAAAAATCTGTCGATGAGTTTGTCTTTCGTTCCCATGTGACAAATATACGAAATGTAACTACATATCAGTTACAAATTAGTATTTTAAGAGAGTACTTTCTGAATTCGGGCACCGGTGTGATAAATTCCGAAAAAGTTGCATCTTTCAAAGGTCAGGGGAGCTAAACAGGACAAGAGGTCAAATTTATCTCATCCAGTGTCAGTTTTAATGGTATTCGATGAGTCTCACCCCGTTTAACGGGCCGTGATTTGACATCTTTTTTATGTTAAATACTTCAAAAACCTTGCTGGCATTGAACAAAACCTGAACGGGAGTGGTGAATTTACAGATTACTTCTTTTTATAGATTTTTTTCTTTATACACTCTTTAATTAAGCACATGAATTATAGATCAATACCTTTATGGTGTTGCACCCCTAATGAGTCATGAATGAATATTGGTCAACCTGGTATCTTCATTTTTCGCATTTTCTCTATTATCTGATGAAGATAAGCTTACTTAAATTTAATCAAAGAATCGAATTTTTTATTTGGTTGTTTAAGAACTGAGGATCATTCAGCATACCATTTGATCTTCTGCGACGCATGCATGATAAGTGCCAGTATGAAAAACAGGCCAATGCTCCCGGCCAGCAGTGCAAAGTCCTGCAACTGCAAAATGGTAAACAGGAAAAGATATAGACCAGTTTGTAGCAATAATATCCATGCCACCATCCGGACATTTTTCAGCAATGTAAAAGCATACCACGAAATAAGACCCGTGACTGCTACGGAAGAAACAAGATAGGCCAGGTTAAATCCGGTTTGCTCGCCGATGGATGTCAGCAACACATAAAAGATCAGCAAGGCAAACGCCACCAGCGAATACTGGAAAGGATGGATCCTTATTTTGCTTTTTATTTCAATAAAGATGAAGATGAGGAAGTTCAGTGTAATAAACAGGATGGCATATTTTACCGAACGCATCGATTTAAGGTAATGGTCGACCGGGATGAGCAACCTGACTCCCAGTTTTGCATCATGGGTGGTGTGCTTATTGCCGATCCATTGTTGCGGAAAATTGCGGTTCAGATGGGTTACCTCCCATTTGGCATGAAATCCTTTACCGGTGACCTTCCGGTTTGAAGGAAGAAATCCACCGGTAAAACCTGGATTTGCACAGTCACCCTTCAATGTCACTTCCGACTTTCTCCCCAGTGCTTCCATTGAGAAATCTTCCGATCCGTTCAATATTAATTCCAGCTGAAAATTCATGGGCTGTTTTACATCAACGGAACCGGCATGCATGGTGATTCCCGACTGAAAGAGGTCGGTATCGGCCACACCGGGTTCGGCGATGCATTTCTGACCATTCAGTTCCAGCTCCGGAAGATTCCTTATACCGCGCATATCCGTGATTCCGGTTGTAAAATAGGCTGCATCCCAATTGTAGCAGGCATCCTGAAGTTCCAACCTCGAAATATCGGGCTGCAAAAAAGTGCCCTTCAGTTTGATTTTTCCTTCGTATACCACTACTTTGTAAATCCCCCGTTTCCTTGTTTCCGGGAACAATACCCCATCTGTTTGTAGGGTTTCCGGAAGAAAGTGTGCCACTCCTTTCCGGGTGCTTGAATTCAAGGCATTTTCTCTCGGTTCTTTTGCAGTAAAAGGAACATTCAGTACCGGACCGGATACCACCTGCTTCCCTCCCCATTGTGCATAAAGTTCGTTTTTCACGTTTTCGCTCAGAGCGATCCGTTCCTGAATAATCTCCCGGATCAAAAACGACGGGATCAGCAGTACCATGGCCAATCCTGTAACGATGACCATCTTGACACTGTAACTGTTCATGAATTGTTGAAATGCTTTGGTTTCCATAATATTTAGAATTAAAAGTACTTTGCATTACAAAGTTTTATTTTAAAAAAAATTACTGATTGTTTAACAGTTCTTCCAAAGCTGCCAGATGACTTCGGAACATATCTTTTCCATATTCAGTAGCCTGATAGGATGTGTTTGGTTTTCGTCCGACGAATTTTTTCGAAACAACAATGATTCCCTGTTTTTCCAATGCTTTCAGGTGACTGGCCAGGTTCCCGTCGGTCAAGTTAAGCAGTTCCTTCAGCGCATTGAAATCATATTCATCGTTCACCATCAACGCCGACATGATTCCGAGCCTGATCCGGCTCTCAAATACTTTCTGAAAGTTTGAGATGGGATTTTTCATGTGTTTAAAACATTTAGCTGTGATGGCAAATACTGTGAAACACATGCCTGCCTGCCGGTAGGCAGGTAATTCGCATGTACACGTAAATCATACCTGTTGACATTTTGCTAAACATGCTCATTTCACCTGTGCAATCTTAATGGTTTATTATTTCCGGTTTCTTCAAAAAGCTGCTGCAATAAATGTTTTCATTACACATACCTCAAATTCCACGCGTTATTTTACCGGTCATACCGGTAAAACATCACAATACCATACACGATGTGCATGACACCGAAACCAATTGTCCATAATAGAAGTCCCTGATGAATGAAAATACCGGCAAGGATACCCAATCCAATTTGCGTGATCCCAAGGTAGTGAATCTCAACAAAAGTAACCTTCATAGCATTGACCAGCGACAGACCGTAAAAGATCAGCATGGCCGACGGAACAAGTTCCGGAAGGTTGTGGAACAACAGGATCAGGGTAAAAACTCCACCCGAAACAAGTGGAATCATCAAATGGATTAGCAACCGCCTGGCAGAATTTGAGAAGAATTGCTGACCTGCTTTCCGAGCTTTCCTGTATGATAAATAAAAAGCCCCCAGTACCGTAAATACAAGCACAAGCAAAGCATCCAGGGCAAGGTAAAATCCCGTGGCCGAACCAGTCATGGCATCCCGGGAATGCAGGATTCCTTCCACCTGGTACCTGCCTGAATCGAGAATAATAAACCATGCAACAGCTGCACCGGTCAATGCGCACACACCTGCAACAACTCCTGATAATCCACTCAGAGACAAAAACTTTGACGACCGTTCCATGATTTCACGAATGGTCTGAATATCTTCCCTCGGATTGGTTGATTTTGTTTTCATATAAAAGCACTTTGTGTTGCAAAGTTACGTACAATATTGAATGTTACAACATCTTACTCAAAAAAGATTACTGCCATGCAAAGAGCTTCCAATATGGTAAAAACTTAACCAACGTTTCGTTTATGGTGATTTGGTCCGCTATTGTAAGATTTATGATCCAGGCTTCACTGTGTCTGTATTTCTCAATGTAATTCCGGAATGATCGGGAAACACTCCTCTTGACCACTTCACTGAATTTCCCTCGACAGGAATGGGTTTTCCCCCAGGTCAAGCACAAAATCAACGTCGGCCTTATCTGTTGTGCGCCAGAAATGGACCGAGCAGTTCTTCCACCTGCAAGCCTCCTTCAATATCAGAAAACAAAGTTCTGAAAGACAAAACCGAACTTTACAGTATCCTGCAGCTTTCCCATAATTCCCTGCGCATGATTCATAAATCCTGTATCGTTGAAACATACAATGGGTGATTTGGTAATTTCCTTAAGCAGATTTGTGTACCAGGGTGCAACAGGACGCAGGGTAAAGGTTTTTTCAGCATACAACAGATATTTTTTCAATGTGCGAGCAGTTATTTTAACCTGCCTTGCCAGTTTGTCGTAATTGATAAGGCTTCCGCTTAATACGGCTAAAACTTTAATCAGATATTTGAAAAGCTCAGGTTGCTCAATCCTCATCAGGTAGACAAAATCTTTTTCAACATAGCTTCTGAAAATATCATCCAATACTCTGATCTTCTCCTGAAAAGTTGTTTCAGTGACCACTGCCGGATAACCCCGGAGTTCAGGTATTCCTTCAGAAATAATAAGGTTTGTTCTTTTTCGATGTCAAAATACAAATTCAGTTTATCCTCATATTTTTAATCTGTTCTGTAGTTAACTAATTCGCTTACCCCGCGGCAGAGCCGACGGGGAATGCGCTCACCGGAATTCAAATTATAAAATATGCCCATACATAGTTACTTAATAATCAGGTTAAATGTAAATTGTTATGACATATTTATCGGGTTCATCCGTTGAATGGATTACCTGGATAGCTCCGGAACCATTTCCCTCCGCAAAAAGCAGGCTATGGTTTTCAACAACCTCACCCGAATTATCAGCCTGTCGCAAGAATCACCACGCTGAGCTACCGCTTCAGGAATAATCATCCAAAAGAATGTAATTGTAAGGTATACCAGGATACTAATTCTATAAGAAAATAATTTATAAAATGAAAAAGACTATTTTATCATTCGCAGTGATCATGCTGTGCCTTTCGGGAATGGCTCAAAACAGCGCTGACCTTAAACTAAACATGTTAAAAAACAAAGTCTACCGGTTCAGTTCCCTGACGGAACAAACGATCGTACAAACGATAAACGGAATGGCCCAGAATGTAGAAAGCACAACCAGGAACTCTATTTCCCTGAAGATGATGGACGTCACCCCTGAATTTATGATTAATGAAATTCGTTTTGACACCTTGATCATCAAAACAAACGCCATGGGCAAAACAACCCTGATGAGTTCAGCCATTGAAGGAAACAATTCCTCAGCCGAACCGTCTGAAGTTATCTCGTATTACCTGAACCATTTAACTAAAAATCCATTGTTCGTAAAGATGGATTTCACTGGCAAGGTACTTGAAATTATCAACTCAAAAATGTTTTCAGGCCAGGTACTGAAAGACACAAGTTCCATCACCATGCCGGGGCCAATGGGTTCAGCAGTGAAAGCACAGATCGCCGGCCTGATCAGCAATTCTGCCATTATAAATATGATCGAACCCTTCACAGCCAATCTTCCGGGTAAAACGGTTGCCTCCGGAGAAAACTGGACATTAAAGCAAAAAATGATTGCAGGTGGGATGTCACTTGACATCAGCACGAAATACCGTTTGGACGGAATTTCGGGAAATGCTGCCAGCATCACCGCTGAAGCAGACATCAGGGCATCCGAAAATGCAGAGCCGATCAATTCGGGAGGTGCTAAAGTAAGTTATGACGACTTAAAAGGGATGAGCAAACAAAGCCTGGTGGTGGACACCCAAACCGGGTTGCTTCTTGAAAGCAGTGCGAAAACAAAAGTTTCAGGAAATCTTGGTGTCAGCGCCCCAGGTATGAGCATGCAGATACCAATGGAAATCAACGGGGTCATCAAAGCAAAAGCCTTACAATAAGAGCGATCAACAGTACGATGAAAGCATGTGTCTTCTGGATGTTGCTATGTGCAAGCATCACTGCATCGTCAATGGGGATAAGTGGAAAAGTATGCCTTGCAAAAGACAAATCACCCGTACAATTTGCCACGGTCGGATTGTTACAGCTCCCCGATTCTGCCATGATTGATGGAACTATCACACTCACCGACGGTGGATATTCAATCGACTATGTGAAACCAGGCAATTACCTGGTCAGGGTCAGTTTTGTAGGCTATAAGCCTGAGCAGAAGAAGATTGATATTGAGCAGGGCGATTTGGAGATTGTAGTCGATACCATTTTTCTTAGTGAAGTCTCAACCGGTATAGAAGAAGTTGAAGTGGTCGCCGAACGGCTGAAGGGCAGGGAACTCGTCGATCGCACGGTCTATTCCGTTCCTGATGCTATAGCCAGGACTTCCAACACAGGGTATGATGTTCTGAAGAAGATTCCCCAGGTGAATGTCGATTTTCAAAACAACATCACCTTAAACGGCAGCAGCAATTTTATCATTCAGGTTGACGGCAGGCAGCGAAGTAAGGAATTTCTTGCCAAGCTTCTGCCGACCGATATCGAAAGTGTCGAGATTATCAGCAATCCTTCCGGAAAATACGAAGGGAACATCGACGGGGTGATCAATATTATCCTGAAAAAAGAAGCCAGGTATGGTTTAAGCGGTAATGCCAGCCTGAGCACAAAACCTTTTAATAAACCCACCAATGCATTGTCAGGGAGCCTTGATTATGCCTTTGGAAAAATTACTTTTTACGTCACTGGTTATTCTGTTGTCCAGAAACTGAATATCGGATCATCGAATGAAAGCAGGTTCACCCTGACCGACTCCCTGAGCATGACATCGGGGAACGGCGGGATAGATGTCTCTCTTTCATCGCTTAACACGGGATTCGATTATTACATCAATGACAAGAACAACCTGAGTCTCAACATGAACCTGCAACCTATCCGCCAGGATGTCGATCAGGTAAGTGAGACCAGGCTGTATAAAAGTTACAATCCGATGAACAGGGTTTCGTCGGTTTTCGGCAACTCCTTACATAGCAACGAAAACTCCCTTTCGCTCTTTTACCAGAAAAAATTTGAGAAACCTGTCCAGGAGTTCACCGCCGAAACCAATCTCTACCGGTTCAGGTCGGATGATGAAAATGACTTCACCAATATCCAGTTATTCCGGAACAGTGATTCAGTGATCAGCAACTATACGCGGCTGGAAGACAACCTGAACAAACGGGATTATTTCTCCGAAAAGCTGAATTATGTCCATCCGATAGGGATGAATGCAAAAATTGAAACGGGATATCAGTTGTATTATCAGCAACTGAGTTACGATTACAAGGTCAATAATCAGATGTCAGGCAACCTTTTTGAATATGCCGAGGTACGTCATTCGGGATACGGAGGCATCACCTTTAACCTGAAGAAATTTGGATTCCAGGCCATGCTGAGGGTTGAAAACAGCCACATCAAAGCTGATTCGGTTTCAAAGCCCAATTATACTTGCGTTTTACCTTCTGTGAACCTGCAGTATAAATTCTCGGCTGCGCACAACCTGAAATTCACCTATAACCGAAGAATCAACCGGCCCGGAATATATGATATGAATCCCTATTACAAGATCGGACAATATTATGACATCACCCAGGGAAATCCCGATCTGCGACCTGATTACCGAGACCGGCTGCAACTCACCTATACATGGAACTTCGGCAGCAATTATTTCTCTCCGTTTGTTTACCGGGAATATTACTCCGACAGGGTGGGAAGGCAGACAGATGTGGTAATGTCGTCTGTTACCAAAGCGCTGACCACTATCACCAAACCATTTAATCTAATCAACGGACATGAAACAGGGGGGGGTGTCAATGCGATGCTCTGGTTTTTTAACATCAGTGCCCGCATTTACAAGGGATATTTCGACGAGTACCGGAATGGTTCCATATTGATACCGGCGGTTGATTATTACTCATCCAGCATCACCAGCTACGCTTTCAGGCAGATCGATAAAAAGAAAACCCTGACTGCTTTTGCCTATGTGAGCTACAACGGCGTCACGATGAATGCACAAAGCAAAACCTACCGGCTTCCCCTGTATGGATTGGGAGCACAGAAACAGTTGAAGAACCACAATTTCGGCTTGTTCTGGTTACTGCCCTTTTCCACCGACATTAAATTAAACAGGGTGGTCACCGAAACGCCTGCTTACACCTCGAAGAATATTTCTCAATTTGACGCAGCTAATTTCATCCAGTTTTCCTATTCATACAAATTCAGCAGGGGAAAAAATGTGAAAAAAACCGGACGAAAAGCCGATATTGAAAGTGACAGCAAAAGCCAGACCATCGGGAGGTAATTTTAGCAGATAATCCTTCTTTCTCAGGGTATTGGAGATCGGTATTATTCAAAACCTGACATTATATTCTGGATACGGCCTCTCTTGAAGCTCATTGATTGCGCATACTACAGTAACACAGAACTTTGAGCTAACCGAAGATTAGAAGGGGTATCTGGCAGTTTCCGGAACATTTGATATTCACATGAGCAATTTCGGAATTTCTCACACGGTAGTATGCCGGGAACTATTAAAACGGGTGGTTTGTTAAGACTGAAATACTTCCGGAAGAAACAGCGTTGACATATTCAGGAAAATCATCAACCAATGCCCAAAATGAACCATATATGAAAAAAAAGTGTGATCCCTTCAAAAATACCGAAGGCAAAGATTTATTTTGCATATAAAATATTTTTCAAGATGACAGGGAAAAGAATGATCATTGGGATATTGTTCCTCGCATTGTTCTGCAATTGCAGGGGGGGGGCTACAGGAAACGAGGGTCTAAAGTATGTGGATGCTTCCCGCTTTCCGTTGATTGGAAAAGGCTTTTCAGAAACAGAGAATCTGTATGACCGTTTGCCGGTTTCGCTGAAAGGAGTGACAAGGGAAGCGGTCTGGAATTTATCGAAAAACAGCAGCGGCCTTGCGGTTCGTTTCCGCAGCAATTCAAGGACCATCGCAGTGAAATGGGAAGTAACCGAAGACCGCGTGATGGACCATTTTGCCTCCACAGGAATAAAAGGACTTGACCTGTATGCCCTTGAAAAGGGCAAATGGCAGTATGTCCAGACAGCGAGGCCCTCAGGGAAATCATCAACTGCCACTATTATCAGCAATATGAAACCAACCGAAAGGGAGTTCATGTTGTACCTGCCACTTTACGACGGACTTTCGCACCTGGAGATCGGGATTGAATCAGGGGCAGTTATCGGGGACCCTCAGATTGATTCCCCCCGCAGGGATAAACCCGTGGTTTTTTACGGAACCAGCATCACACAGGGCGGATGTGCTTCCAGGCCAGGTATGGCCTATCCGAGCATTCTGTCGAGGATGCTCGACAGGCAAATCATCAACCTTGGTTTTAGCGGAAACGGAAGACTTGATCCGGAAATTGCAGAAGCCATGGCAGAAATTGAAGCTTCCTGCTTTGTGATTGATTGTCTCCCGAATTGTTCACCGGAACAGATACGTGAGAAATATGAACCTTTCATAAAAATCATCCGTGAAAAGAAACCAATGATTCCCATCCTGCTTGTCGAGAATGTTCTCTATGCACACATGCCCTTTGATCAAAGAACAGATTCGCTGATCCATGAAAAGAACAAACTTCTTGAAACGATCCGGACCCGGCTGATACGGGGGGGAGACCGGAATATATCCTATTTAAGAGCAGACCATCTGACAGGAGATGACCATGAAGCAACGGTCGACGGTGTCCACCTGACCGACCTTGGGTTTCTCAGAATGTCAAAAAAAATGTTCCCGTTGATCAGGAAACTGATCAGGTAAGTAATTGGGCATTTTCAATGATTTCATGGCTTTCTTTCGATTGTTTTTGGGACGATGGTTATTTTCGCTGTTGGATTTCTGACCGGTTTCCTGGTTCACCGGTCTGGGGAAAGGGCACATTAAGCTGAAGAAAATTCACAATGAATAATGATACATCTATGAAAACCTTTTCTCTATTGCTGTCAGCTTTTTTTATAATTTGTTTTTCCTGCACAAACAAACCTGCAGATCAGCAATTCCGGAACGAAACACAACTGAATGAATGGTTCATGAAAGGAGAATGGAAATCGGGATGGGAAGTTATGCCGGACGAATCGGTCAACAGGAAGGAATTTGCGGTGCATTATTTCGCCAACAGGGAAAGATGGGAAAAAGCTTTTAATTTTCTAAAATCAAACGACCTGTCAAAACTGGATATCGGACGATATCGACTGGAAGGAGACTCCCTGTTTGTAAATGTAAGCGAGTACACCACCCTGAATGAAGAAGAAACCAGGTTTGAGGCGCATCGGAAATATGCCGATATCCAGTACCTGGTTTCAGGGGAAGAAAAAATCGGGGTTGTCCCTCTTGCCGTATCAACGGTTACCGATCCATATAACCCTAAGAAGGATGTTGCTTTCCTGACCACAGCAGAAAACCATTACAGGCTTGCATCCCCAGAAAGATTTTTTGTTTTCTTCCCGGACGATGCCCACCGGCCAGGTGTGAAAAGCAGCGATAACATTCTGGTCAGAAAGGTGGTGGTGAAAGTCCTCATTGAATAAATTTCATGGAATGACCCGGTACGAAAGAAATTACCTGATAATGAGCAGATTTCTTTTTACGATCGTTCCGATATTGAATTTTTAAATATCACAGGCTCAGGAAACTGTTGTTCCGAGGATAGTAGTGGATCATATCCCTGCTTCGACACAGACATACATCGGATCGCCCGGTTTTTGTATCTTATCCGGAGGTGACTTTGTGGCTTCGCATGATATCTTTGGTCCTTCATCGGCGGAATATGAATAGGCACTTACAACCATCTTCAAATTGTCAGATAAAAAGATGACGAAAATTCCCTGTGAGCCGATTCTCCGGGATTATTTCCAGCATAAAGTCATTCGGAAAGAGGCGGAAGGTATTTCCAGCCATAAACCTGACCAGGAACAGAAAGCTAAATTCTGCAAAAAAAATACGAAGCAATGATATGTATCCTGTAAAAAATATATTTTTGTTTCGTTAAAATACGAAATGACTGCTGATGAGCCCGAAAAGAAAACGCTACTCCGATGAACAGGAAAAGATTGCCCGTTTTGCAAGGGCAATGTCTCATCCTGCGCGAATTTTTGTGCTCGATTTTCTGGCAGGCAATCTGAACAAGTGTTGTTACAGCGGTGACATGGCCGAAGAATTACCGATTGCCCGCTCAACGCTTTCCGAACACCTGAAAGTATTAAAAGATGCCGGATTGATCCAGGGAGAGATCAATCCCCCGTTTATCAAATATTGTATCAACCGTGAAAACTGGGAAGAAGCCAAAAAGCTGTATTCATTGTTTTTTAACCGTTAAAAAAATTTTAACAACCTATTTCGTTTGTTCACGAAATGAATGTCTGAACCATTTAAAAACAGATTTCAAAGGAAAAAGAATACGATTCAAATTTGATAACATTAAACAATTTAACAAACACGTTATAAAAAAATATGAAACTTGAAATTTTAGGAACCGGATGTTCCAGGTGTAAAACACTGGAAAAGACCACGCGCGATGCAGTGGCAGAGCTTGGCCTCAGTGCCGATATCTCAAAGGTGGAAGATATTGTGAAAATTATGAACTACGGGATTCTACACACGCCCGGACTCGTGGTGAACGGAAAGGTTGTGCTCAGCGGAAGGATACCATCCCTGGCCGAGGTAAAAGAAATTTTAATAAAGAACCAGTAATCGAGAACAAAATGAGAACACTGAGAATTGTTGCAGCTGTTGTTTTATTATTTCCGGCATTTATTACTAATGCACAGACTGGAAACAGTTTACCAGAGGGGGAACAGAAAATTGAGTCTTATTACTTTCATTTCACTGCAAGGTGCATGACCTGCCGTACCGTGGAAAACAGGGCCAAGGAAAACCTTCAGGAACTCTACCCTGAAATGTGGAAGAAGGGAACCCTTACATTCACTGCAGCCAACCTGAATGAGAAGGAAGGAGAAGCGCTGGCAAAAAAGCTGGGGGTTTCCGGTCAGACGTTGTTATTGACAAAAGGGTCGAAACAGATCAACATTACCAACGAAGGGTTTCTTTATGCAGTGACCAATCCGGAAAAATTCAAAGAAGTGATCAAACAAAAGGTGGACGAACTTCTTAAGTAATTGCCCGTGGAATTTCTTACCGGTTTACTGGATAACAGTACCCTGCCATGGGTAACAGCGTTAGTGCTGGGACTAATGACAGCTATCAGTCCCTGCCCTTTGGCCACCAACATCACAGCGGTAGGTTTTATCAGCAAGGATATCGATAACCGCAACCTCGTATTTCTGAACGGGGTGATGTACACCCTAGGAAGGGGCATCAGCTATACCGCCATTGCACTGATCATCTTCTTTGGGGCCGACCAGCTTAAATTTTCAAGTGCTTTCCAGAAATATGGAGAACTCATCATCGGACCGCTTTTACTGATCATCGGGTTGTTTATGCTGGATGTGATCAAAATAAAATTTCCGGGGCTGAGTAGCCTGACATCCAAAATGCAGGAAAAGAAGCGATGGGGAGTCTGGGATGCCGTTCTGCTGGGAATTATCTTCGCCCTGGCCTTTTGTCCATACAGCGGGGTGCTCTACTTTGGAATGCTCATTCCGTTGACGGTCTCAAGCGCGGCTGGATTGTACCTGCCCCTCATTTTTGCCATTGCCACGGGGATCCCTGTTATCGTTTTTGCCTGGATACTGGCATACACCGTTTCGGGAATCGGGTCGGTCTACAACAAGGTAAAAACCTTTGAAATCTGGTTCCGGCGGGTTGTGGCCATCCTATTTATAGGGGTGGGGATATACTATATTGTGAGGATTTATTTATAGATAGGGACAAGGCAAAGGCAACGAGCAGCAGGAGGTAGGAAGCAGGAAAGAGCCAAGGTCAAAGCTTAGGCTAAGAATGTGGTTGAGTACAAAGGCAGTGCAGAGTAAGCAGGAAAAGGCACAGGCGAAGGCAAAGGACAAAACAGTAGTTGAGAACATTATTCTTGACGGATTGTTTTATTCAGCCGTTGCCCCGGAGGGGCATAATACTTGGTAGCCCGGGGCATCGCCCCGGGAAAGGGTAGCCCCTCGGTTCTGGTATGTTGTTTCTTGCACCAGCGATGGCATGGAGAGATGAGGCAGGGCAAAGGCAGACCGCAGGTACTGACCGACGAAGGCCGAAAACGCTGATCGACGAAGTGAGCGTCAGTGAGCATCAGAAGGCAAATGGCAATGAGCAGCAGGAGGCAGGAAGCAGGGAACATAAAGCAAACCGGTGGTCCTGACCAACGAAGGAGCATCAGAAAAGGAGGAAGTAGCAGTATGCACTATTTTGTAAAAGGCAGAGGCAAATGGAGCGAAGCGACAACCTGTCATGGGAATCGGGATTTCGGTTTACAAAATCCGGCTACTGTGCACGAATTACTTTGTGCCCCAAGCCTGGTGAATTCGTATTTATATCCGTGCAGATCTGTTGCATCCGTGTTCCATTATACGGAGTCACTTGATTACTGATTACTGATTAACAATTACATAAATTATGGAAAACAAGAAAGAATTTAAGAAACTTGGTTGGATTATCGTCGTCTTCGCAGCGGCCTTTTTCCTGCCCATAGAAAGCACCCGTTTCAATACGGCGATAGCGGCCACCTTTGACCTGGTAAAATGGTATGCCAGGGAGCACGTTGTGCTGTGTCTTTTGCCTGCCTTTTTTATCGCGGGGGTGATCTCGGTATTTGTGAGCCAGGGAGCTGTGCTTAAATACTTTGGTGCCAATGCTAAAAAATGGCTTGCCTCCACCGTGGCATCAGTTTCGGGAACCATCCTTGCAGTTTGTTCCTGCACCATTCTTCCGCTTTTCTCGAGCATCCACAAGCGGGGAGCCGGACTGGGACCTGCCATTGCCTTCCTTTATTCCGGCCCGGCCATTAACATTCTGGCCATCATCCTGACAGCCCGCATCCTGGGATTTGAAATGGGAGTGGCCCGGACCATAGGAGCTGTAATTTTTGCCATCGTGATCGGATCGGTGATGTCGTTGATTTACAGAAAGGAGGAAAAGGCAAAAAAAGAGGAGCAGATGAACATTGAAGCCCCCCCGGAAAAGCGTCCCATGTGGCAAACCTCCCTTCACTTCTTTACGCTGGTGCTGATCCTGGTTTTTGCCAACTGGGGAGCCCCTTCATCGGGAACTACCACCGGTGCCTGGTATCTTATCTGGGCCAATAAATGGTATATTACCGCCTTCTTCGGACTGGTGCTGGGTTATTCCCTGATTTACATCCTGAAAATCAAATGGCAATGGGTACTGGGTGCCATCCTGGCCACAGCCGTCTCTGCCGTGCTGGCCTTTAACCTGATCGAAAATACAAAACTGGCCCCACTGGTGCCTATGATCGTGGCCATCACCGCATTGAGCATCATTACGCTGCGCGATCAAAACGATCCCGAAAACAAAGAATGGACCCTTTCAACCTGGGATTTTGCCAAACAGATTTTGCCCCTGCTGGCCTTTGGCGTTGTAGTCGCCGGATTCCTGTTGGGATCGACGCACGACGGGATCACCATTGCCGGGGTTATTCCCAATGAGTGGATCTCAGCCCTGGTAGGCGGAAATTCGTTATTTTCCAATCTATTTGCTTCGGTCGTCGGCGCTTTCATGTATTTTGCGACCCTAACGGAAGTCCCCATTCTGCAGGGATTAATGGCATCCGGTATGGGAAAAGGTCCGGCGCTGGCACTTCTGCTGGCCGGTCCGTCGCTCTCCCTGCCCAATATGCTGGTGATCCGCGGTATCATCGGGAATCAGAAAACCGCAGTATACGTTGTGCTGGTAATTGTGATGGCCACTATCTCAGGATTGATATTCGGTGCTTTGTAAAAGTGGAATTCTATGGAGTTATGAAAACTAAAAGATATCACCTGCTGACCGGAAATGTATTATTGTCCCTGGTGTTGATCACGTTATTCCTTCAGGGAAGCTTGCAATCGAAGAAAAAGGATTTTAACCGAGAAATTGTTTGGGTGCAGCACCGGCAGCTTACTGTTCTTCACGGTTAATGGGATGAATGGTTGAACTGATTTCTATATAGGAAATTTGACATAAATTATGAGAAAATTGCAAGGAATATCTTTTTTTGACCGCTACCTCACTCTTTGGGTGGTTTTATGCATCATCGCCGGAATAGCTATCGGAACATTATTGCCTACTGTACCATTGACTTTGGGCAAACTGGAATATGCCAGCGTTTCCATCCCCATAGCCATCCTGATCTGGATCATGATTTTTCCGATGATGCTGAAGGTAGACTTTGGGAGCATTGTCAATGCTTTAAAAATGCCGAAAGGCCTTACGGTCACTTTGGTGGTAAACTGGCTGATCAAACCGTTTACCATGTTTGTCATTTCCTGGCTTTTTTTTCATTTCATTTTCAAGGCCTGGATTTCCCATGACTTGGCCAAAGAGTACCTGGCAGGCGCTGTATTACTAGGTGCCGCCCCATGTACAGCCATGGTTTTTGTATGGAGCCACCTTACCCGGGGGAATCCGGCTTATACCCTGGTACAGGTCGCTATCAACGACCTGATTATCCTGTTTGCATTTATTCCAATCGTAACTTTTTTGTTAGGCATCAGTGGTATTGCTATTCCATGGAACACCCTGCTCTTATCGGTCGTCCTCTTTGTGCTCATCCCCTTGTTATCAGCCATGCTGACCCGGCGATGGGTCATCAGGCACAAAGGGTTGGAATATTTCAACCAGTTTTTCCTGAAAAAATTTACCGGAATTACCATCTCAGGATTGTTGCTTACACTGATTATCATTTTTTCATTTCAGGGCGATATCATCCTCAAAAATCCTATCAGCATCCTGCTGATAGCGGTTCCCCTGATCATTCAAACTTTCTTTATCTTTTTTATTGCCTACGGATGGGCTTACAGGTGGAAAATCACCCATGACATTGCGGCTCCGGCAGCGATGATCGGTGCCAGTAATTTCTTCGAATTATCAGTGGCGGTGGCCATTGTGCTCTTTGGGTTAAATTCCGGAGCCACACTTGCAACGGTTGTCGGAGTGCTTGTCGAAGTCCCAGTCATGCTTACCCTGGTGAAAATTGCCAACAATACAAGGACGAAATTCGGACTAAAATGATCTGTCATGAACAGCTTGAGGAATATGATGTTATTACATTCATCCCTGATTTATTGAAATCTTCGATTTCATGTGTTTAAAATTTTCAGGTTCATTTGGTAAAATTAGTGGAAACATATGACTGCCTGCCAGTAGGAAAGGTAGGCAGGTAATTCGCATTTAAGAGTTAATATTTCCGGTTGGTGTTTCGCTTAACATGCTCATTTCATCTCCATAATAAGGTATACTATGAAAGTTCTCATTTTATGCACCGGCAACAGTTGCCGAAGCCAGATGGCCCAAGGCTTTCTGCAGTCGTTCGATCCCCGGCTGAAAGTCTTCTCTGCTGGCACCGAAGCTACTGGGAAACTCAATTCCAAAGCTGTGGAAGTAATGAATGAAGCCGGAATTGACATCAGTCATCATACCTCTGATTCTGTAGAGATGTACCTTGACAAGGAGTGGGATTATGTGATCACGGTATGCGGAGGCGCCCATGAAAACTGTCCGGTGTTCGTAGGCAAAGTGAAGCACCGCCTCCACATGGGGTTTGATGATCCTTCTCATGCTGAGGGAACTCCTGAATTCATCCAAAGTGAATACTGCCGGGTGAGGGATGAGATCAGGGAAGGGTTCTGGAAACTGTATCAGGAGAGATTGAAAAATGAGACGATTTGAAAATTTGAAAATGGCTAAGCAACTATTGGAAGCTGGCACTTCAATCGGAGCAAATGTCAGAGAAGCCCAGAATGCTGAAAGCAAGGCTGACTTCATCCATAAAATGAAAATAGCAGCCAAAGAAGCGGATGAAACAGATTATTGGCTTTTCCTATGCAACCATTCACAAAATTATCCAAAAAATGAACTCCTCAATGACAAACTTCAGGCAATCATAAAAATCCTCTCCAAAATAATAAGCACTTCAAAATCTGATTGATTAAGCCATCTTCAAATTTTAAAATTACCTCATCTTCAAATTGATTTATCTTCAAATTTTCAAATTAATTCAATGAAAGCAAACGATTTAAAACTAATAGTAAAAGATAAATATGGTGAGATAGCCAGAAAATCTTATTTAGAGAACAGTTCAAACAGCTACGGTGAGTCATCCTGCTGCGGCACAACAAGTTGTTGCACCGATTTAGAATTCAGCATGATCGGTGATGATTATAAAAACCTGGAAGGCTATAATCCGGACGCTGATTTGGGATTAGGTTGCGGAATTCCCACCCAATTTGCCGGGATACGACAGGGAGACCACGTATTAGACCTTGGCAGCGGAGCCGGAAATGATTGTTTTGTGGCCCGTGCCCTGACAGGAGAGTCGGGTTATGTGACAGGTCTTGATTTTACCGATGAAATGCTGGTAAAAGCCAGACTCAATGCTTCAAAACTTGGGTTTAACAATGTGGAATTTGTAAAAGGGGATATCGAAGAAATACCACTTCCTGACAACCGGTACGATGTTATTCTATCCAATTGTGTGCTAAACCTGGTTCCTGATAAATCAAAGGCGTTTTCTGAGATGATGAGGGTGCTGAAACCAGGCGGACATTTCTGTATTTCCGACGTTGTGATCAAAGGATATCTGCCGGGAAACATCCGGAAGGATGCCGAGATGTATGCAGGCTGTGTGTCCGGAGCCCTGGAAATTGATGAATATCTGACGATTATTCATGAGCAGGAATTTAAAAACGTGACTGTTCATAAGCTTAAAAAAATCGAAATACCTGATGAGGTTCTCCTGAATTACCTTTCGGAAGATGAAATTGATGCATACAAAAGCAGTGGCGCCGGAATTTTCAGCATCACCGTCTCCGCCGAAAAATAGTGCTTGCTTATCATTCATCTCATACATGCATTTTCAAATCTTCAAATTTTTAAATCATGAAATTATCCTTTTTCGATCGCTATCTGACTTTGTGGATCTTCCTGGTCATGTTTGTCGGTGTGGTCACCGGTTACGTTGCTTCCGGGATTTCCGGATTCTGGAATTCCATGAGTTCGGGAACTACAAATATCCCCAGTGCCGTTGGGTTGATCCTTATGATGTACCCTCCACTGGCCAAAGTGAAATACGAAAAGCTCCCCCTGGTTTTTAAAAATGTGAAGTTGTTGAGTTTGTCCCTGACCCAGAACTGGATATTCGGTCCCCTAGTCATGTTTTTCCTTGCAATCATTTTTCTGCACAACCATCCCGGGTTGATGACAGGGGTGATCCTGGTGGGGCTGGCTCGGTGCATCGCCATGGTATTAGTATGGAACGACCTAGCCAAAGGGGATACCGAGCTGGCGACCGGACTAGTGGCCTTTAATGCCATATTCCAGGTTTTCCTGTATTCAGTATACGCTTACGTTTTTATTACCCTGCTGCCACCATTGTTCGGACTAAAAGGGGCTATCGTCCAGGTCTCCATATCTGAAATTGCCTTCACCGTGCTGATTTACCTCGGAATTCCCTTTGCTGCCGGATTGATCACCAATTTTTTGCTCCGGAAGTGGAAGGGAAACGACTGGTATTATAGCCTGTTCATTCCCAAAGCCTCCTGGCTGACGCCCATCGCCTTGTTGTTTACCATTTTTGTGATGTTTTCGCTGAAAGGGGAAAAGATCATTGAGTTGCCAATGGATGTAATCCGGGTTGCAATTCCCTATACCCTTTATTTCGCTCTGATGTTCTTTGTGACCTTCTTTATTGCCAAATGGATGAGGGCCGGTTATGAAAAGTCAACCACCCTGGCTTTTACCGCTGGAAGCAACGATTTCGAACTGGCCATTGCCGTAGCAATTGCCGTATTCGGTATTGAGTCTCAGGCAGCCTTTGCCACGGTGATCGGACCCCTTGTAGAGGTACCGGTCCTGATTTTGCTCGTGAATGTTGCATTATCATTCCAACGGAAATACTTCAAAGGCGACAGCGTCAAGCACGATTCAGGTCAGGTGCTGATTTAACCCTGTGACATTAAATTGACTCTGAAAATCATTCTTTTGTTTAACTTTTGCACCATTTTAAAATTAAAACCTGTCAGATTTTGAAAAAATCTTCATCCCAACCAGGTTCCTGCTGATGGAGTTACACGTTTTGGGCTCGTTCGTAAGTACCACTAAGCTGACTTAGGAAAAAAGAATTCCAAGAATGAATTCGGCCCTTGACACCAACCTGGGTGACTGGTCAGTATACAGTGAAGATATTTATTCCGTTTATCTGAATTGGATACATGAAAACAAATCCATCGAAATTGAGGGAGAAATAAAATTTGAAGAAACAAGGATCAGTTATATATCGATCCGGTAAATTTATTTTACAAAAAATGACGACTAACATGAACTCTCAATTTTCCCCAAAGTAAGGATCACCCTAAAACCGAACCGGGCAAATAAAATACCGGTTTTTTCTCAACAAAAGAATTGATCGTCCGGAAGAATTTGAATAAAGGCCATTTCCAAAATACGATGATCCTGAGATTTAAAAACCAGAAATCCCTATCTCAGGCCTCAATTTACACAAACTGCTGAGCTTGCATAAGAGCTGGTCAGGGGGGTCAATATATTTCTCCGGATTTTACCGGACAACCTCCTGACGTTTTTCACGGATATACACTTCATTGCCTTCTTCCTCAGGAACAATCGTCCATGCTATCCCACAGAAACCTTGGTAAAGGGACAAATCCTGGCTTCGAAATGGCTATCGACCAGCAAAATGTAAAGAAATGGAATTATAACGGGAGTTTTCTTTGGCATAAAAACCAAATTGATCCATTCCATGGGACCAGTCTTTATCCTGGCCTGTACACATATCATTTCGGGGAGCAAAAAAGATATGCCTGGAATTTAAAAATGAACAGCAATACTGAACATTCCCGAGAACTCATATTACAGGCAACCGCAGTTGATTACGCCCCAGATATCATTCCACAGGGTAAGATCAATGACCAGTTTTCTTTTGATTTCGGACTGAAGAAAATGTTCGGCAATGGGAAGACTGAAGTTAATCGGTCAGTTACAGACCTGTTTAATACATTCGGGATAAGAAAACCATCGACGGAGAAAATTTCACACTCTTTTCCGACAATTATTATGAAAAACAGGCAATTACCATAGGATGTAAAAATAAATTCTGAGATTTTTTAATTCCTGCTTAAGATTAATCAATTTTAACATACTACCGGAAAGCAGCCGGAAATTTTTTATTAATTTTGAACCCATAGGTGATGGAGTTCGCCAAAAATTGTCATAAATGACTGATGACTCCTGCATGGAAGAATATCGTGAACAGGTCATTTATGAAAAGTTTTTGGGTAAGTAGCTTAAGCAGTATAGCAAGTAAAGAATCTTCTCTTAAAATTGTGATTTTCTTCTGCAGACATGAAGTCGTCATGATATGCATTCCGTTGTATCATTTTTTATGGAGGAGAATATTATGAGTTTTAAAAGCATTCTCTTCCCCAACCACGGATATGACAAAAAGGCAGATCAAAAACCTGATATCCCTGAATTTTTTCATGACCTGAATTTAAACCAAATTATAGATTCCATCACTTTCGACAAAAAAGAATATAATCTGAAACCATTTTTTTACCACTACCAATTAAGCATTGATGAAATTACTTACCGGCAGGAAGTTATGGCCGACCTTGAGTATCCGGATATCAGAATGTGCTTTGAGCATTTTGCCTGCAGCATGCAAAAAGTCCATAAACAACTTTTAAATCTGGAAAAATTCCAGCACAAATATCAAAAGGAGCGATTTTTCCTCGATGCAGTGGAAGAATACTGCAATTCAATGAAAATATTATCAGCGGAGTTATCTGACAAGCTGTTAAGATCAAATGGATTATCTGATTGCAGGATTTTTTTGGGTGATTATGTACAATCAGTTCCATTTACATTACTGGCCAATGAAACCCAACGCATTGTAAAAAGCCTTTCTTCTGTACATTATTGTCTGTTAATAGACGGACTCAAGGTTCAGGTCCGGAAGTATAAGTCAGAACAGAATTATACCAGTGAAGTGGAGGAAACTTTTTCAAGATTCCGGAAAGGCAGTGTGAAAGATTACAGGATTACATTCCCTGACACACTGGAGATGAACCATGTGGAAGAACTAATTTTGGATGGTGTAGCACAAACTTTCCCGGAGTTCTTTTTAAAACTGGATGATTTCTTTACGAATAACCAAAATTTTCTGGATAACAATATTATCGCTCTTGAACGGGAGATTCAGTTTTATTTAGCCTATCATAATTACATTTCACTTTTTAAAAAATCGGGCCTTCCATTTTGTTATCCAAGCATTTCAGAAAAAAGCAAAGATATTTACTCCCAAAACAGTTTTGATCTGGCACTTGCCTTACAGCTAATAAATGAGAATTCAAACATTGTAACCAATGACTTCTACCTGAATGAAAAAGAGAGGGTTTTGGTAGTTACAGGTCCGAACCAGGGAGGAAAAACAACCTTTGCGCGGGTTTTTGGGCAGATGCATTACCTTGCAGGAATCGGGTACCCTGTTCCGGGTACCAAAGCAAAATTATTCCACTTTGACAGGTTATTTACACAATTCGAGAGAGAAGAAGAAATTAAAAATCTTCGAGGGAAGCTTCAGGATGAGTTAATCAGAATTCACAAGGTTCTTAAACAATCCACACAAAATAGCATAATTGTCATTAATGAGATGTTTACTTCAACATCCTTACAAGATCAGATTTCATTGAGCAAGAAAATAATGAAAAAAATTTTAAATCTCGACTTGTTGTGTGTTTGGGTAACATTCATTGATGAACTGGCATTGTTCGATGAGAAAACCGTTAGTATGGTCAGTTCGATCGTTCAGGATAATCCATCCCTTCGTACTTATAAAATTACAAGAAAACCTCCCGACGGACTTGCCTATGCCCAGACTATTGCTGAAAAACACCGGATGACTTATGCTCATATTATGGACCGGATGAGATCATGAATGTACACCTTTTATATAGAGACAGGGATTGGGGGAGGAATCACAATCCCATCCGTTTAGGTTCTGAAATAATTAGTGACCTTGAACTGAGTACAATTTTCGAGGCTATGTCAAAAGGGGATGATTTTTTGTTGGAGGTAGCAAAAAATGTTGTTTTAAATTCAATGGAAGATAGCCTGGAAACAATTTTATATCGTCAGGAAATTTTAAAGGATTGCATTCAAAACAAAGCGTTGGTAAATGAAATGTATTCTATAGCAGTGGATACTCTCCAAAAGGAGAAAAGAAACTATTGGAGTATTTTCAGAAGAGCCCCGGATCATGTTCTGTATCGTTCATTGGAAGTGATGCAGATGTTTATGCTTATGTTGAAGAAACTGAGGTTCATTGCAGATGAAAATGCCGGAAAATTTGATTCTGAAGGACTGTCAACTCTGATAACCCATTTAAAAAATGAACTTCCCGATGAATATTTCAGCCGCGTGAATAATTATTTGGAGGATTTAAGTTTTCCGAATGGCTATCTGTTAAGTTCAAAATTAGGTGAGGGCAATAAAGGGTACAATTATATTCTTCGAAAATTTAAACGCGAAAAAAGAGGTTGGCTGAAAAAACTGATTGATGAAATTTTCTCTCCTGAATC
>CAYNBE010000022.1:0-26617 GCA_964395045.1 uncultured Prolixibacteraceae bacterium | reverse complement strand
TCAGTAACCTTTTTCAAGTGCGAAACTTGAGTAATTAACATATGTCGATCATTCTGTAAAACCTGAAGGGAAAGGCATAATTTTGGTCCTTGTATGAACAGGTTTTCAGTTTTTTTTGATTTTCAGCTTTATCTACAATGAAAGTGCCCGGGTATTTAGCATTAGCCGGGATATTTTCTACTTTTGCCGCCATCATCAATACATATAGAAATGTTACAGGCTGAGATCCACACCTTAAAGGGGGTGATTAAAGTGAATTTTTTTGAGAAGGATGCACCCGGAACGGTGGCGAATTTTGTGAAATTATCACGGGCAGGTTTTTATGACGGATTAACATTTCACCGGGTTATTCCCGATTTCGTCATACAGGGGGGATGTCCCGACGGAACCGGTGCCGGCGGACCGGGATACACCATCAAATGCGAACTGAACGGTGGCAACCAATTCCATGACAGGGGTGTTCTTTCTATGGCCCATGCAGGGAGAAATACGGGAGGTTCACAGTTCTTTATCTGCCACAATCGCAAAAACACTGCCCACCTTGACAGGCAACATACCTGTTTCGGCAGGGTAACCGAAGGCCTGGAGGTAATCGATCAGATCAGGAGGGGAGATAGAATAGTAAAAATAATCATACTTGAAGAACCGGAACAGGCCAAGGTTTAAACCATTTCAACGTAAAGCTGGGTTGCTTCCACTCTGACCACCCTGATTGCAACCCCTTTATCAATAAATGCTCCAGTGGTAACAGCATCATAGATTTCACCTTCGATTTCAATTTTTCCCGAAGGGCGAAGGACTGAAACGGCTTTTCCTGTTTTTCCCTTTAAAAGGAGCAACTCCGGATCGATACTGATGAATCCTTCACGGGTATCCTGAATTGTCTGAAGGGCAAGGTTTCCAAAAGGCCCCCGGCGCGCTGAGAACAATTTGTTGCCAAGCCAAAGTGCCAGGATAAGTCCGGCTGATACTCCGGTGAAAACAACAATAACAGCTATTCCGATTTTCCAGAGATTCACATCCCTGAAATCGAAACGTACATTGTCGAGAAGGCTCAATACCAGGCCTGTAAATGCAAAAATAATTCCTGCGACACCGGCGAAGCCGAATCCGGGCAGGATAAAAATCTCCACGGCGATCAGTGCAAGCCCAATAACAAATAAAAGGATTTCCCAGTGCTCAGCAAGACCTTCAAGGTAAAGCGGGGCAAAATAGAGGGCTGCAGCTGCGATGGCCACTGCTAATGGAAATCCGATCCCGGGTGATTGCATCTCAAAATAGATTCCCCCGATGATAGCCATGATTAAAAGTCCTGAAATGGCAGGGTGAACGAGAAATCCAATGACCTTTTCAATGAATGAAGGTTTGTATTCAACGATTTCCGCATTTTCGTTTCCGGTGATTTTCAGAACCTCGTTCAACGAACCGGCAATTCCTTCACAGAAACCGTTTCTGACAGCCTCTTCGGCAGTAAACGTCAGAACCTTGCCAGTGTCGATGATTCCGGGTATATATACGGAGGGGTCAACCATTGCTTCGGCAATCCGGGGATCACGGCGCCACTTGTAAATGGTATCATTGCCCGTAACAATTGCCTTTTTCCCCTGTGCTTCTGCCGTAGCCCGCATGGTGGAGCGCATATACGATTGGTACTTATCGGGCAGAACATCACCTGTCTGGTTTACTACCGTGGCTGCACCTATGCTGCTTCCTGGCCGCATGTAAATGCTGTCGCACGAAATTGAGATCAACGCTCCTGCCGACGCAGCATTGTTGTCGATAAAAACCACCACAGGAATTCTGGATTCAAGTATCCTGGTCCTGATGGAATCGGCATCCTTGACTGCTCCACCATAGGTATTCATATGAATCAGAAACATCGCGGCATTCAGCGAATCGGCGGTTGTGAATGCCTGCTGGACCTGCCTCCAGGTGGCCCGGGTAATATCCTGTTTGATGTTAAGTTTGTACACTAGTTTCTTCCCATCATTGTTCCCGGAAACAGCTACCGACAGGATCAGGGAAAGCAGAATCAAAGCTATCCTGTTCATAATAGAATGTTTTTTAAGTTTCTCATCCCTCATCCAGTTGTTCAGCCAGTTGAAGGAACCGGTGCATTCCCCTTCTTTTCCTTTCATCTAGCATATAGTTTATATTTCTGGTAAAATAGTCATAAATATCGACATCCGGATAAGACGGTTGCATCAATTTTTCAACTTCAGGAACACTTTCGATCCCAAATGAAACAGCCTGGTTAAAACGGTTCAAAAAACGGGCCGGGAGCGGATGCATACTGATCCAGACTGCAAATACAAACGGCAATCCTGTAAAGTCATTCCATTCAGTTGCTAAATCAACGATCTGCGGGTATTTTTTTTCAATACCGAAGACGCGGTCTCCGATGACAACCCCAGCAGTCGATCCCGAAATAGCTGTTTTTTCAAAACCTGGTTCACTCCCTAACCATCTAAATTCCTTTTTCCAGAAGTGACGGGCTAAAATCCTGGTCAACAATACCGAAGATTTTGACTGATAATCGAGTAAAACTGTTCCGATCTCTTCGATGGGAACACATCCTGCAAGCACGACTGTTCTGACAGGGCCCTCCGCTCCGATACAAAAATCACCTATAATCCGGTAATTTTTCATCCCGGTCAGGGCACCGACGGGTACCAGTCCGATATCTACCTGCCCTGTTGCCATTTTTTCGGCAGTTTTTGATGGTATATCAAGCGAAATATTGATCTCATCCCTGATGGGGGAATTTTCAAGTCCGTATAGGAAAGGACGGCTGTTCAGATATGAAATCAACGAAATATTGTATTTATTCATAACAGGATGATCCGGTGCCAATCCGGGCCGGGCAACGAAATTAAGAATAATAATGATCTGATGTCCCTGAAATGGTTCCCCGATCAAAGGAGGTGCATTTCGTTGTTATTTTCTTAACTTTGCCGGTGAGAATAACTATATGGTAATGATACTGAACACATTAAATTCAATTTCTCCTGTCGATGGGAGGTATCGTGATAAAGTGGCAGACCTGGAAAGGTTTTTTAGCGAATATGCCCTGATCCGTTACCGGGTAAGGATTGAACTGGACTATTTTCAGGCGCTGTGTGAACTTCCGCTTCCCCAGCTGACAGGATTTCCTGAATGGGGAGCTGCACGGCTGGAAAGCATCGTCCATAATTTTGGCCCGGAAGATGCCGGGAGGATCAAAGAGATTGAAAACACCACGAACCACGATGTTAAAGCAGTGGAATACTTTCTGAAGGAAAAGTTTGATATGCTTGGACTTTCTGCATTCAGGGAGTATATACATTTCGGTCTCACCTCACAGGATATCAATAACACCGCCATTCCCCTGTCGATCATCGATGCCCTTCGGGAGGTATATTATCCGGCATTGGAAAAGCTGATTGCAAAACTGAAAGCGATGGCCGAAGAATGGAAAGATGTTCCGATGCTGGCACACACGCATGGCCAGCCGGCTTCTCCCACCAGGGTCGGTAAAGAGCTGATGGTATTTGTGGAACGGATCGAATTGCAATTCAGTCAGTTGAAGGCACTACCACTATTTGCAAAATTCGGAGGGGCAACCGGAAATTTCAATGCACATCAGGTAGCTTATCCTTCGGTCGACTGGAACAATTTTGCCAACAGGTTTTTACGTGAAAAGCTGGGAATCAGGAGATCACACTATACTACCCAGATTGCACATTATGATGATCATGGTGCCGTATTCGACGCTATGAAAAGAATCAATTCGATCCTTATCGATCTTGACAGGGATATCTGGATGTATATTTCGATGAATTATTTCGGGCAGAAAGTCAAAAAAGGAGAAGTTGGATCATCTACTATGCCACACAAGGTAAATCCCATCGATTTTGAAAATTCGGAAGGCAATGCGGGAGTGGCCAACGCCCTTTTTGAGCATCTGGCACAAAAACTTCCTGTTTCACGATTGCAGCGCGATTTGACCGACTCAACGGTAACCCGGAACATCGGCGTACCGTTTGCTCATACCATGATTGCCCTTCATTCGGCTCTCCGGGGATTGGATAAACTTATCCTGAACCGCGTGAAAATTGAAGAGGACCTTGAAAACAACTGGGCTGTTGTTTCAGAAGCCATCCAGACTATTTTGCGAAGGGAGGGATATCCCAATCCCTATGAGGCTTTAAAGGAACTGACCCGTGGCAGCCAGACTGTAAACAGGGAATCGATCCACAATTTTATTGATACCCTTCACGTTTCTGATCTGGTGAAACAGGAACTGAAGCAGGTCACACCCTTTAATTACACCGGGATTTTCTAAGCAGTGGCCGGCATCGTCCCATTAAGCTCTCAAATTCTTGGAAATGAAAGATTTTATTCAGGTTCTCCGTCGGTATATTCCTCCATACAAAGGTCATCTCGGCCTAACTTTTCTTTATAATTTCCTATCGGCCGTTTTCGCGGTTTTTTCCGTCGGATTGATGATTCCCATCCTCGAGATTCTCTTCAATCTGGCGGAAGATGTAAACGAAATGGTTCCATGGGCATTCAGTCTTAAAGCTGTTACACACAACCTCTATTATTACCTGACCCAGTTCAGGAATGAATATGGCCCGGGTTTGTCGCTGCTTGTGGTCGGATTGTTCGTTTCGTTCGGAACGATGCTGAAAGTAGGATTTGCATACCTTGGGGCTTACGAGACAGTATTCATCAGGAACAGTGTTGTCAGGGACATCAGGCAACAGATATACAAAAAAATTCTCAGGCTGGCCCTTCCCTTTTTTACCGAGGAGAAGAAAGGAGATATCATGGCACGGATATCAGGTGATGTTTCCGAAGTTGAAAATTCAATCATGGCTTCTCTCGATATGTTCCTGAAGAATCCTGTCCTGATTTTCGTTTTTTTGGTTTCCATGCTGATTATGAGCCCATCGCTGACGGGATTCATCCTGATCGTGCTTCCCGTTACCGGTTTTGTGATCGGCCGGGTGGGGAAGAGCCTGAAAAAGGTATCACGTGAAGGCCAGGATATCATGGGACAGATGATGACCATCATTGAGGAAACCCTGGGCGGCCTGAGGATTATCAAAGCTTTCAATGCAGAAAGAAAGATGGAAAGCCGTTTCAACAATACGGCAGGATTGTACCGGACCGTTATGAACAGACTGATGTGGCGGCGTGAACTGGCGCACCCGCTCAGTGAGCTGCTTGGAACCCTGGTCATCGTAATTGTTGTCTGGTTTGGCGGAACGTTGATCCTGAACAGGAACAGTGAGCTGACCGGCTCGGAATTCATTGCCTTCCTGGCTATTTTTTATCAGATCATTAACCCGGCGAAAGCTTTCACCAATGCACTCTATTCCATCCAGAAAGGGATGGCTGCCATGGACAGGATTGACCTTATCCTCAAAGCCGATGTTACCATTCCCGAAAATCCGGGAGCTTTACGGGTTGAAACCCTGACCGATGCTATCGAATATAGGAATGTCGGCTTCGCTTACAACGACAAATTGGTACTGAAGAATATTTCGCTGAAAATACCGAAGGGCAAAACCATGGCCCTGGTCGGGCACTCGGGTAGTGGAAAAACCACGCTCGTCGATCTTTTGCCCCGGTTTTACGATGTACAGGAAGGTCAGGTGCTGGTCGATGGAGTGGATATCCGTATGCTGAATCTGCACGATCTGAGAAACCTGATGGGAAATGTCAACCAGGACCCGATCCTGTTCAATGATACGATTTTCAACAACATTGCCTTTGGTGTTGAATCGGCTACCCGTGAAACGGTGGAAGCAGCGGCCCGGGTGGCAAATGCCCACGATTTTATCATGGAAACCGAAATGGGGTACGAAACGGTGATCGGTGACCGCGGAAGCAAACTCTCGGGAGGCCAGCGGCAACGGATCAGCATTGCAAGGGCCATCCTAAAGAACCCTCCCATCCTGATCCTTGACGAAGCTACCTCAGCTCTTGACACTGAGTCGGAAAGGCTTGTCCAGGATGCGTTGGAAAAACTCATGAAAAACCGGACATCGCTTGTTATCGCCCATCGTCTGTCAACCATTAAAAATGCCGATTTTATCTGCGTCCTTCACAAAGGTACCATTGTTGAAACGGGTACCCACGACGAACTCCTTGCTTTAAATGGTCGTTATACCAAACTGCATCAGATGCAGATGTTTTAAGAATCAGGGACGAGTCAGCCGGATCATGGATTGAAAGTATCCGGTACGGAAAGCAATAAATGCTGTATTCGTAACAGAATTTCACCATCCCGAAGTAAGAATATCTGCAATGTGGATGGTTTGAATGGAAAGGTTGTTCTTTCGGATGTAACTTTGCATGTTCATCAGGCAGGAAGCTTCGGTCGAGACAATATATTCGGCTCCCGTAGCCAGAGCATTCTCGATTTTTTGTTGGGTCATCGCCGATGATATGGAAGGGAATTTCACCGAAAAAGTACCGCCAAAACCGCAGCATGTCGCGGTATTCTCCATCTCGGCCAGATCAAGGCCTTTGACCTTATTTAGCAGGATTCGGGGCTCCTCCCTGATCCCGTATTCCCTGAGAGCAGAACACGCATCATGGTAAGTGACCCTATGTGCAAACACAGCACCGAATGAATCCTGTTTCAAAACGTTCACCAGAAAATCGGTAAGCTCATAGATCACCGGGCGGATTTTCATGAATTGATCCATCCTATCCTGATCATCCGAAAAAAGCCTTTGAAAATGGTTCTTGACATATCCGCAGCAGGATGCCGACGGGGATACAATCACATCGGCCATGCTGAAATCGTCGAGAAATTTTCCGGCCAGTGACCTTGCTTCTTTCCAGTGGCCACTGTTGTATGCCGGCTGACCACAGCAGGTCTGCTCCGGATTATAGTGCACATCCATTCCGGCACGACGGAGCAGCCTGACAATGCTGAAAGCCGTTTCAGGGTACAATTGGTCGATAAAACAGGGAATGAACAGATCGATTTTCACGGAACGGATAGTTGTTGGTTTCAGGTATGCAAAAAGGCTGCTCCATACGGAACAGCCCCGGCACGGGAGGAGCGACTCGAACGCCCGACACTCGGTTTTGGAGACCGATGCTCTACCAACTGAGCTACACCCGTAAAATGTGTGTGCAAAGATAGTATTTCCACTTTAAAACACAAGGAAAAGGGGATTTTTTCACTTGGTTTCAGCTTCAGAAACCAGACAGATTGACAGGCGGAGAGAGAGGGATTCGAACCCCCGGTCCCGTCACCGGGACAACGGTTTTCAAGACCGCCGCTATCGACCACTCAGCCATCTCTCCAAAAAGCGCGACAAAAGTAGAACAAATTTCATGATTCCCAAAATGATGACCAGCAACGGTGCGGAGAAATAAAAAAAGTTTTATAAATGCTTGTGCATATATGATCATTGCCGGATGATTTCTTCAGGGATTTTCCGGATGGACCTGATTTCGATGGATTTGATGTAAAGTTCGGCGCCTTCGCTCTGAAGCTGGATCTTCCCGGAAGTCAGTGGACGAATCACACCATTTTCAAACAGTCCGGTGTTCTGGTTCACCATGACAGGGATTCCGTTTACTACATGAACTGCCATCCTTTCCAAACAAAACAATTCGACAGTGTTCCATTCGCCGGGAGGATTTTCAGCATCGGTCGATTTTTTCACAGAACGTCCATTTGCTTGCTCACCGAAAGGCATCAATGGTGCCCCCGGTGTATATGTGAATTTTAAAGTAGAGTCGTTATAAAGGGCAGCTGATTCACAGGTGGTATTGTTCATCAGGTACGTGTCGCCCAAATTGCCATGCATTAACTGGAATTCGATGTTTGTCATCCAGGTACCAAGAGCTTCGCCAAAATTCCCGGTACTGTGGTAAAGCAACCCGCTGTTTCTTGTTGAATAAACCGAATCACCCCAGCGGTATACCATCCTAAGATGGTAATTCCCGAAATTTTCTTTGGTTGCAAGCGATCCGTTAACCATTCCGGAAATTCTGATCAGACTGGTCCCGTTTTTATTTACAACTGAAAAAACGTTCTCGGGTGTAGCTAATCGGGCAAGTGAATCCATACCTTTCAGGGGAACCCCGATGTATTTGTCCCAGTTTTCCAAATTTTGCCCGTTAAACAGTGATTTCCATTGTCCTTCCTTTTCACATGAAAAAAGAAGAAAGAGAACAGAAATCATAAACAGAAAGAACAGACCTTTTTTTGTCATGGCAAAAGAATCTGATTACATTATATTTAAAAGATACTGATGCACTTCGGATAAGTGCGATCAGTTCAGTTATGAAAAAGTCTGGCTGGCAATGATTTCCTGTGCGCGGTCGAGGATTGAAGAATCATCTATCAGAACAATTCCGCCATTTGGTCCGGGTTCTATATGAATGCCCACAGAAGTGCCCTGGTCGTAGTTTGCGCCTCCGAAATAATTCCTGACGGTTTCTTCAGTGATATCAAACTCTTTGGCCAAAAGCTTGATAGAACCGTCAGGCAAACTGTCTTTGATCTTTCGCAGTTCATTAAAGGTTATTTTTCTTTCCATCACCGTTATATTAAAACATGGTTTTATTATTAATAGAATTAAAAGTAAGGTTTAATTTCTGCTTTTTCAAGAGAGAAATCATTTATACGGTTGATTTTAACAACTTTTAATGATTCATTTTCCCTTTATCAATGGCATCATACACAGCCTGAAGCACGGACCCCCTGATCTTCAATCCGGAGAGCAGGTCATTATTTCTCGTCGGATAAACCCGGTTTGTGAATACGATACAGAGGATACCCTGGTCGGGATCAGCCCATACCCATGTGCCGGTATAACCGCTGTGTCCGAAACTGTTCTTTCCTGCTCCTTTGCATGGATATGCTTCTTCCGGGCTCTTTTTGTCATTATCCAGAGCCGGCTTGTCAAATCCCAATCCTCTCCGGTTATCATTTCCTCTGAAATGGACCGTGTTGAACATGTCAAAAGTTTTTTCCGAAAAAAACCTTTGGCCGCCATAGGTTCCTTTCCAGAGGTACATCTGGAACAATTTGGCAAGGTCGCCCGCTGTTCCAAACAAACCTGCATTTCCTGAAACGCCTCCCAGCATGGCTGCCCCTTCGTCATGAACATATCCCCGCAGCACTTCATGCCTGAAATAATCGTCAGATTCAGTAGGAACCATTCTGCAAATGGGAAACGTTTTCCATGGATTGTAAGTCAGAGTGCTGGCTCCGAGAGGTTTGTAAATGTTATTTTTCAGAAAGGTCTCATAGGACTGGCCGGTGATATTTTTGATTACCAGAGGCCAAAGTGTAAATCCCATACACGTATAATGGTATTTTTTTGTTTTAAGAAGAGGGATGTCCCGGATTTCCTGGTACATGGTATCGATATACTTCCGTTCCATCCATAAACGGGAAGATATACGGATCGAGTTTATTGAAATCGGATGTTCGCTGAAAACCTTTTCCCTGAGTTCCTGGTTCTTCGATAACCTGGAATTCCAGAAAGGGATGATTGCTGGTAGTTGGGCCTGGTGTGCCAGTACATCTCTGATCACGATATTCTCCTTGTTACAGTTTTTTAACAGGGGCAGATAGTCGCTCATTTTCCGGTCCAGATTGAGGTTTCCCTCATCAACAAGTTTGATCAGCACGGGGAGGGGGCCTGAGACTTTGGTCACCGAAGCAAAATCATACAGGTGAGAAGGGGTCAAAGGTTCATCATTCTTATACGTCAGGTAACCGTAACATTTATGAAAAATAACTTTCCCTTCCCTGGCAATAAGTACCTGACACCCGGGATAAGCCCCTGCAGTAAGTCCGGCTTTCACAATGGAATCGATCCTTGTTTCAAGAAAGGCCCCCGGGATTCCTGCTTCTTCAGGGATGGTATATTTTAAACGCATGTTCCCTTTTACATCCTGTCCGGAGCCTGCCGGGAACCTTGCACTGGAAGTGACAGGCAACCTTCCACCGGCATCGGTTGCCCCGAAAACCAATTGGACAGCCAGTTCCTGGTTTAGCGGATCGGGTTGGTAAGCCTGGACCAGGGCTTCCGATTCTTCAATCCCTGGGAAATATTTCATGGCGTAGGTATTTCCGAAAAACAGCGTAATTACCCTGTTCTTACCAATGATTGTCCTCAGCGATTCAATCTGGGTTGCCGAAGTATTGTAATTCCGGCGGGGATAATTGCCGGTATTGAGAATTCCTGCAATCACCAGATTGTAACTTCCCAGACTTTGGAAAAGTGAAGCCATCTCTTCGGGTGATGCATCTTTGGGGAGAAAATAATGATCCATTCCCGCATACTTGTCGGCCATTAGTTGGAAGGGTGAAATTGAACCGGCCCCGATAGCCACCGTTGCAATGTTCAGGGTATCAAGTCTTTGGATGGGTATTAAGTTGTTGTTATTCAGTACGGTGATACTCGCTTCGACCAGTTTTCTTTTTAAAAGGCAGATTTCGGGGTGATCCAGGTCAGCAGCAAGGCCTTTCAGTTCAACCGGCCTGTAGGCATGAAGTCCCAGCCATCGTTTCATGGCCAAGATCCTCCTGCATTTCTCATTGATCTCATCGATTGAAAGCGTCCCGGTTATAACTGCCTTTTCAATTTCAGCGAAGGCACCGGACAAGTCGGGTAAAAATTCAAGAAGGTCGTTTCCTGCTTTCAGTGCCTGAACCTCCGCTTTTCCCCGGGGCAGGGTCAACCCTCCCATATTCATGGCATCGGTGATGACCAGCCCCGAGAAACCCATTTTCTTTTTGAGGATGTCCCCGATCATTTTTTCCGAGAGCGATGCCGGTTTTCCCGAGGCATCTACTACAGGAAAGATCAGGTGCCCGGTCATGATTCCGGCAATACCTCTTTCGATCAGCATTTTGAAAGGGACCAGCTCTACCGAATCGATGCGTGCGATGGAATGAGCTATCTCGGGAGGGACTAAGTGTGAGTCGGTCCGGGTGTCACCATGACCGGGAAAATGTTTGGCTACAGCAGCTACCCCGGCCGACTGAAGTCCATTTGTGAAGGCAATTGCTTTCAGTGATACGTTTTCCCGCTCTTCCCCGAATGAACGGATGCTGATGACCGGATTGTCAGGATTTGAATTAATGTCGGCAACCGGACCAAAATTCATGCGGATGCCAATCCTCTTCATCTGTTCCCCGATTGCCTGGCCCAGTTTAAAGATCAACTGGTTATCTTGTATAGCACCCAGACTTTGTGCATTCGGAAAGGGGGTAATGCTGTCAAGTCTGAATCCGACTCCCGACTCCCCGTCAATGGCTGTCAGGAGGGGAATTTCCGATATGCTTTGCAGAGTATTGATCCAACTTGCCGTAGCGGTTGGTGATCCGTTCATAATCAATACTCCGCCAGGTTTGTATTTGCGGATAAGATTTTCGGTTGCCACCCTGTCGGATTCTCCTTTTGCCGGATAAATGTCAATCATGATCAACTGGCCGATTTTTTCACGGAGCGTCATAACCTCCATCTTTTGCTTCACCCAGGGATCTTTCTCGTATTCAAGGAAAACTGGTTTCTGTGAATAGCCGTTGCATCCGGTCAGCAGAAAGAAAGTAATTAAAAATATCTTCATTTTCATTGTAAATACACCCTTTGGATTCGACTTTAAAAGTAACAAGATTGTTTTAAAATGGTATCTTCGTAGCAATATACCATCTTTTTATGACTATGAAACGGCCAGAATTATGTATTGCTTTCACTATTTTTATGTTCATCTTTTCCAGTTGCCGTTTGCAATCCGGCACAAATGATCAAATTCTGACAGGGGCAGAACAACCTGACCAGTACCTGGAGCTTCTGAAAGGGAAGCGCATTGGTCTGGTTGCAAACCATACGGCTGTGAGAAATGATCAGCATCTCCTGGATTTCCTGCTGCAGGAAAGTATCGATGTTGTCAGGGTTTTTGCTCCGGAACACGGATTCAGGGGTGAAGCTTCAGCAGGCCAAGAGGTCGCTGACGGTACAGATTCCCTTACTGGAGTAAAGGTGGTTTCCCTTTACGGTAAAAACAGAAAACCTTCACCGGAACATCTCCTCGATCTGGATATTATGGTCTACGATATCCAGGATGTGGGTTGCAGGTTCTATACATACCTGTCAACCCTGTTCCTTGTTATGGAATCGTGTGCTGAAAACCATATCCCGCTGATTATCCTTGACAGGCCGAATCCCAATGGCGATTATGTGGCCGGTTCCATGCTTGAGCCGGGATTCACCTCATTTGTCGGGATGGTCCCTGTTCCGGTTGTGCATGGTTGCACTATGGGTGAAATGGCTGCTATGATTAACGGTGAAAAATGGATCAAATCACCAGATCCCTGTGACCTGAAAGTCATCCGCGTTAAAAACTACACCCATGCCACTCCTTATGAACCACCGGTTGCACCTTCTCCCAATCTGCCAAACTTTCGGTCGGTGCGGCTCTATCCTTCGCTCTGCTTTTTCGAGGCAACTTCAGTTAGCATCGGAAGAGGCACCAGTTTCCCATTTCAGGTCATCGGGGGCACGTTGCCGGCATTGGGAAGCTTTCAGTTCACCCCAGAGGACATTCCGGGTGTCGCTATCAATCCGGTAAACAAAGGCAAGGTATGTTACGGGATCGATTTACGGGAGTTGGAACACATTCCACCATTCACACTTGATTATTTTCTCGATTTTTATCACAAATATCCTGATGAAAAAGAATTTCTGACGAGTGAACGGTGGTTAAACCTGCTCTCCGGCAGCGGTTCCCTGATAAAAATGATCCGGGAGGGTAAATCTGCTGATGAAATTGAATCTTCATGGATACCGGAAATCGAGAAATACAAGGAAATCCGGAAAAAATACCTGTTATATCCCGATTTTGAATAAGTTCAATGAATCCCCTGGTTGTATTTGTCCTGATCGGAGGCTATTTTGCAGCCCTGCTTCTGATTGCCTGGTTTACCTCAAGAAAAGCAGATACCGATACTTTTTTCATCGCAAACAGGAAATCGCCCTGGTACCTGGTAGCATTTGCCATGGTCGGAACGACCGTTTCGGGTGTGACCTTTATATCGGTACCCGGTGAGGTTGGTAATTCAGGATTTTCCTATCTTCAGTTTGTTCTTGGAAATATGGTTGGTTACTGGTTGGTCGCCGGATTTCTTTTACCTGTTTACTACAGGATGAAACTGATATCGATTTACACCTATCTGGGTGAACGGTTCGGAAGCTGGTCTCACAAAACAGGTTCTTTCTTCTTTATAGTTTCAAAACTTATCGGGGCAGCATTCAGGCTTTACCTTGCAGCTATGGTTCTCCAGCTTGCATTTTTTGATGCATTCCACATCCCCTTTACGGTTACCGTGATGGTCAGCATCCTGCTTATCTGGATTTACACATTCAGGGGAGGAATCAAAACGATTGTATGGACCGATACACTTCAGACCCTGTTTCTTGTCAGTGCTGTCATTTTGACCATATTTACCATTTCAAACACGTTAAACTGGAATCTTTCGGAGATGGTTGCCGAAATTGAGAGAGACCGTATGTCGACCATTTTTGTCTGGGACTGGAAATCGGGGAATCATTTTTTCAAACAATTTTTTGCAGGAATTGCAACTACCCTGGTCATCGTGGGAATGGACCAGGATCAGATGCAAAAAAACCTGACATGTAAAAGCCTCCACGATGCACGGAAAAATATGCTGGTTTTCAGCTTTGCATTCGTGGCAACAGTGTTCCTTTTCCTCTGCCTGGGAGCCTTGTTGTACATTTTTGCCCGTCATCAGCAAATTCAGTTACCGGTCAACTCAGATGATGTATTCTCATTGCTTGCCCTGAACCATCTTGGCCTGCCGGTAGGTGTTGCCTTCCTGATAGGAGTGATAGCAGCAGCCTATTCCAGTGCTGATTCAGCCCTTGCCTCCCTGACTACCACTTTGAGCATCGATTTCCTGAAGGCTGAAAAACTGACAGAAGAGAATCGTTATAAAATCAAATCCCGGTCCCACATTTTCTTTTCTTTCCTCCTCATTCTGGTGATTCTTCTTTTCAGGGCAATCAACAACCAGAGCGTTGTGGTGGCTGTTTTTACCGTAGCAGGTTATACCTATGGCCCGATCCTGGGCCTGTTCTTATTTGGCTTGCTAACAAAACGAAAAGTGAATGACAAATGGGTTCCTCTGGTTGCCATTCTATCTCCTGCATTATCCTTTCTGGTTTCAACCTATTCCGACCAGATACTCTGGGGATATCAGTTTGGATTTGAAATAATGATCATGAACGGGCTTCTGATGATTACCGGATTGTTAATCATCAGCCATAAAAAATAATTCTTTTGATTAAAATTTGTCTTTAATTGTTAAAAAATGTAAATTAGGCGCATGGAAACGGAAAATATTTTATTGGTGAGGCCGTTTCAAATGAAATAACAGCAGATCAGAAAGCTTTATCAGATATTGTTTGTGGTATTCGGGTTTGTCTTTGCAATATCTTGTGAAGACGAAAGATATCTGAATTCACCTGATGCGCAATTGCGTTTCTCAGCCGATACTATAATGTTCGACACGGTATTTTCCACGTTTGGCTCTACCACCCGCATTCTGAAAGTATTCAACCGTTACAATGATAAGCTGCTTATTTCCAATATCAGGATCGGGGGAGGTGAATTTTCAAACTTCAGGATGAACGTAAACGGTATTGCCGGAAATGAGGTTTTTGATCTTGAAATCCCTCCCCGTGACAGTATTTTTATCTTTGTAGAGGTAACGGTCGATCCCAGTGGCCAGAATCTGCCCATGGTTGTCAAAGACAGCATCTGTTTTACCACCAACCTGAATATCCAGTCTATCCCCCTGATTGCCTGGGGGCAGGATTTTCATCCGGTCAGAAATGCCGTTCTGAAGAATACTGAATGGACAAACAAAAAGCCGTATCTTGTTTACAATTATGCGCTGGTTGATACATTGTCAACCCTCGTCATCGAGGCAGGGACCAGAGTCTATTTTCACAAGGGGGCAGGATTGTACGTCAAGGGAAATATCCAGGTAAACGGAACACGCGACAACCCGGTGTTGTTCATTCCTGACCGGCTTGAAAATGCTTACCGGAATATTCCGGAACAATGGAACGGAATCCTGCTTTTCTCTGGCAGCAAAGGAAATAACATAAATTACGCCCAGATTCGGAATGCGGTGATCGGCCTGCAGGTCGGTACAATTGAGCATGAAGGATTTGCTACATTGAACCTCTCTAATTCAAAGATTGAGAACATGTCGTATGCAGGGATTTTCTCCCTAAAATCAAAAATATCATCCCATAACTCCGTCATTGCCAACTGCGGTTACTATGCCGTAGCGTTGCTTGTGGGAGGGGAATACGAGTTTTACCATACCACAATCGCAAATTACTGGGGAGGTTATACCCGCAAGCAAAGAAAAACCAGTTCCCTGACGATTTACAACGCCCTTGAGATCAAACAGTCGGACGGGTCAAAAACGGTTTATCTCGGAGATCTGAACAAGGCTCATTTCGGCAATTGCATCATATATGGTAACAATCCGGCAGAACTGGAACTGGGTAACAACTCCAACAAGCTCTTTAATTATTATTTCGACCACTGTATTATTCAGGTGCCTGATACATTCAATACATCAAACAGGGACCATTACAACAATATCTGGAAAGGAAGCGGGTATGACCCGAAGTTTGTGGATGTTGTAAAAAATCTGAATTTTGAACTGGACACCCTTTCTCCGGCAAAAGACATCGGAAACCCGGTTTATTCGAAAATGTTTCCTTTTGATTTAAAGGCGAACGACCGCACTGCTGACAAAGGACCCGACCTCGGGGCTTTCGAAAGGATTGAGAAAAAATCGAAATGAACCAGAGAGCCCTTATTCCGGTTCTTTTTCTTCTTTTTCCGGTTTGGTCAGCCAATCTTTTATATGCCCAAAAACCGGTGGCAACGGTTATGTTTTATAATCTTGAAAATCTGTATGATACAAGAGATGACGCCATCAAAAGGGATGAGGAATTTTTACCTGGCGGAGAGCAGCACTGGAGCAACCGGCGGTTGGTTTCAAAATTGACAGCCATTGCCCGTGTGATTGTCAATACAGGCTTTTGGGAGCCTCCTGCTGTTGTCGGAATGTGTGAGGTGGAAAACAGGGAGGTATTGGAAAAGCTTGTCGCAACAGAACCCCTCCGCTCGTGGAACTATCAGATTATACACAAGGATTCACCTGACAAAAGAGGCATCGATGTCGCTGCCATTTACCGGGACGATCTGTTTAAGCCGGTCAGTTACCGCTATTTCCCGCCGGTTCCGGAAAATGCACCTGTGCCCGAAACCAGGGAGATACTTTTTTTGTCAGGCATAGTCGCAGGAATCGATACGATCGGAATATTCTTCAACCACTGGCCTTCACGCTACGGAGGCCTTCTGGAGACCAGGCCTCTGCGGATGCAGGCTGCGACCAGGCTGCATAATGAAATTGAAAAGCTGTGTTATCCCGATCGTCCGCAGTTGATTGCAGTGATGGGTGACTTTAACGACAGGCCAGGTGATGAAAGCCTGCGAAGTGGCCTGGAAATAAACAGAAATGGGGCTGACTTGCCATGCAGTCTGGTTAATCTGAGTGGAGAATGGGAAAAAGAGGGGAAGGGAACTATCAAATTCCAATCCCAATGGATGGTATTCGACCAGGTGATTGTGAACAGGTGGTTCCTCCGATGCAACAACAGTTTGTGTGTCAGGCCGGGTGATGCAAGAATTGTAGAACCAGGATTCCTGTTGGGTACCGATGAGGTCTATGCAGGTAAAAAACTGAAACGCACATACCTGGGGCCCCGTTACCAAGGAGGAATCAGTGACCATCTTCCCGTGCTCCTAGTCATCCGGAGAAATCAATAAACATTATTGTTTAACCGGAAACAGTCCGACTTCAGCACCTTTCTGAAGCATCAGCCCGTAAGCCTCTTCATGGTTGTTCCCAATGAACCCCTCCAGGATGGCTTCCTTGATGGCATTTTTGATAATCCCGACTTCTCTGCCTGGTGCAAGCCCAAATGTTTTCATGATCTCTTCGCCTGTTACCGGTGGCTGAAAATTGCGGATCGCATCCTTTTCATCGATTTCTTTCAGCTTTCTTCTTACAAGCTGAAAATTTTCGAGATGTTTTCTGACTTTTGATTCATTCCCGGAGGTGATATCTGCTTCACAGAGGATCATCAGGTCGTCGATGTCATTGCCCGCATCAAAAAGCATACGCCTGACGGCTGAATCGGTTACGACCTCCTCTGAAAGCACGATCGGCCTCATGTGCTGGTCAACCATCTTCTGAACATACTTCATTTTTTCGTTCATCGGCAGTTTCATTCTTCTGAAAATTGCCGGCACCATACGGGCTCCGGCAATGTTATGAGAATAAAAGGTCCAGCCCTGACCTTCAATAAATTTTTTAGTCAGGGGTTTAGCAATATCGTGCAACAAAGCAGCCCAGCGCAGCCAGAGATTGTCACTTTTCGGAGCCAACTGGTCCAGTACCTTGAGTGTGTGGTAGAAATTGTCCTTATGGCCGATTCCTTTCACCTTATCAACTCCTTTCAAACGTTCCAGCTCAGGAAAGATAAGATTGAGAAGACCTGTTTCCTCAAGAAGGATAAAACCTTGTGACGGTTGGTCAGCCATGATGATTTTGTTCAGTTCATCCGATATCCTTTCAGCAGATACAATTTTGATCCTTTCCCTGTTTCGGGCAATGGCCCGGAGCGTATCATCCTCAATTCTGAATCCCAGCAGGGTGGCAAATCTGACAGCCCTCATCATCCGCAGGGGATCATCCGAAAATGTAATATCTGCATCCAGGGGAGTTCGGATTATTTTCCGGGCCAGATCATATTGTCCATGAAAGGGATCGAAAAACTCGCCCCGGATTCCCTGGCTGATTCCGATGGCCATGGCATTGATAGTGAAATCGCGCCTTTGCTGATCTTCCTCCAGTGTTCCGGTTTCGACTTCAGGTTTCCTCGATTCAGGCCGGTATGATTCCTTCCGGGCACCTACAAATTCGATCTCCATCTCTTTCCACCTGACCATGGCGGTTCCAAAGTTCTTAAACACAACCACCCTGGTGTCATTCCCCAGTTCATCAGCTACTTTCTCGGCCAGACGGATCCCGTTTCCGACAGTCATGATGTCAATGTCACCGGTCGGTTTATTCAACAGCAGGTCCCTGACATAACCTCCGATCACATATGCCTCCAACTTCATCTCGTCGGCTACCCGACCGATGATCCTGAATACCGGCTGGTCCAGCTTCTTCTGTATCTCCCTCTTCAGGGCTCCCTCCATCTCTGCCATATTTTGCATTGTAAGGTGACAAAATTACAATAATTGCATTATTTACCCACTCTGAAGCGAACGTTGCGGAAATGGCATCGATTTTGTATACATATATCTATATATATAAATTATTAAAATATTTTGCCATGTTGGAACATTTAACCTTAGAAAGTTTTAAGAATAAGGTATTTAACTGGGAAGCGAACAAAGAGTGGAAATATGAGGGAAAGGTTCCCTGCCTGATCGACTTTTATGCCGACTGGTGCGGGCCATGCAGAATGGTGGCACCGGTGCTGGAAGAATTGCAAAAGGAATACGGCGACAAACTGTTGATTTACAAGGTCAATACGGAGGAACAGCGTGAATTGGCCGGAATGTTCGGAATACAAAGCATTCCTTCCCTGTTGTTTGTACCTCTCGAAGGCCAGCCGCAAATGGCAAAAGGAGCCCTTCCGAAATCGACCTTTGTTCAGGCCATTTCCGAGGTGTTGAAAGTGGAGAAACCCCTGGTTAACTAAAAACTTTCAGCAATTTTTCAAGTTGTATACCATGCGATCCTTTTATCAGGATCGTTTGGTTTTGTATCGGATTTTTAAAAAGGTGATCCGACAGCTCGTCGGTATTGGCGAACGTGAGAAAATGATCTGGTTTCACGGTTTTTGTAAAAAATTCCCCTACCAGAAAAACCATTTCCGCACCTTTTTCAGAAAGCAAATCGGTGATTGCCTGATGCTCAGCCTGAGATTCGTGACCCAATTCAAGCATGTCGCCCAGGATAAAGGATTTATTTTTCCCCGGAAGTTGTAAAAAGCTTCGGATCGAAGCTTCCATACTCACCGGGTTTGCGTTGTATGCATCCATGATGATCGTGTTTGAACCACTTTCAATCAGTTGCGAACGGTTGTTCGACGGGATATATCCTTCAATCCCTTTTTTTATCAGAAGCGGTTCTACTCCGAACCAGTTTCCGACTGTGACAGCACAAAGTACATTTTCCAGGTTGTAATCGCCGGTCAGTCTGGTTGAGATTTCATACGCACCAGCCCCTTCTCCGATCCTGACCTTCAGGTAGGGCACCGACGGCACGGGATAACCCCGGGTATGGAATTTTTTGTTACTTCCGTAAGTTATTTTAAGTGGAATGTTTTGAGTTGCTTTCATCAGCAATGGATTGTCGCCGTTTACAAATACAACTCCTTTCTCTTTTTGCTGAAGATACCTGTAAAGTTCACTTTTGGTACTGATCACACCTTCCAGGTTCCCGAATCCTTCGAGATGCGCTTTTCCGACGTTTGTGACAATCCCGTAATCGGGATCGGCAATGCGGCATAAATTGCCGATCTCACCGGGATGATTAGCTCCCATTTCGACAATTCCCAGGTTGGTTTCCCTGGTAAATGAAAGCAGGGTAAGGGGCACCCCAATGTGGTTGTTCAGATTCCCTTTTGTAGTCCCAGTCCTGAATTTTTGGGAAAGAACGGCTGTAACCAGTTCTTTAGTAGTTGTTTTTCCATTGGTGCCGGTAATTGCTATAATGGGTATACCCAATTGTTTCCGGTGATGGGATGCCAGTTTCTGAAGGGTTTCAAGTACGTTTTCTGCCAGAATGACACGTTCATCCCTGACCTGGGTCCGGTCGTCGGTGACTGCAAAGGCAGCGCCATTTGCGAATGCCTGTGGTATGAACCTGTTTCCGTCGAACCGCTCCCCTTTGAGTGCAAAAAATATTGTATTTCGTTTAACTTCCCTGCTATCGGTTGAAACCGATCCGCATGTGAGAAATTTCTGATAGATTTCGTGTATATTTAACATAATGATTCAATTACTGTATTCTGAATTTTTGCCATCAGGAAAATAATCCCGTAGTAGTATTTGTAACCGGTAAAACTGACATTCATCCCGGTTTCTGTTTCGGGGCTGACAAAAACATCTTCCGGTTCTGCTCCTGTAACAATCATCGTTGTAAGCTGTTGATTGAGTGAAACATGGCCCGGATATTTTCCAGGGGAAGATCGGGAAGGATTGCTTCATGGCTCGGCGACAGAATCAATCCTGTGGGGAAGATTTTTTTCATTTCCTGTACCCGTTGGGTGACTTTCGCCGGTGTTTCGTTCATAAGCAGGTACTGGGCATCCACACCTACGCAGAAAGCGATCCGTCCTCCAAAATGATAATGCAGGGTCTGAGCATCCATATATTTTGCCAGTGCCTGGATGGGGTGAACGATGTCGGCATCGAGTCCGATCATATCTTCAATCAGCAGGAAAATTGAACCGCAGGAATGGTGCACCACCCTGACTCTATAACTTTTTGCCTGTTTGATCAGGAGCCGGGTACCAGGAAAAACAAATTCCCTAATGGAATCCGGATACACCATCATACCTGTTTGAGAACCAGAGTCGTTTCCGATCAACATACAATCGAGGCATCCTTTTGTGGACTCGAAAAAGATTTCATTGGCCCTGAGGTAGGACCGGGTGATTCTGTCGATGAAAGCACTGAACATATCCGGATTCGTCAGCATAGTGATCAGGGCTTTTTCCATTCCAAAAGCCGAACAGGCATCCTGGAAGTGAGCGCTCCACAGGATACCCATCCTGATCAGGTTGCCGGGGGCAGATTTTGCCCGCCGCAGGGATGCTTCCCTGTCAAGGTGAATTTCAGGATCGGGCCAGTCAAACCTGCCGACATTGGCAGGATCATCGTAATCCTCAAAAAGTCCCGGAGCAGTCAGAGTCCTTTTCTCGGGAGTGTCAATGTGGCTGGATTTAACAAATTTGAAAGCACAGGCGATGTGGTTTGATGGTGGATCGGAGTATGGCACTTCGATGGAATAGATGTCATCGTCAAGCTTGATTTTCATTTCATCGACGAAAGAAGCCCCGAAATGGGCAAGCAATTTTTTTTCCGCTCCCGGGACCGGAAGTCCCAGCCATGATGCCGGGCGGTCGACCTGTTCATACCCGATGGTTCGGAAAAAACGTTCCCTGTGATCCATCATGTTCCATCATTTGTAAGAAAATGTCAATTTTAAAGTTTTTTCCTGAAATAAAAAACAGGGTTTCAGCCTTGTAAAACCCTGTTTCGGAAATAATATTATTTCGAATTTATCAGAATCCTCCGGGGCTGCCGACCCGTATCATGGCACAACGGAAACCGAGGTCATTCATCGATTTGGTTTCCTGCAGGAACCTTCGGGTGCCGGGCGTTAGCCAATATGGCCTGTCTTTCCATGATCCTCCCTTGTAAACGCGGACATCGTCGCCAAGAAGAGATGAGAAATAGCCCTGCCTGTCATCCTGGATGTACATGTCCTTGGTTTTGTTATTTTGTATGGCTGTCCACTGGTTCCCTTCAATGATCTGTGAATTCGGATCACCGTCTTTGAAATTCCTGTAATCAGCCAGGGTGTCGAGCACCAGCACACCATATTTGTCCCTGACAAGGTTTCCGTTTTCATCTTTATGTGGCACTGTGAATACATTTCCCCTTACAGGTTGAAATTCAGCCATATCCCTGAATGAGAGGGGACGGTATACGTCGTACACCCATTCATTCACATTGCCTGACATGCAGTATAATCCATAATCATTGGGTTCATAGGAAATAACGGGGGCAGCGATGTCGGCATTATCGTTGAGTGCACCTGCCATTCCCATCAGGTCACCACGGCCCCTTGTGAAATTGGCTTTCATCCGCCCTTTGTTTTTCTTTGAATCTTCCCGCAGGTAAGTTCCGTTCCAGGGAAACATTTTCCTGTCGGTCAGCAGTTCATTTTCGGTGTTGCCAATCAGGCCGAGGGCTGCATATTCCCATTCGGCCTCGGTTGGAAGCCTGTATGACGGAAGAAGGATACCATCTTCCCATTTCAGGTTTCGGGGAGTTCCATCCCTGTTTGCCTGTGGTTTGTTTCCCGGAGTGCCCTGGTACATACCAGCCAGGTAAGTATCGGTGGTAAAAATATTCTCTCCGCTTTGGTTCGGATCATGTTTCAGGATGCCTCTGTTCACCAGAATCTGTTCGTTTACACGGTCGGTACGCCAGGAACAGTATGCATTTGCCTGTACCCACGATACCCCCACTACCGGATAATCACTGTAAGCCGGATGCCTGAAATAATTCTGAATATAGGGATCATTCATTGCAAGTGCCTCACGCCACTGCAGGGTGTCGGGCATGATGGAATTTATTTTTTCCCTGTCTCCGGGATAAACCCGCTGTGTCCAGTGTACAAACTCCCGGTAATCCTGGTTGGATACTTCTGTTTCATCCATATAAAAAGAGGCTACCGTGATCCTGCGCGGGGTGTTGTCCCATTTCGACATTACATCTTCTTCCACCCTGCCCATGGTGAACGTACCTCCTTCGATAAAAACCAACCCTGGGCCGGCGGTTTGTTCATATCCCGGTTCATAGGGAATATTGCCGGTTTCAGGATCGTTGTAACTCCATCCTGTTGTCCGGGAAACACTTTTTCCCGATTTGAAAAAGGAGCTTTTCCCGGTTTTGTTCGTCGAACATCCATGGATCACGAAAGCAATCATTGCTAAAACCAGAAATTTTCGCATCATTTTCATACAGTACAAAAATCATTTTTTTGAAACGTCACAAATATAACTAATTCGGTTGATCAATATTGTCCGGAGAATTGATTATTTCAACGGATGGTTTTCAAATCCTGTTAATTTTGTATCCGCCGGGAAGGATTTGAATGATCACCTGAAGGCAGTTACAAAATATTTTATATTGGTTTGCGTTTTCAATACATACCTTTCCGGAAGGTTGAAGGTGGATTTCGGACTTTATACGTCTGGCATTACCTGTATTGTGTGAATAGCTTCTATTTGAGGCTATATTCTGGTCCGGATGTTCGGAAACCGCAAAACAGGTTTCCGAAAGCTACAGAAAAATTTTTCAGGATGAACAAACTTTTGCTCCTTTTCCTTTTATGGTTGCCTCCCGGGATCGGTATCGAGAGTCAGGGAAATGATATTGCAGCTTTGTCCCCCCACCCGGAACTGAAAGAGAGTACAATATTGGAAAAGAATAGCGCATCCTTCGAAGTTGCCTGGAAGACTGCGTCGGTCCTCTCTTCCGGGAAATGGGTCAAAATCAGAACCAACAGAAGGGGGATTTATGGTATTCCTTATGAAAAACTAAAGACATGGGGTTTTGGAAACCCCGAGATTGTAAATGTATTTGGGGGGCCGGGATATAAACTACCGGAACCGCTGAATGAGACTCCTCCCGATGATCTTGTTAAAAACAGAAGCTGGCGGGGAAAAAACAGTGCCGGAAAGGATTGTCTTTTTTTCTATTCAGCGGGAAGTACCGAATGGAAATGGGACTCCGCATCCCGTGTTTTCAGGCATGTAGGCAATTGTTATTCGGGCGACAGTTTTTATTTTCTCAGCCAGGAAGGAAACGCGGCATATACGGTGGAGACAGAAGCTTCGTCATCCCTGCCAGCTACACATCAGGTTTCATCGTTCGACGATTACCTGGTGTATGAAACCGAACAATACAATCTGATCAGGTCGGGGCAGCAATGGTTTGGTGAAAAATTCATCCGGGGGTTTACCCGTACGTTCACCCTGCAGTGCGATGATCCTGCCCAGGGCTCAGCTGCTACCCTGATTATCAATTCAGCAGGCAGGTCATCATCGGCTTCATCGCTCGACGTATCGGTGAATTCAGTCAGGTTTCAGGGGATTGTTTTCGATCCTGTCAATATGGATAATTCTACTACACTGTATGCCGATGAGACCCAGGTAAATCTGATATTGAATCCGGTACCGGCCAAATCGGATGTGACCCTGACATACAATGCATCGAACAGTTTGTCGGAAGCATGGCTTGATTATATCCTCCTCAACTGGAGGAGAAACCTGAGGCTGTCGAGCGATGAGCTTGCTTTCAGGGATACCCGGAGTGTCGGTTCGGGAAATATAGCCAGGTTTATTATCGAAAATGCATCGACCGGGGTAAGGGTTCTGGATGTTACCGACCCTACGGCCGTATTGGAGATCATTCCGGCAGGAACCGGCAGTCAGCTTGTTTTTCAGCGTCCGGCCGACCAGTTGCGGGAATATGTTGTTTTCAGACCTGGCGGCACTTTCCCTGAACCGGTTTTTGTCGGTGAAGTGCCAAACCAGAATCTTCACGCCATTGAAGTCCCGGAATTTCTGATCATCACACATCCTGATTTTTTATCTTCAGCGAATGAAATTGCCGATTTTCACAGGAGAGACGATAACCTTGACGTGAAAGTGGTCAGGGTTGGGGAAGTGTACAATGAATTCGGCAATGGCAGTCCGGATGCCTCCGCTATCCGAAATTTTATCAGGATGTGCTACGACCGCAGTAAAAAAATCAGGTATGTTCTTCTGATGGGAGACGGAAGCTTCGACAACAGGAACCTGACAAAAGCAGGCAAAGCATATATTCCGACTTACCAGTCGGAGAATTCCCTTTTGCCCACTTCATCTTTTGTTTCTGACGACTATTTTGTCATTCTCGATTCAAATGAAAGCATTATTAACGGAACAATCGATCTTGGGATCGGAAGGTTGCCTGTTTCAACAAGGTATGAAGCACAGATTGTGACCGATAAGATTATTCATTATTATTCTGAGGCATCGATGGGATTGTGGCGAACAAACCTCTGTTTTATCGGTGACGATGGGGATGGAAACCTTCATGTTTCAGATTCGGAAAGCCTTGCCGACCAGGTGAACGCATTTCACCGTGAATTTCAGACCGAAAAGATATATTTTGATGCATATGTCCAAGAATCGACTCCCGGGGGAGAAAGATATCCCGGGGTGATGGAAGCCATCAACCAGCAGGTAAAAAAAGGGGTGCTGATTCTGAACTATGTCGGTCATGCCAACGACCGGTACCTGGCTGATGAACGGGTACTGGATGTTTCAGCCATCAATTCGTGGTCGAACCGCAATAACCTGCCTATTTTTGTAACGGCGACCTGCGAATTCAGCCGGTTTGATGCAAATGAAACTTCGGCAGGTGAATATATCCTCCTGAATCCTAACGGAGGCGGAATCGGATTGTTTTCAACAACCCGGGTGGTGTATGCCTATTCGAACTACCTGCTGAGCAAGAGTTTTTACCAATATGTATTTGAAAAGGATACAAACGGGAAAAATTACAGGATGGGAGACATCATGCGCCTTGCAAAGGTAAATACCGTTAACAGTCTCAATCAGAGGAATTTCACTCTTTTGGCCGATCCTGCCCTGCGCCTCTCTTATCCCCGGTACAGGGTAACCACAAAAACCCTTAACGGAAAAGATGCCCAGATGGTTCCGGATACCTTACATGCTTTGAAAAAGGTCACGGTAGCCGGAGAAATTACCGATCATGCAGGCAGGAAACTCACTGCTTTCAATGGTCAGGTCACAGCAGTGGTTTACGACAAGGCTGTTGTACAGAAAACCCTTGGCAACGGAGGGGAATCCCCGTTTTCCTATAAAAGCCAGAGCAACATCATTTACAAAGGGGAAGCCGGCGTGGTTAACGGCGATTTCAGTTTCAGCTTTGTTGTCCCCAGAGATATTTCCTATTATCCTGGAAAGGGGAAGATCCTGTATTATGCGAGGAGCGGAAATGAAGACGCAAACGGAGCATTTGAGAATTTTGTTATCGGTGGATCTTCAGGGCACGACCTAACAGACACGCGAGGCCCCGATATTTCATTGTTCATCGGCGATTCGTCTTTCAGAAGCGGAGATCAGACAAACCGCAATCCGCTCATGTTGGCCGAAATATCGGATGAGAACGGAATCAATACGGCTGGTACAGGGATAGGACATGATATTGTCGCCATTCTCGACGATGATTATTCGAATATTCTTTTGCTCAATGAATATTATTCAGCAGAAAAGGACGATTACAGGAAGGGAAGCATCAGGTACCAGCTGGGGAACCTTGAACCTGGGGAACATTCACTCAGACTAAAGGTGTGGGATGTTGCCAACAACTCTTCAGAGGCAGAGATCAGGTTTGTCGTAACTTCTGACTTTTTCATTGAAGAAACATCCAATTACCCGAATCCGGTAACAGATCACACTTTTTTTACATTTGTGCACAATCAGCCTGATGGCAGGTTCAGCACCCTGATCGAAATATTTGACCTGTTTGGCAGGCGGGTTGATTCGTTCACAACAAAAACCACCTCGTCAGGTACACGCAGCAATCCGGTCAGATGGGATCTTCGCGAAAGGGGCATATCCTTGAAGGGTGGTATTTACCTGTTCCG
>CAYNBE010000021.1:0-28274 GCA_964395045.1 uncultured Prolixibacteraceae bacterium | reverse complement strand
GGAATCGTTTGTGGCATCAACCAGTGAAATTAATCCTATCAAAGCAAATCAGCTCAGCCATATTATTCTTTGGGTACAAAACCGAAGGCTCCGGATATACCACGAGGGAAAGAAAATCATTGACGGTCCGTCAGCCCTTCCGGTCAATACTTCTTACAACCGGTTCCGTTTCTCCATGTGGGGACAAACAGGCCATCCGTTTTTCTCCAACCTGAAAATCACCACCGCAGCCCCTGATACACGCAGCAAGTTAATCACCGAAGGCAAACTGATCAGTTACGGGATCAGTTTCGATTCAGGCAAAGACATTGTCAGGCCTGAATCGTATGGGACACTGAATGATATTGCAAGGGTACTGAAAGAAAATCCGGAGTTAAAAATCAGAATTACCGGACATACCGACAGCGACGGAAACGATGCACTGAACCTCGATTTGTCGAAAAGGCGAGCCCTTTCTGTGAAAAACGAACTTACCAGCACCTTCGGCATTGATCCTTCGAGAATGGAAACCGAAGGAAGGGGAGAATCGCAACCGCTCGGTCCCAACGATTCTGCAGAAGGTAAAGCCAGAAACCGCCGGGTTGAATTTACGAAACTCTGACGTAAAAACCATAATTTATTCACTTAAATGACACTGAAAATGAAAAAGTTACTCATCCTGTTACTGATCTTAGCTGTTACCGTTATCAATGCATCAGCCCAGAAAGCGTTTTTTCCATCCAAAACAGGTACAAAACTGACTTACCAGTCGTATGATAAAAAAGGAAAGCTGGCCGGACAGGTGAAATACACTGTAAAAGAGGTGTCAGGAAGCGGCGATCACTTCAAAGTCACCTATCAGATTGAAAGTCTCGATGAGAAAGGAAACAAATTGTTTATCGATGAGGTTTCGGTTCGTCAGGAAGGTGACAAAATGTACTTCGACATGAGCAACTTCCTGAACAAAGCAGCTTTTCAGCAGAACGGGGAAATACCTCCGACTGTCGAAATCACCGGGAACAACATGGAAATCCCTCTGGTTCCGGTACCAGGTGTTCCCCTGCCCGATGCAAGCGTTTCCATGGCCATGAAAATGGGATTCATCAGCCTTAAAATGGCTGTGAATGTCACCAACCGAAAGGTTGAAGCCATTGAAGATATCTCCGTAAAAGGCGGATCGTTCAATGCTTTCAAAATTTCGGGTGATGTAAGCGGGACTGTCCTCGGTATCAAAGTCAATACAAAAAGTATTGAATGGTATGCCTACGGAATCGGAACTGTGAAAAGCGAATCGTACGATAAGAAAGGCAATCTGGAGAGTAGAATGGAACTGGTAGAAATACAACAATAAAATGCTTCTTTTTTGAAAAAAGGGTGTCATTACGGGCAGCCTTTTTTCATTCTTCTCCTCCCGGTGAACCGGTCATTCAACAGTCATAACCGGCCGGCTGGCAGGATACGTGATTGTGATTCCGGGAGGACAGGTAGTAACCTCCCGGAAAAATTTTCCCTTATTGTGAAGTTAGCATTTTCTCCAGAATCTCCTGACACCTTTCAATTTCCGAAGGCCGGATGACCACCACGGCCGAATCCTCATTCATGGAAAATGCATACAGATATTCGATGAAGATGTTCTCATCCGACAGTATCTGCAAAGCTCTGGCAAGAGTACCCGGTTTATTGGGGGTTGTCATCAGGATCACCTTTGTTGTCTGGACAGAAAATCCATTTTCTTTCAGAAGGGCAGCAGCCTGTTCCGGATCGGGAACAATCATTCGGAGAACCCCGAAATCGGATGTATCGGCGATGCTGAAAGCCGAGATGTTGATCCCGGCATTTCCCAGTATCCTGGTCACTTCATTCAGCCTTCCCGATTTGTTTTCAAGAAAAACAGATACTTGTTTGGCAATCATAATATTCAAATTTTTCGGTTGTCAACAACCCGTTTGGCTTTTCCTGCAGTACGTTCAATGGTTTTGGGTTCCACCAGCTTTACCTCGACTGAAATACCGAGTGTATTCTGTAGTTTTTGGGTGATTTTTTTCCGGAGTGCTTCAAGCGCCTTGATTTCATCGGAGAAGAATTGTTCCTGCACTTCAACCAGCAACCGCAGGGTGTCGAGGGTGCCTTCGCGTTCGACAATGCAAAGATAATGAGGTTCCGTTTCACTCATTTCAAGCAGGACACTCTCGATCTGCGACGGGAATACATTGACTCCCCTGATGATCAGCATATCATCACTCCGTCCGGTACATTTCTCCATCCTGACTAATGTTCTGCCACAGGCACACTTTTCATATATCAACCTGGTCAGGTCACGGGTGCGGTACCTGATCAATGGAATACCCTCTTTGGTGATGGTTGTAAATACCAGTTCTCCCCTTTCTCCATAAGGAAGCGGTAACAGGGTTTCCGGATCTATGATCTCGGGATAAAAATGATCTTCGTTGATGTGCATACCGGCCTGTTCTTCACATTCACATGAAACGCCGGGGCCGATGATTTCGCTCAGGCCATAAATATCGATGGCTTTAATTTTCAGTTTTGCTTCGATTTCACGGCGCATGTTTTCGCTCCATGGTTCTGCACCGAAAATGCCCACCCTGAGGTTCAGGCTATCCGGTGAAACCTTCTTTACTCCCATCACCTCAGCAAGGTAAAGTGCATACGAAGGAGTGCATGCAATGGCTGTGGTGCCGAAATCCTGCATCAACTGAATTTGCTTTTCAGTGTTTCCACCAGAAATGGGGATGACTGTTGCGCCCAGGTTTTCTGTACCATAATGAAGTCCGAGTCCTCCGGTAAAAAGACCGTATCCATAAGCTACCTGAACGATGTCGTTGCGGTGAATCCCGGCTTCAACAAGCGAGCGGGTCACCACTTCCGACCACATGTTCAGGTCCTTTCTGGTATATCCCACTACCGTCGACTTTCCGGTTGTGCCCGATGAAGCATGAATCCGTACAATTTCACTCATGGGAACCGAAAACATTCCGAAAGGATAATTGTCGCGCAAATCCTGTTTGGTGGTAAAAGGAAGTTTTCCAATGTCATCAATATTTTTTATATCGGCAGGAACCAGCCCGGCTTCCTGCATCTTTTTTCTGTAACCAGGCACTGCATGGTAAACACGTTCGACAGTTTCGATCAGCCGTTGCGACTGGATCCTACGCAACTCTTCCCGGGATGCACATTCAACTGATTCATTCCAGATCATAAAGCCATTTTTATAAAAGAGACAATAAATGTATTCATTTCGTTATCCCATGGCCAGAATTCCTTATAAAAGGAAGCATTTCTTAAAGTTTCTGTAACAGATGTCAAATGTGCATCGGTATGGCAATACCGGAAAAACTGCTTCGGAATTAATCATAAAAAAAATCGTGACCAGCAATCTGCTGATAATATCTTGCGGAAACTTCACAATCTCCGATCCCTGTCTGATCTGTAAAAGCTTCAAACGGCATCAGTTCCCGGAGAGAATTTCGAGTACCGCTTTGTAATCGTTCGCGGCATCCACCTGCGAGTTCATGTATTTGATCAGCCCATCTTTCCCGATCACAAAGGTAACCCGTTTGGCTGTGACTCCTCTCTTCAGCACCACGTCCATTTCATCAATTTTTTTTCGTGATGCTGCCTCCCTCGCTAACAGGCACTCCGTACAACCTGACAATTTCTCCGTTATTGTCAGACAACAGGGTGAAATTAAGCTGCTCTGTTTTTTTGAAAGCTTTTAACCCGTTCACATCATCGCCGCTGATTCCAACGACAATTGCATCCAGTTTTCCAAAATCGGCCATGTGATCGCGGTAAGCACATGCCTGGCTTGTACAGCCTCCTGTCATGGCTGCCGGATAAAAATAGAGGACAATGTTCTTTTGACCGATATAATCGGCCAGTTTCCAGACACTCCCCTCATCAGACCGGGCTTTGAACAGGGGGGCTTTTGATCCCGCAAATAAAACAGCCTGCCCGTATAAGGATATCGCAAATCCTGTCAGAATCATCAAAAAAACCAGTTTTTTCATTTTTTCAGGTATTAACGTTTTGAATCAATTTGAAAATGATTTTGCTAAGCTACACAATTCATACCTTTTTTAATCAAAAACCGCTCCACATTTTGTGGTAAAACTGGGTTGACCGGGTCGTCAGGTCAGAAGAAATTCAGCGAATACCTGGTCAGAAGCCGCTTATAAATCCATTCTTTTTATGATTTCAGGATAACACCGAAAAGAACTATTTTTGTATGTACTTACAATGGAGCGATCTTCAACATGAGCGGTATCACTAGAAACCCTAAATTATCAACCTGCCGGGCTTTGAAATGCGGCGGAGCCGCAGTATCATTGAAGGAAGCACCTTTTTTACCTTGCGAAACATAAATTTATTATGCATGAGCCGGATAGCTGTAGGACTTTCAGGAGGAGTCGACTCGAGCGTGGCAGCAACCCTGCTGAAGCAACAGGGACATGATGTGCAGGCACTTTTCATGGTCAACTGGCATGACCGGAGAGGAACCCTTACAAGCGCCTGCACCTGGGAGGAGGATGCCATGATCGCCGAAATGGTTGCTAAAAAGCTTGAAATCCCTTTCCGAATCGTGGATTTGAGTGACCATTACCGAAAGAGGGTTGTGGATTATATGTTTTCGGAGTACGCGGCAGGCCGGACACCCAATCCCGATATTCTTTGCAACAGGGAGATCAAATTCGACATTTTCATGGAAGAAGCACTCCGTTCGGGAGCCGAAATGGTTGCCACCGGCCATTATTGCCGGTGTGAAAAATTAGTCGAAGACGGACGGATGGTATACCGGCTCCTGGCAGGAACCGACCAGGCGAAGGATCAGAGTTATTTTCTCTGCCAGTTGAACCAGCAGCAGTTGTCAAAATCGGTCTTCCCGGTGGGCTCTCTGCTGAAAGCGGAGGTTCGCGACATTGCACGCAGGGAGGGACTTCCGACAGCCGAGCGGAAGGATTCACAGGGTATCTGCTTTGTCGGTAAGGTCGATCTTCCGGAATTCCTTCAACAGCAGCTTGTAGCAAAACCGGGCAATGTGATCGAAATTCCTGCCGATTTTTCTGAAAAGAAGAAACAAACAGAGTCATCCGAAGAAAACTGGCGTAAACTTTGTTTCCCCTATCCGCTGAAACCATGGCATGGCAGGGTGGTCGGAACGCACAACGGGGCGCAATTCTTTACCATCGGTCAGCGCAAAGGATTGAACATCGGCGGATTTGCCGAACCTCTTTTCGTGATTGCCACCGATGTTCACCGGAATATCGTATATGTGGGAGAAGGCCAGCATCATCCTGGGCTCTACAGGAAAGGACTTCATGTTCCCTTCCAGAGCATCCACTGGATCAGGGAAGACCTGAAAATGATCCCCGGTGAAACCCGGAACTATCAAGTCAGAATACGCTATCGCCAACCACTTGAAAATGCTGTTCTCCACATGAGGAATGACGGGCTTTGGATGATCTTTGATAGGGAACAAAGAGGGATCACTCCGGGACAGTTTGCTGCATGGTATTGCGGGGAGGAACTTTTAGGTTCGGGCATGATAGCCTGAAAAACCTGAGAGATGAATAGACAGCCAGGAAGAAAACTTTAACTCCCGTTTTTTACTAATTTCGCAGAAAATTTCTGAACATGATAAAATCGATGACCGGATTCGGGAAATCTGAATTTGAGATCAACTGCAAGAAAATTACCATCGAAATAAAATCGCTGAACAGCAAGCAGTCCGACATAAGTACCAGAATTCCTCAAACTTACAGAGAGAAAGAACTTGATATCCGCAGGGAACTCAACGACATGCTGATCAGGGGCAAAATTGATTGTTCCATTTTTGTTGAAAGCCTTGGCGAAAAAGGAAATACATCGGTAAACGGACCGGTAGTGAAAAACTACTTCAACGATCTGAGCAGGATAAGTGCCGAACTGGGATTGCCTGTCACGGAACGGACCCTTGAAATTATCATGCGATTTCCCGATGCTGTGAAGGTAAATTACGAAACTCTGGATGAGGAAGAGTGGGAATTGATACACCGCAATTTTCTGGCAGCCATTGTTCAACTCGACCGGTTCCGCATCCAGGAAGGGCTTGCTATGGAAACCGACCTGGTTGAAAACATCGGTAATATTATGAAATTGCTGAAAGAGATCGAGCCCCATGAACAAAAAAGAATCGACAACATCAAATCAAGGATGAACGTGAACCTGGAAAGCCTCTATCTGAACGGAAACGTGGATATCAACCGGTTTGAACAGGAACTGATTTTTTACCTGGAACGGCTCGATTTCAACGAGGAAAAAGTCAGGCTTTCCAACCATTGCACATACTTTCTGGATACATTGAACGAACCTGAATCGAATGGCAGAAAGCTGTCGTTCATCGCCCAGGAAATCGGACGCGAGATAAATACAATCGGGTCGAAAGCCAACGACAGCAATATCCAAAGAATTGTGGTCCAGATGAAAGATGCACTCGAAAGGGTGAAGGAACAGGTACTGAATGTGTTGTAGAAGTTCATTCTGTTTTTTAAAGCTGCTTTCATACGGAAATACACCAATAAGATGAACAATCAGAGGAACCCGGAGTCAGGGAAATACCTTGAAGGACTGGACCGGAAAATTTTTGGAGGCCGTTACATTATAGTTTCGGCCCCTTCGGGAGCAGGGAAAACAACCATTGTTCGGCATCTGTTGTCGCTACCTCTGGGCCTCCGTTTTTCGGTTTCAGCTACCAGCCGGGCACCCCGGGAAGGTGAGCTGGATGGCAGGGACTATTTTTTTCTCCAAGAAAATGAATTCAGGGATAAAATTGCCGGAAATGCCTTTCTGGAATGGGAGGAAGTCTATCCGGGTATCTTTTACGGAACTTTGGAAAGCGAAATCAGGAAAATTCTGGACGAAGGGTTCAATGTCATCTTCGATGTAGATGTGGTAGGGGGCCTTAACCTGAAAAAAATCTTCGGTGAACAGGCGCTTGCCATTTTCATTCAGCCTCCTTCCTTGGAGGTACTCCGTGAACGGCTCCGTATAAGATCAACCGAACCGGAATCCAAGATTGCCACCCGGATAGCTAAGGCTGAATACGAACTCGGTTTTGCTGCCAGATTTGACAAGGTACTGGTGAACGATAAGCTTGTCGTAACATTGCAGGAAGCAGAAAAACTAGTGTCGGATTTCCTGAACCGAACCATATCCGCTGAAAAGAAAAAATGACAAAAAGGGTTGTGCTTGTATCGCGAAGATTACTCGGACCGGAATCAGAAGATTCAATCTGAAATCTGGAGTTTTCTGCAAAAAAAGGGCTGATACAGATTGATGAATGGGTTGAACAACAAAGCAGAATACTTCAATTCGGGAAATAAACATTCAATTCATAAGCAAACCTATGATCGAACAAAAGCCGTCTGACCATGTGACTGACCTGTTCAACATTTTTCTGCCTCCGGGAAAAGTAAGTCTTAGGATAGGGCTCTTTTTCGGCTCTTTCAACCCGGTGCATATCGGGCACATGGCCGTTGCCAACTACATGGCCGAATTCACCGAACTGGACCAGATCTGGTTTGTGGTTTCCCCGCGAAATCCATTTAAAAAAGAGGAAAAAATACTGAATGCATACGACAGGGTCGAACTTCTAAACCTTTCCATTGGTAAGGATAGCCGTTTCAGAATCTCCGATATAGAACTGACCATGCCCGAGCCTTCTTATACGTTCGACACCCTCACCCGGCTCACTACAATCTATCCCGATCATCGTTTTCATATCATCATGGGGTCTGACAACCTGAAATCACTTCATCAATGGAAGAATTCCGCAGAACTGATCAGCATGTACCAGATTCTGGTGTATCCGCGCCCTGGTTATTTGGAGAAACCGGAATATCCGGAAGGAAAAATTGAATGGGTCGGGGCACCTATGATGGATATTTCTTCCACCTTTATCCGCGATTCTGTCAAAGCAGGTAAAAACATGAAATTTTTCCTCCCTGCAAAAGTTTGGGAAACCATTGATCAGATGAATTATTACAGAAAATAAGGGCCCTGCTGTTCAAAACGGCTCTTTGTAATTCATGCTTAATCTCATTTTTTGGCAGGCGCGAAATCCGTAATTTTATACGGTAATTGACCAAAAACCTGTGAATATGGAAACCACAGCCGGGAACCGGGGAGATTCGGTTCGTTCCGATTGTTTTGTCAGGTTGGAACTGACTGGCAATTCGGGAATAGCGATTGATCTGAAAAGCAAAGTACTGTCATTGTATGGCAATTCCATCATCCGTCTTATCAAAGAGATCCTTCATGAATACGAAATCGGGAACGCAACGGTTTATATGGAGGATTCAGGGGCACTCCCTTTTGTAATCAGTGCAAGGATGGAAGCAGCCATCCGGAGAATTACCGGAAGTGAAAAAAAATATCTTTTACCACCTTTGACTTCAGGTCACCGGTACACTTTAAGAGATTCGCTCCGGCGGAGCAGATTGTATGTTCCGGGAAACACTCCCAAACTGATCATCAACGCCGGTTTATACAAAAGCGACGGAATCATTCTCGATCTGGAAGATTCGGTTTCCGCCGAAAAAAAGGAAGAAGCCCGGATTCTTGTCCGGAATGCCCTCCGGAACATTGATCTGATGGGAGCCGAACGAATGGTCAGGATCAACCAGGTACCTGAAGGTCTTGACGATTTGCGTGAACTGGAAGGTGAAGCAATCGACATGGTCCTGATCCCGAAATGTGAATCTGCCTTGCAGGTGACAGAAGTCGACCGGGTGATTACCGGATGGGAAGACAAAGGGAACGGAACAGCCTGGCTGATGCCGATTATTGAAAACGCTACCGGAGTTTTCAATTCATATGCGATTGCCACTGCTTCACCCCGTGTTGCAGCCCTTGCCATTGGACTGGAAGACTATACTGCCGACATCGGGGCGCGGCGAACATCAGATGGCACAGAATCGTTTTTTGCCAGAAGCATGGTCGTCAATGCCGCCCGCGCTGCCGGAATCCAGCCGCTCGATTCGGTTTTTCCCGATTTTGGAAACCCAGGGGAACTTTTTCATATTGCCACCATCGCCCGACAGATGGGATTTGAAGGAATGGGATGTATCCATCCTGGCCAGATTCCCGTTATTCACAGTGCATTTGATCCTGCACCCGAAGAGCTGGAAAAAGCAAAAATCATTGTTGAAGCATACGAAAAAGCCCTTCTTGAAGGTCACGGGGTGGTATCAGTAGGGACAAAAATGATCGATCCCCCGGTTGTCAAAAGGGCACAACGGTTGCTGGAACAGGCCACCCGTAACGGATCCACCAAAGGAGGGAGGGAATAAAATGAATGCTCACATGATAACAAATGCCGCAGGACGCCAGGTTCCTGCTGAGATCAACGGAGAATCTGCCATTCCGTACCAGGGAATTGGAAAATACTGTCCTAAGGGCCATATCTTTGGTCCGCCAATCCCCTCTTGCGCCGCTTATCCTGCTGACGGGAGCAAACTGGTAGACTCCCTAAGGGAAGCCCTCATTCGGTCAGGATTGCGCGACGGGATGACCATTTCAACCCATCATCATCTTCGCGACGGTGATTTCATTGCCAACCTTGTCTTTGATATCGCCCAAGAACTGGGTGTGAAAGGACTCCGATGGTTCCCCACAGCATCTTTTCCATGTCATGCCCATCTGATCCCACATCTCGAAGATGGAACCATCGGATGGATTGAAGGGAGCATGAACGGGCCCCTCGGAAGGTTCACTTCGGAAGGAAAAATGGCGAAGACGGCCGTTCTTAGGTCTCACGGAGGACGGGTACAGGCCATCCGCGACGGAGAGGTAAAAATCGACATCGCTGTCATTGCCGCACCAGCTGCTGACGCTTTCGGAAACGCCAACGGGCTTTCCGGACCTTCGGCAACAGGTGTGCTGAGCTATGCAAAAGCAGATGCCGAATTCGCTGCAAAAGTTATCCTGGTCACCGATAACCTGGTTCCTTTTCCATGCATCCCGATGCAGATCGAAGGCAATTATGTCGATTTCGTGGTGAAAACCGACCGGTTGGGGCTTCCTGATAAAATTGTCACTGGAACCACCAGGATCACACAAAGCCCTGACCGGCTGATTATTGCGGAACTGACATCCAGATTTTGTGAAGCTACAGGCATTATTTACGACGGTTGTGTGATACAGGCAGGGGCAGGGGGAATATCGCTCGCTGTAGCCGACTTCATGCATAAAACCATGAAAAGAAATGGTTGGAAAATCAGAGCCGGATTCGGAGGGTCCACCCGATACATGGTAGATATGCTGAAAGACGGAACCATGGAAATCATTCTCGATGCCCAGGTTTTTGATACCGATGCCATCCTCTCCCTGAACGAAAACAAAAACCATGTCGATTTTTCGATTTTCAACATTTACAATTACCACTCCAAGGGCAATTTCACATCCATGACCGATGTTGTCACTTTGGGGGCTACCGAAATAGACGTGAATTTCAACGGAAACGTGGTCACTCATTCAGACGGGGTGTTGCTCCATGGGATCGGGGGGTGGCAGAATTGCCTTTTTGCCAGAAATACGATCATTGCCCTGCCCCTGTTCCGCGACCGGATACCCGTCATTGTCGATGAAGTCACAACCCTTTGCGGACCAGGTGAACTGATTGACGTCATCGTTACGGAAAGGGGGATCGCCATCAATCCGTTACGAAAAGACCTTATCGGCAGGGCACGAGGCTCCGGATTGCCGGTCAGGACCATTCATGAACTGAAGGAAGAAGCCGAGGCCATCTGCGGAAAGCCTGAAAAGCCTCTCTTTACAGATAAAATTGTGGCTGTGGTCAAATGGGTCGACGGAACGGTCCTCGATATAATCAGGCAACCGGTTCGTATGTAAGAAATAATATCTGCAAAATCCTGATATCAGTTGGTATTCCCTGTGTCCCTGCCATGTTGCAAGTCTTCAAAGCCGTGGAACTGCCCTGGTAACCTTTCCGGGAAAATATGAAAAATAAAATCATAATAAATATGTCAAAAAGAACTATTGTTACACTTCCAGGCGACGGCATCGGGAGGATTGTACTGGAAGAAGCGATCAGGGTACTCGAAGCTGTGCGGTTTGATGCCGTATATGTTCATGGAGACATCGGCTGGGAGTACTGGTGTTCCGAAGGTGATCCGTTGCCACACAGAACAATTCAGCTTCTGGAAAAACACCGGATTGCCCTTTTCGGCGCCATCACATCAAAACCGAAAGATGAAGCCCTGGCAGAACTGAATCCGGGTTTAAGAAACCTGGGAGTCGCCTATTCGAGCCCCATCGTGACGCTGCGCCAGCATTTTGGTCTCGACATCTGCTTCAGACCCTGCAGATCGTATCCGGGCAATCCTCTGAATTTCATCAGGCACGGCCCTTCAGGATCAGTCGAGGAACCTGTGGTTGATGTGGCCATTTTCAGGCAAAACACCGAAGGACTTTATAGCGGAGTAGAATGGAGCGATCCTCCTCAGAATGTGTATGATGCACTGATGTCTCATCCGAAATTCAGACTGAATTTCGGATGGTGCCCCAAAGAAGAAATTTCGGTTTCAACAAGGATTTTTACCCGGAAAATGACCAGCCGGATTTTGCGTGCAGCCTTTGGACATGCTGCTTCGAACGGCTACAGATCGGTTACTCTTTGCGAAAAACCGAATGTCATCAGGGAAACATCGGGAATGATGTACAAACTGGCCCAGGAAATCCAGAAAAATGAATTTCCCCAGATCGAGCTCTGGAATACCAATATTGATGCCCAGATGATGTGGCTGACGAAGAATCCGGAAGATTACGGGGTGATTGTGGCCGGGAATATGTTCGGGGATATCGTTTCCGATGCTTTTGCCGGCCTGACCGGGGGGCTTGGGTTTGCATGCAGTGCACAGTACAATCCTGAGACGGGTGTCGCGGTCTTTGAACCAACCCATGGTTCCGCACCTAAATATGCCGGATACCCCGTTCCAATCGTGAACCCGATCGCCATGATCGAGTCAGCATGCCTGATGCTGGACTATCTCGGTGAAATAGAAAAATCCGGAAAAATCAGGAATGCTATCGGCCAAGTCATTATCAGCGGAAAGGTGCGCACCTATGACATGCTGAAAATGACCGGCACGCAGGATGTGATCAGCCGGGGAGCAGCCTCCACCCGTGAAATGACCGATGCCATCATCAGGGAACTTTGATAACAGCGGCCTTTTTTACCGGAAGTTGCCGAAGTCCATTCCCGGTTCTTAAAAATCCCGGAAGGCATCAGGTTTTCAAATTCAAATAACCGACAGAGTCTATCTAAAATCTTTTCATCTAATATCTTTTAATCTGATAAAATGATAAATCCGGAAATAATCGAATTATGGCCTGAACTGGAATGGATTAGCGACTGGGAACTGCGGCAAAAGACGGCTGAGGTCTGGGAAGTGGCTTTCGACAGGAGTGTGCTCACCCCTGCCGACCTGCACCGGATTCCTTTCACCCTGCTTTGCGGCCCTGATCTGAAGGTCACCTTCATGGAACATAAACGATCGGTCGTACACATTGCTTTCCAGGCCGGGAAGACCATCAACAGCATGTACCATGGTGAACTGCCGGTCAATCTGGACATTCTGGTGTCGGGAGCGATCCTGGCCGATGTGGGAAAACTGCTTGAATATGAGATCGACGGAAAGGGGAACGCCATTCCGGGTCATTACGGGAAATTCGTCAGGCATCCTTTCAGCGGGGTATCCCTGGCTGATCGGTGTGGTCTTCCGCCCGAAGTGATACACATTATTGCAGCCCATGCCGAGGAGGGCCATCAGGTACAACGCTCTGTGGAAGCATGGATTGTCCATCATGCCGATTTCATGACTTTTATGCCTTTCAAGCAAAGGCAGCCATAAAAAGTTCTGATTATGACCATTATAGAGAAAATCATCACCCGGCATTGCGGCCGGGAGAAGGTATCGCCCGGCGATATTGCAGATGTAGAGGTTGACCTGAGGCTGGCCCGCGATTTCGGAGGGGCAGGTGTGGTTAAGAACCTGATGCGGCATCATCTTTCGGTGAAAGACAGTTCCAAAACCTGGTTCACGTTTGACTGTAATCCCTCAGGTTCCGACCAGGAGTATGCCGCAAATCAGCACTTTTGCAGACTTTTTGCTCGTCAAAACAACATGGGCATTTACGATATACATGCCGGAATCGGTACCCATCTAGCCATCGACGAAGGGCTTGCCGTTCCGGGAAACACCCTTGTTTCCTCCGACTCACACGCCAATATTCTCGGAGCGATCGGCTGTTTCGGGCAGGGTATGGGCGACCGCGACATTGCTGCGGCATGGTCCCGGGGAGCGGTCTGGTTCAGGGTCCCGGAATCGGTCAGAATCCACCTTTCAGGAAACCGGCCGGCAGGGATCACCGCTAAAGATATCGCCCTGAATCTGCTCAGACACTTCGGCCCCGACACCTTGCTGGGATGCTCTGTGGAAGTTACAGGCAGAGAAACCGCCAATCTGACTCTGGATGAACGAATTACAATCTCTTCCATGGCTACCGAAATGGGCGCCATTATCCTTTTCTTTACACCATCGGAAGAGATCAATCGGTTTTGCCGGCAGAAATCGGGGCGTGAATTCATGCCCCTATTTTCCGATGAAGATGCCATTTTTTCCCGGGAATACACCCTGGATATGAGCCGGTTCATGCCGCTGGTCTCATTACCGGGAAAACCTCACCAGACCCTCTCCGTTTCCGAAGCAGAAGGAAGAAAGATCGATTCGGTATTTATCGGAAGCTGCACAAACGGACGGATGGATGATATGCGCGCTGCGGCAGCCATCCTGAAAGGGAGAAAGGTTGCTCCGGGAGTGGTACTGAAGATTGTTCCATCGACCGACAGAATCTGGAGGGATTGTATGAAGGAAGGACTCTGGGAAATATTTAAAGAAAGCGGAGCACTGATCGGAAATGCCGGATGTGCCGGATGTGCTTCCGGACAGATAGGACAAAATGGCCCCGGAGAAGTGACCGTCAGCACCGGAAACCGGAATTTCACGGGGAAACAGGGCAAAGGCGACGTTTACCTGGCCTCACCGGCAGTTGCAGCTGCTTCAGCAGTAGCAGGACATATTTGTACTCCCGGGAATATCCCGCCCCGTCCAAGCCGTTTTTTCCCTTCCCGGACGGTCATCCGGACAAATCCTGGACAGCCGCCCAGTACGACGGTTAAGCCAGATGTGATCGAAGGCCAAGCATGGCTAATCAACCTGGATAATATCGACACCGATATGATTTATCACAATAGCCATCTCTCCGTAACCGAAAAATCGGAAATGGGGCGCTTTACATTCGGGAACCTGAAAAACTGGGAGGATTTTGCGGTCAGGGCCAAACCCGGCGATATAATATTCACCGGCAGGAATTTCGGCTCCGGAAGCTCAAGGCAACAGGCGGTCGACTGTTTCATTGCCCTTAAAATCCAGGCCATTGTGGCTCCCTCATTCGGATCGATCTATGAAAGGAATGCCATCAATGCCGGATTGCCGGTCTTGGTTTGTGACTGGGAATCTTCTCTCGGACTGAAACAGGGCGACAGGGTCCGGATCGACCTTGCCGGTCGGGTCATCCGGAACCTGGAAAACGGAAAGGAAATCCGTACTTCATTTTCGGATATTCAGCGCAGAATTTACCAGGCAGGTGATCTGCTCCTGCTCAGAGACAATGAAGAGGTTTAGTATGAAGATTCCTTTTCAATAACAGGCAGAAATATCGACCAACATGGAACTAATAAATTGATTGATTTCACATGAAATGAACATGTTTGACGAAATACCAACCGGAATGATTAACTCTGACACGCGAATTACCTGCCTACCCTACCTACCGGCAGGCATGCGGCAGGCAGGCAGCAGGCAGGCGTGTGTTTCAATGCATTCACCATTAAAGCTAAATATTTTAAACACATGAGTAGTCGCAAACATGAGTACAACCCTGATCAGGAACAAACCAACAGGTGGACCTTTGCTGAGAAAATCCTGGGTGCCCCTGCGGGAAGTGTTGTTTTCAGGAGACCCGATCTGGTTCTGTCGCACGACAACAGTGCCAGCATTGAAAAGATTTTCAGGAAAATGAAAGGGGAGAGGTTGTTTGATGCGTCCCGGCTGGTTCTGACCCTTGACCACAATGCTCCCCCGACTAATGCGAAACTGGCCAATGACTACCTGGAGATCAGAAAATTTGCTAAAAAAAACGGTATAGAAAATTTCCATGATGCCGGAGAGGGAATATGTCACCAGTTGATGGCCCGGTATGCTAAGCCGGGGATGCTGGTAGTAGGGAGCGACAGCCATTCCTGCACTGCCGGGGCTTTCAATGCTTTTGCCACCGGGATCGACCGCACGGAGACAGCCGGTTTATGGAAAACGGGAGAAACCTGGTTCAGGGTGCCGGAATCGTTGAAGATCACCCTTTCCGGCCGTCTGCCTTCAAATGTTTCTGCAAAGGATCTGGCGCTTTATCTGGTCGGGATGCTGGGTGCCGAAGGTGCCGACTACCTATCGGTCGAGTTCCACGGCGAAGGAGTGTCTACCTTGGAAATCGACGACCGGATGACCATCGCCAATATGGCATCGGAAATGGGTGCCAAAAATGCCGTGTTTCCGCCTGATGAACTGCTCTACGGCATAACAGGAGAAGTAGCAGGGGTGTGGGCCGACCCGAATGCCAGGTACCTGCGTGAAATTCACATCGACCTTGGCACCCTCTGCCCAGTTGTGGCGTGTCCTCACCAGGTTGAGAATGTGAAAACCGCCGCCGAAGTGGAAGGAACCCCCATCGGGCAGGCACTGATCGGAACCTGTACCAACGGCCGGTTGAGCGACCTGCGTATAGCCGCTTCTTTCCTGAAGGGGAAAAAGGTCAACCGGAATGTAATGCTGCTGGTCATTCCGGCTACGAAAGAAATATATCTTCAGGCAATCAGGGAAGGAATTGCTGAAATCCTTCTTGAAGCAGGAGCCAACATCCTTTCTCCTTCCTGCGGACCATGCCTTGGAACTGGGCAGGGAATCCCTGCTGATGGGACCACTGTTCTTTCAACAGCCAACCGGAACTTCCGGGGACGCATGGGCAACAACCAGGCATCCATTTACCTTGCATCGCCGGCAACAGTTGCTGTTTCGGCGGTGAACGGATTTATCTCTTCCCCCGGAGTATGCGGGAATAGTCCCCTTCCTTTCACCCGTGTGCACAAGGAAACAGCAGCAATTCCCGCCGGTCAGTACCGGAAATACAACGGGGTATGGGATTATCATGATCTCGATAACATCAGTACCGATCAGATGTTCGCCGGGAATCTCACCTATGAAATCAACAGCTCCAATGCCGACAGGATCATTCCCCATCTCTTCGCGGGATTCGACAGGCAGTTTGCCGGAAATATCAGAAAAGGAGATGTCATCATCGCCGGCAGGAACTTTGGTTGCGGAAGTTCCAGGGAACACCCTTCGGTGGGGCTTTCAGCCGCAGGCATTCGTGCGGTGATCGTGAAATCGGCATCGAGGATATTCTTCCGTTCTGCCATCAACCAGGGACTTCCGGTAATCATGCTGCCGGAAGCTGTCGAAGCTTACCAGCCGGGTGATCCGGTGGAAGCAGATGTCCGCAGGGGGTTGGTAATTGTTGGCAACAGACAATTCCCTTTTCAACCCCTGCCCGAGAAGCTACTTGAAATCCTTGAAACGGGAGGACTGGTAAATGCCATTCGGTAACGGAATCAGGGATGCTTTGTTCAGGTATATCCGTCAAACAAAGGATTTTGTTTGGGAAGTGACCTGATTCAGGTTATCTTTTAAAAAGCATGTTTCGCCGGTAACCTTTCAGAAACAGAACAAAAACGGAAATGGTATAAGAAAAAGAATAAAATCAAAAAACAGAGAAGTATGAAATATAGTATTGAAGATCTACCGGGCATCCTGAAACTGGGAAAGATTAATCCAGGGATTTGCACCGGAACGGAATGGCATGAAACGGAAGGAGAGATTATAGCATCGGTTTCTCCGGCCGATGGAAACGAGATTGCATCGGTCAGGCTGGCCACTTGGAACAACTACAACCTTGTGGTGGAAAAAGCCGGGGAGGCATTTCTGAAATGGCGAAGAATTCCGGCACCTGCACGCGGAGAAATTGTCAGGCAGATTGGCCTCGAACTGAGAAAATACAAGGAGCCGCTTGGCAGGCTTGTTTCTTATGAAATGGGCAAAATTTATCAGGAAGGTCAGGGAGAAGTGCAGGAAATGATTGATATCTGTGACTTTGCAGTTGGTCAGTCCAGGCAGCTATATGGTTTTACCATGCAGTCGGAACGTCCGGGGCACCGTATGTACGACCAGTATCACCCTCTGGGGATTGTCGGTGTGGTTTCAGCCTTTAACTTCCCAGTGGCCGTATGGGCCTGGAACGCCATGATTGCCCTCGTTGCCGGAGACACGGTGGTTTGGAAACCCTCGTCGAAGGTGTTGCTCTGCGCCATTGCGGTGCACAGGATCATAGCATGGGTGCTGAAAGAAAACCGGGTTCCGGAGGGAGTCCTGAACCTGGTTGCCACTTCATCGGGAAACCTGGGCGAAAGGATGTTTACCGACAGGCGTATTCCCCTGGTCTCATTTACCGGTTCAACAGGCATCGGACGTAAGGTCGGAAAGCTTGTCGGAGAAAGGCTCGGCAAAACAATTCTTGAACTCGGGGGTAACAATGCCATCATCATTACGCCCCATGCAAACCAGGAGCTCGCACTCCGGGCCGTCACCTTCGGAGCTGTCGGAACCTGCGGACAACGGTGCACTTCCACCCGCAGGATCATCCTTCATGAATCGCTCTTCCGGGAGTTCAGCAACAGGCTGGTCTCGGTTTACAGGTTACTTAAAATCGGACATCCGCTCGATCCGGAGACTCATGTCGGTCCACTGGTCGACAAATCTGCCTGCCAAACCTACTTTCAGGCAATCGAAAAACTGAAAGCCGAAGGAGGTATTATTCTGTACGGTGGGTCTCCCCTGACAGGTAAAGGATTTGAATCGGGTTGCTACGTGGTCCCTGCCATTGCCGAAGCTGAAAACGGATACAGTATTGTTCAGGAAGAAACCTTTGCCCCGCTGCTTTATCTGATCAGGTATCACGACCTGGAGGAGGCACTGGAACTTCATAACAATGTTCCGCAAGGGCTTTCATCAGCCATGTTCACCACTAATCTGACCGAAGCCGAGCGATTCCTTTCGGCCGAAGGGTCCGACTGCGGCATCGCAAATATCAACATCGGAACCTCCGGAGCCGAAATCGGAGGAGCTTTCGGGGGAGAAAAAGATACGGGAGGAGGACGGGAATCGGGTTCCGATGCCTGGAAAAACTACATGCGCAGGCAAACCAATACCATCAATTACAGTTCGGAATTACCCCTCGCACAAGGCATTGAATTCAATATCTGAAGTAATGGGTGGGTCGGACCAGCCTGGATACAGTAAAGCGAAAATACTTTATAACAAACAGATACATAAGTATGAAAATCGGGATCATCCGCGAAACGAGGGTACCTCCTGATAAAAGGGCACCTCTGACGCCGGGCCAATGCCGACAATTGATGGAATCATTCAGAAATCTGGAAATCGTGGCAGAACCCTCCCCAAACCGCTGTTTCACAGACGATGAATATGCCTCGGCCGGAATCCGCATCAATCCTGACCTCTCAGATTGTGATGTCCTGATGGGAATCAAGGAGGTACTTCCCGAAAAACTGATTCCCGGAAAGAGCTACCTCTTTTTTTCGCATACCATCAAGAAACAGCCTCACAACAGGGAGATGTTCCGCGAAATTATACGAAAAGCGATTACCCTGGTCGATTACGAAAGTCTGACCGGAAAGGATGGTTTAAGGATCGTCGGATTTGGCCGGTTTGCCGGACTTGTGGGGGCTTACAACGGGTTGAGAGCTTATGGAATCCGTCACGGATTGTTTTTTCTGAAGCCTGCCCATCATTGTTCCGGACTGGAAGAAATGAAACAGAAAATCGGTCAGGTTTCCCTCCCTGCCCTGAAGATTGCAGTTACCGGCGGCGGCCGTGTGGCCGGGGGGGTAACAGAAATAACAGAATTTCTGGGTATCAAAAGGTTGACAGCCGGGGAATACCTGTCGGTTGAAAATCCGGAATTCCCGGTTTACACACAGTTAAATCCTGAAGACTATAATCTCCGGAAGGATGGCAGCCCTTTTGACCTCCGCCATTTTTTTTCATTTCCAGGTGAATATACCGGCAATTTCAGGAGGTTTATCCCTGGTACCGACCTGCTGATCGCAGCAGCATACTGGGATCCGGAAGCACCGGTCCTTTTTGACATGAAAGACATCAGTCATCGCAGTTTCCGGATTTCAGTCATTGCCGATATTACCTGCGACCTAGAAGGGTCAGTGCCCACTACCCGGAAAGTATCCACACACGAAGAACCGTTTTATGATATTGACCGGGTAACCGGAAGCATCGCCCCCCCTTTCTCGGGCGAGGGATGTGTCACGGTAATGGCAGTGGACAACCTGCCATGTGCCCTTCCAAGGGATTCATCAGAAGAATTTGGAAATGACCTGGTTAAAAGGGTTCTTCCGCTCCTGCTGGGAAAAGATCCCGATGGGATCATTGAACGGGCAACCATTACCCGGAACGGTAAACTAACCGCGAAATACGCATATCTGAAAGATTATGCAGGGTTGTGAGTTAAAATATTCTGATTTAGATTAAACAAGCTTTTCGAGCAATTCGAGCAAGTTACATAAAAGAAGATATGAAAAAGATATTGATCCTGGGAGCCGGGCTCTCATCCGATGCTCTGATTACCTACCTCGAAAGGCAGGCTTGCAGGTATGACTGGAGAATCCGGGTTGGCGACCGGGACCTTTCGCTGGCTCAAAAAAAGATCACTCCTCCTTCAGAAGCAATAGCGATCAATGTTTTTAATTCAGAACAACTTGATAATGAGATTACTGATGCCGACCTGGTTGTGTCCTTGTTGCCTGCCAGGTTCCATCCCTTGGTGGCAGTCACTTGTCTTAAACACCGGAAACCGCTGATGACCGCCTCGTACGAATCGCTCGAAATGCAGCAACTGGCAGAGGATGTTGAATCAGAAGGACTTTTATTTCTGAACGAGATGGGGCTGGATCCCGGAATCGACCACATGTCGGCCATGCAGGTGATTGACAGGATCAGGAATGAAGGGCATCTGCTGACAGGATTTGAGTCGTTTACAGGCGGCCTGGTCGCACCCGAATCGGACGACAATCCCTGGCATTACAAATTCACGTGGAACCCTCAGAATGTGGTACTTGCAGGATGGCCCGGGCCTGCCAGGTTCATCCAGTGCGGAAAACTGAAATACATTCCCTACACCAGACTGTTTCGCCGGACAGAATACATTGATATCGAGGGATTCGGACGCTTTGAAGGATATGCCAACCGGGATTCCCTGAAATATATTGAAAAATACGGTTTGGAGGGAATTTCCACAATTTATCGGGGAACATTGCGCCGGCCCGGATTTTCACAAGCATGGAACGTTTTCGTCCAGCTTGGTGCCACGGACAACTCCTACATCATGGAAAACAAGGAAGAACTGACGCACCGTGAGTTTATCAACTCTTTTCTGTACTACCACCCGACCGATTCCGTGGAGCTGAAACTCTACCGGGCTTTTCACCTCGACCAGGACTCCCCGGTCATTGAGATGCTCGAATGGCTTGGCATTTTCAGTAATGAGAAGATTGGCATTACCAAAGGAACCCCGGCCCAAATGCTGGAAGCGATCCTGAGAAAAAAATGGACCATGAAACCCGACGACAAAGATTTGGTGGTAATGTGGCATAAATTCAATTATACTGAAAAAGACACAGGAAGAGAAGTTGTCCTGACCACGTCAATGGGGATCAGCGGGGAAGACCAGGTACATACAGCCATGTCGAAATGCGTGGGGCTTCCCCTTGGGATCGCTGCAAAACTACTCCTTTCCGGCATGCTCAAGCGAAAAGGGTTGCTCATACCGACCCTCCCCGACATCTATTATCCGGTTCTTCGTGAACTGGAGGAAAACGGAATCCGGTTCATTGAGAAAGAAATTCCCCGAAATGGTGTGTGATGTATTAAATTTCATGTTTGAAGACTCTTTCCTGTTTTTCGAACAAAACATATTCGGATTCGAAGCGTTATATTTGCAATCAGGGAGATGGAAATAAAGAAACATGAATCAGGATAAGACAAAAACATACAGAAGGAGATTAACAATTGCCGAGGAGATATTTAACAGCATCACACACGGAGTCGGGATTCCGCTGAGTATCGCCGGCCTGGTGATTTTGGTCGTTTTTGCTGCCATGCGCGGAAATGTTTGGCATATTGTCACTTTTTCGGTTTTCGGTGCTTCCCTCATTCTCTGTTATACATCTTCGACGCTTTATCACAGTTTCACCGGAATAAAAATCAAGAATCTGTTTGCCAGGTTCGACCATGCCTCCATTTTTCTGCTGATCGCCGGTACCTACACCCCTATCCTGCTCACTGTGATCAAGGGGGCCCTCGGCTGGGCAATGTTTGGCATCATCTGGGGGGTGGCCCTCGCCGGAATTGTCATCCGGTCGATTTACCTGGAAAGGTTCCGGAAAATTATGGTGGCCATCTATCTGATCATGGGCTGGATGTTTGTGTTTGCCATCAAACCGGTGGTCAACAATATGTCGTCGCTAAGCCTCCTTTTTTTGTTATTGGGGGGGATCCTCTACAGCATTGGGGTTATCTTTTACGCATGGAGGAAGCTTCCTTTCGGGCACGGCATCTGGCACCTCTTTGTTCTCGGGGGGAGTGTCATGCATTTTTTTGCTATCCTGTATACCCTGATTTGAAAATGGGCAGCAGAACCCTGTAACCGGCGATACATGCAGTACCTCGAAATGATCACCCTTTCGGGCTTAGAAATGGGCAGAACTGTAATATCTTTGCAGTAAGCCGGAATAATTTACTCTTACATGCGAATTATCTGCCTGAGTTTGAACATTCATATTGTCCTGATTAATGGGCAGCAAACCCTTTGCTGCAGATCTCTCCTGGAAAAAGAAGGGCTGCGATGTAGAGGGAAGGTATATGCCGGGAATATTCCTGATTCCGGATTTATCTAATTGTGAAGACATCCACTGCCTATTACTTGCGTGACTTTAATCCTTCATAATATCTTTATTTTCCATTACATTTGTTAGCAGGTAATTAAACAGGACAGCCATGCGAACTTCATTATTTCTTATTGCAATGTCAATTATGTTGGTTTGTTGTCAGAATCAGAATCCTGCCGGAAAATCCGGGCAGTCGCCACAGGTGATCGACCGGGAAACCAGGGACCGGGTTGCCGGTTTGCTGAAAGAAAAACACGGCGAAGCCGCTGTGTTCAGAATTGAAAAAGGTGTTTCCCAGGTAGCGGGTCTGTGGAGGGAAACCGATGGAAATGCGGAGGATTTTAAGAATTTCTGCACTGCAAATTTTGTCTCGGATTCGGAAGCCCTGGATCGCTTATTCGAAAAGCTCGAGCGCAATTTCGAGATACTCAACGGCTATTTCAATAAAATAGGGCTCCTGCTCAAAGAGCCCCTCGACCTCGAAGGTCCCAATCCGGAACCCGTTGATATGCTGTTCGGAGGTTACAATCCTTCGGCTCACCTGACCGATGATTTCTTTACCAATAAAATTGCATTTATTACCGCCCTGAACTTTCCTTTTTTTCCGCTGAAGGAGAAGACTGAGTCGGGGAGCGGATGGAGCCGGAAAGAATGGGCCTATGCACGAATGGGGGACAGGTTTACCCAGCGAATTCCTGCCGGAGTCATCCAGAAGGCATCTGTTACGCTGACGGAAGCAGACACTTACATTTCAAACTATAACATTTACATGGGGAAACTGACCGGTCCTGGTGGAAACCCTTTGTTCCCTGAAAACATGAAATTGATTACCCACTGGGGTTTGCGCGATGAGTTGAAATCAAACTATGCAGCCGAAAACGGGATTGAGAAACAGAGAATGATTTACCAGGTTATGCGCAGGATCATCGACCAGAGCATCCCCCAACAGGTAATCAACAGCGATGCTTTCCTGTGGGACCCCTTCTCAAATAAAATCAGCAGCGACGGGAAAGACATTGAAGTGAAATGCGAACCTGACAGAAGATATGAAGTTTTGCTGGCCAACTTTCATGCCATGAAGGCGATGGATCCTTACACCCCAAACCATCCCACCTACATTTCAAGGGCATTCGATGCAGGAATGGAAATTCCGCAGGAGGATGTGGAACGCCTGTTTACCGGACTGGTTTCCTCTCCAATGGTGAAAGAGGTTGCAGCATTGATCAGCCGTCGCCTGGGCCGGCCGCTTGAACCTTTCGATATCTGGTACAACGGATTCAGGGCTTCAGGGGGTATCCCCGAAGAAATGCTGACAACCATCACTTCCCGCAAATATCCCGGCACAGAGGCTGTCCGTGCCGATCTGCCCGCCATTCTGATTAAACTTGGCTGGCCGGCAGGTGAGGCGCAGCGGATCGCTTCACTTGTGACTGTGGATGCCGCCCGGGGCTCAGGGCATGCCTGGGGTTCCTCCATGCGAAACGACCTTGCCCATCTCCGCACCCGCATTGCAAAAGGCGGAATGGACTACAAGGGATACAACATCGCCATCCATGAATTTGGGCACAATGTGGAACAGACCATCACTATGAACGATGTCGATTATTACATGCTTAACGGAGTTCCAAACACAGCCTTTACCGAAGCAGTGGCATTCCTGTTCCAGAAACGGGATATCGAACTGCTGGGAATAAAAAACGAAAATCCGTTGAAAGAACATTTCACTGCTCTCGACAATTTTTGGGCATGCTATGAGATTATGGGAGTGTCGCTCGTTGACATGGAAGTATGGAAGTGGTTGTATGCCCATCCGGAAACCACCCCGGGAGAACTTAAAAACGCTGTTATTTCGATTGCCAAAGAGATTTGGAACAAATATTATGCAGGAATCCTGGGCGGGAGTGACGAGCCGTTACTTGCCATCTATTCCCACATGATCGACAATCCGCTTTACCTTTCAAATTATCCGGTCGGCCATCTGATTGATTTTCAGATCGAAAAATTTGTCTCAGGGAAAAACATGGCTGCTGAAATAACAAGAATGCTGAAACAGGGCTGCATTGTTCCCCAGCTATGGATGGAAGGAGCTGTCGGTGAAAAAATCAGCATCACCCCGACCATTGAGGCAGCAGGAAAAGCATTGCAGGCATTGGCCGGATCATGATCCGGCCTCAAGCCGGTTTCTCTCTCTTTATCTGCAGGTATAACCTGTCAATTTCACGGATATGTTCCTGTTTTGTTGCTTCATCGAGAAGGCTGGCTTTGAATGAGTTGATTGCGAGTATCCGGATATCTTCCAGAGAAAGGTCGAGAGCTTCAGCAACAGCTGAATAGTTTTCGTTGACATATCCCCCGAAATAGGCCGGGTCATCGGAGTTGACGGTTACCAGGACGCCTTTGTCGAGCAGTTTCTTCAATGGATGGTTCCTGAGATCAGGAACAGCTTTCAGTTTCAGGTTCGAGAGCGGGCAAACCGTCAGCGGGATCTGAAGTTTTACCAGCCTGTCAACCAGTTCCGGATCCTCGATCGACCGTATTCCGTGGTCAATCCGGATGACATGCAGCAGGTCAATCGCCTCCCGTATATAGGGGGCGGGGCCTTCCTCCCCGGCATGTGCCACCGTGATCAGTCCGGCAGCCCTTACTTCGGCAAATGCACGGGCAAATTTGGACGGAGGATGCCCGACTTCTGATGAATCCAGGCCAACTGCCGACACCAAATGCCTGAAACGGAGCACATCCTGAAGAACTTCCAGGGCCGACTCCTCACTCAGGTGTCTCAGGAAACAGGGAATCAACCGGTACGTTATGCTTAATTCATTTCTGCCATCTTCCAATGCACGATGGAGACCACCGATAACCACATCAAAAGGAACCCCACGTGCAGTATGGGTTTGTGGATCAAAAAACAGCTCCGTATGAACCACATGCTGTTCATGAGCTTTTTCCAGATAAGCCTTTGCCAGATCATAAAAATCCTGTTCATTCAGAAGAACATTTGCCCCCGTATAATAAATATCGAGGAATTCCTGAAGATTGTTGAACGAATAGGCCTCCCGAAGAGCTTCCACTGAAGGAAAATCAAGCTTCAGCCCGTTCCTTTTGGCAATTTTAAAAATCATCTCCGGCTCAAACGATCCTTCGATATGGATATGCAATTCAGCCTTTGGGATTTTCTGAATAAAACGATCCAATTTTTCCATAAGAAATGTTTTATAATTCTTCCTGTTATTATTATATCCTGAGCAAATCAGTTTATGAAGGCAACAATTTACTGAAAATTCTCCGGATGAAATTCAGGTCTGCTCTCTTTCCAATAAAAAAATTTGATAAATTTGCATCCTCAAATCAAATGGTGGATGTAGCTCAGTTGGTCAGAGCGTCGGATTGTGGTTCCGAAGGTCGCCGGTTCGAGCCCGGTTTTCCACCCTACAATCCAATCGGCAGACTGTTTTTCGGTGTTGCCGGTTTTTATTTTTGTAACCCTCGAATATGAAAAAAACATTCACCATGCTGACTGTATCCTTTCTGACCGTTGTTTCCCTTCTGTCGTGTTCAACCATTCCGCCCGGGGCTGTTGCAGTAAAACCGTTTGTAACTCAGCGATACCTTGGCAAATGGTATGAGATCGCAAGGATGGATTTCAGGTTCGAACGCAATCTGATCAATGTAACGGCTGATTATTCGATGAACAAAAACGGAACAATCAGGGTCGTAAACAGGGGATTCAATGAGGTGACCAGGGAATGGAAGCAGGCTGTCGGTAAGGCGAAGCTGTCAGGAAACAGGGATGAAGGAAGACTGAAAGTATCGTTCTTCGGGCCTTTTTATTCGGGATACAATGTAATTGCCCTGGATGATGAATACAAATATGCCCTTGTGGCCGGTGCAAACCTGAAATACCTCTGGATTCTTTCCCGGGAAAAAACCATTCCCGAAGAGGTGAAAAAATCCTACCTGGAAAAAGCACGCTCAATCGGATATGATCCCGAACTTCTGATATTTACCCTGCAGGAATAATCCTGGTACGGTTATTTGGAAGTAAATCAGTGTGATTTCAGAAGGTCTTTTTGTCTCGGCGGCAGAGTTCTGTATTTCAATTATTTGTGATTTCAGGTCAATTCAGAAAGCCTTTCAGGCTCTTGTTTCAAAAAATCCGCCTGTTTTATAACCTGAAATATCACAATTTAGTTTTTTCAAGCAGAGTGCCATTCTCGTCAAGCAGAAGGTAATATCGCTCCAGGTTCTTATCCCGTGCAATAACATCATAAAGGATTGTTCCGTGCCGGTTGATTTCAATCAGGTTCATCAATTCGCCCACCAGTTTTGCCTGCCTGGCAATTTCAGGTTTTGCCAAATAGAGTGGCAGGTTCACCTTTGTTTCCTGCAAATCACCTTCCGGACTGAAACGGGCGATTTTCTCGGTATTGAGATGATAAAAAACCGCTTCATAATAGTTTTCTTCTTTCGACCATTCCACATTAATCACATCGCCGAAATTCTCCCTAAGCGAATGAACAACTGCTTTGGGAGGCCTGAAAGTATTCCTTGGCAGAAAAAAATCAAAAATCGATTTCATGAAGCATGTTTAAGCTTTTGACGCTGAATCAGGCAAAAAGTAACATCAGCCGGGTTTGTTTTATTTTTATGAATAGCGTTCCTTATACAAATAAAATACCCTTGTTCTGGCTCTTTTCAGTCTCATTTTTACGGCATCTTCGCTGATCCGGAGCGATGCTCCGATCTCTTTCAAGGAAAGATTGTCCTGGTATTTCATCAGTAAAAGTGCTTTTTCTTCCGGGTGGATCTGATCCATGATGTTCATCACATTCTCAAAGGTTGCACCCGAAATGTCTTCTTCCGATTCGTCTGGTATCTCAGGAATGATATTGTTTCTGTTCCACTCGGGATAATGAAGTTTTTTCTGCAGGCGCATATAATCGATACAATAATTATAGGTAATGGAATAAACCCAGGAACTGAATGAAGAATCTCCCCTGAACCCTTCGAGTTTTTCATAAACCCTGGCCATAATGTCAACGGAAAATTCCTGGGCTGATTTCCGGTTTTTCAGAAAACTGAAAACCTTGTCCACCACTTTCTGATAATACCTGCGATAGAGCAAAGCAAACAATTCAGGCTGATTTTCATTAACAATCAGCCGCACTATTTCCTCATCTTTTAGTCCGGCAATTTGTTCGTATTGCATTTCTGAAAATAAATAATCTGAACGATAATAATTTAGTAACTCAATTATTTTCAAAAAAAAATGTTACTTCTCTGAATTCTGTCGTCTAAATGGAGAATTCAATCTGAATTGGGTCAAAAATAAATGAATTCATTTCAATTCAGTCTGAAGGAAACAATATCAAAATAACAAAATTAATTCTTTATTGTTATGAAAAACAAATTCGTACTTGGTTTTGTAGTGATCAGCGCAGTTGTACTGCTGAGTAGTTGTGCCAAAGTTCCTCAAGCCGAACTTGATGCTTTGAATGCCGCCATTGAAGATGCACGCACGAGTGGGGCAGATGTTTATTTACCCAATGAGTTTGCAGCAATGCAGGATTCTATGAATTCGATCAACCAGATGGTTGAAGCCCAGAAGGGAAAACTTTTCGGTAGTTTTAAAGCCGTCAGTGCTAAGATTGCCGAACTTACCTCTACCGCCGCAACCGTGAAGGCAAATGTTGAAACCCGTAAGGTTGAAGTGAAAAATGAAATTGACACCCTGATGGTCGAAGTCACCACATTGGTAGGACAGGCAAAGGGGTTGGTTGCTGTTGCACCAACCGGAAAAGAAGGCCGTCCAGCTGTTGAAGCCATCAAAACTGAAATTGGTGTTGTCGAAACTTCTTTGAACGAAGCTGCCGCAAAAATGCAGTCAGGTGATCTGATCGGTTCACTCAACCAGCTGAAAGCCGCAAAAGAACAAGTGAATGCAAAAATTGAAGAACTGAAAGCTGTATTTGCCAAAGTTGGCAAAGCATTGCCAAAAATTTAATATTGTTTTGTTTCATTGCATATCCCAGGGGAATTTTCTCCGCGGAATTTATAAATCTTCAAGCGG
>CAYNBE010000020.1:0-28996 GCA_964395045.1 uncultured Prolixibacteraceae bacterium | reverse complement strand
TGTCGGGCAGGCGATTCCGTCAAGGACTTTCTTATTGCGTTGTTCGCTTACCCCGCGGCAGAGCCGACGGGGAATGCGCTCACCGGAATTCAATTCGGGCTTTTCTTCCAAACAATTTAGTTACGGTTGCAAATTCTGTGTCGGCAAAATCGTTCAATGGATGTTATGTGGAAGTAGTCAGATCGTCAGAGATTAAGTTGCTGTATACAGGATATTATGTCCGAACAACGGAAGACTCCCTGACTACGAGATTGGCTTTCAGAATATTCCTTTCGAATGGAGAGGATGTTTCACCGGCTTGTATCCGTTTCAGAAGCATTTGGGTGGCAATGGTCCCCATTTCATATCCGTGCTGGTCAACCGATGAAAGCGGGGGTTCAGTGATTTCCGATAGAATTCCGTCCGAGAAGCCGACAACTGCCACCTCTTCAGGTATCCTGATTCCCAGTTTCAGCAACGATTTCATTGCCCCTATAGCAGTCAGGTCATTGTTGCAGAAAATTGCATCCGGTAAAGCTCCTCTGTCTTTCATTCTGATTACCTCGCCGAATGCCTTCTCGAACGAATCGGTCTCGGTACAATATCCGGGGTCGGCCTCAATACCGGCATCGGCAAGGGCTTTCAGATACCCTTCCTTTCTTTCTTTCCCGATAACCAGGTTTTGCGGGCCGGCAAAGTGGGCAATACGTCTGCGTCCCTGTTCAATCAGGTGACGGGTGGCAAGATATGCGGCTTCCAGATCATCATTGACCACCTGGTCGGCTGCAATCCCCGGGGCTGCTCTGTCGAAGAAAACCAGTGGAGTGCCATAATGTTGAATATCAACAAGATGACTGAAGTCGGAAGTCTCCTTTGACACAGAAACAAGAATTCCTTCTACCTGGTGGGAGAGGAGCGTTTTTACATTATCGGTCTCCCGGTCGTATTTTTCACTCGACTGGCAGATAATGACCGTGTAACCGGCCCGATAGGCCACGTCTTCGATCCCGCTGATCACCTGCGAAAAAAAGTAATGCACTATCTCAGGGATAATTACCCCTATGGTGTGTGAGCGGTGTTGTTTCAGGCTCAGTGCAACTGCATTCGGCTGATAATGGAGTTTTTTTGCCAGGTCGTTCACCTGGTTTTTCGTTTCTAAGCTGATATCGGGATGATCCTGCAATGCCCGCGAAACTGTCGAAGGGGAGACTTTTAGTATCCTGGCCAGATCTTTGATGGTAACTTGTCGGAATCTCATAGAATAACCGCTTTTTCACATCTAAAAATAATAAAAAAACTGATGAAATCCAGCCGGTAGCTGATAGACAAAGGATGCCCCGTTTTTTTATAAATACCCACCAATACCAATATGTTGTATAACATATTTAGGACAAACGTAACCGCAAACGATTGCGGAATTAATTCCGACTAATTTCCAAATTATGAATGATTTTAGTGTTAAATTTGCTGAAAACATACATGTTATCCCAGATAATCCAAAAGAGTAACTGACAGATTGTAAAAATTTACTAAGACTAATAAAACTAAATAAGTTACAATGATGATTCGAAAAAATCTAAAGTTGTTTTTGATTTTTGCCTCCCTGCTGATAGCCTCTGCAGGGTACGGCCAGAAAGTCAAAATTACCGGGAGAGTCACAGATGCGAGCAATGAGGGAATACCCGGAGTGAGCATTATCGTGGCAGGCACTACTGTGGGTACCACCACCGATGTGAACGGGAATTATACGCTGGAGGCAGACCCCCAGTCGACCATTTCCTTCAGTTTCATCGGGTATAAAACCCAACAGGTAGTCGTTCAGAACCAGGCTGTTATCAATATCATGCTTGAAGAGGAAACTTTTGGTGTCGACGAAGTGGTTGTAATCGGGTACGGTCAGGTGAAGAAGGGCGATGCCACAGGTTCGGTAACAGCTGTAAGTGCAAAGGACTTCAACAAAGGAGCCATCACATCAGCGCAGGATTTGCTGATAGGCAAGACTTCGGGTGTTGTGATCACCACAGCAGGTGGCGAACCTGGAAGTGGTTCCACCATCCGGATCAGGGGGGGGTCCTCACTGAATGCTTCCAATGATCCTTTGCTGATTATTGACGGCGTTCCGATCGACAACAACAAAATATCGGGAAGCAGCAACCTGCTTTCGTTTGTCAATCCGAACGACATAGAAACCTTTACAATTCTGAAAGATGCATCCGCTACTGCTATTTACGGATCCAGGGCTTCCAACGGGGTGATTCTGATTACGACGAAAACGGGTAAAGCAGGCAGTCCGTTGACAATCAGTTATGATATAAATACATCGGCAGCCAGCGACATCAAATTCATGGAAGTTTATTCAGGGGATGAAATCAGGCAGATCGCTCTTGATCATGTGAAGATTTACAATCCCTCTTATTTCAGCCTTTTAGGTAATGAAAACACCAACTGGCAGAAAGAAATTTTCCGTACTGCCCTGACGCATGATCACAACCTGAGCCTGACAGGATCGGTGAAAACCTTTCCATTCAGGGTTTCTCTGGGGTACACCGATCAGGACGGGATCATGAAAAACACCGATATGAGGAGAATGACCGGATCCATCAGCCTGACGCCCACTTTCTTTGAGAATAGTCTGAAAGTGAACGCTAACCTGAAGGCCATGAACACCGATCACAATTTCGGTGATCCAGGTGCATTGGGATCAGCCATCAATATGGATCCCACTCAACCGGTATACGATGGTAACCCTGCATCCGATGGGTATTTCCAATGGAGCAATTATGGTGCAAACCTGGGAACTCCCAATCCGGTACAACAACTGATGGAAGTCGACAACAAGTCGAACGTGAAAAGGGTAATCGGTAACATCCAGTTTGATTACCGGTTGCCGTTTCTGAAGGACCTCCGTGCAAACCTGAATATGGCCACCGATTATACGACCAGCGAAGGGCACAACAACCGCCCGAAAACATCACCTTCAGTCCTGACAAGTCCCTATTGGGGTCGTCTGAGCGATTTCACGGGTGAAAACTACAATAACCTGCTTGATTTCTATCTCAACTATACGAGGGATATCAGCAGTATTTTCAGCAGGGTTGATATGACTGCCGGTTATTCCTGGCAGCATTTTAAAAGGGAAAGCTACTCTTATACACGGGGTTATTATGACAAAGACCATGTTTTTGCCGGGGATGATGTTTCTTCCTATATTACTGAGAATTACCTTGTTTCTTTCTTCGGTCGTATCAATTATACCCTGCTTGACAAATATCTTTTAACCATGACCCTACGTGATGATGGATCATCCAGATTTGTGGGAAAAAACAAATGGGGTTTGTTTCCTTCGGTTGCGTTTGCCTGGAAAATCAAGGATGAAGCTTTCCTGAAGAATGTCAAGGCACTGTCAGAACTGAAACTGAGACTGGGATGGGGAGTTACCGGACAACAGGATATCGGGAACGATTACCCTGCTCAAGCCAAGTATAAAACTTCGGTTGCCGGTTACTATTATCCGATTGGCGGAGTTTTTCTGCCCACATTGCGCCCCGAAGCTTATGATCCGAATATTAAATGGGAAGAGACCACCACCCAGAACATCGGGCTTGATTTCGGTTTCTTTGACAACAGGATAAATGGTGCCCTTGACCTTTACAAACGCGTTACCGATGATTTGCTGAATTCAGTAACCATCCCCACCGGAAGCAATTTCTCCAATACTTTGCTCACAAACGTCGGAAGCCTTGAAAACAAAGGGATTGAATTAAACCTGAATGTAATTCCGGTTTCCACGAAGGATATGTCGCTGACACTGGGATTCAACCTGACCTATAACAAAAACAAGATTACTAAACTGCTTTTATCGGACGATCCTGATTACATCGGGGTTCTTTACGGCGATGCCTTTACAGGACAGAAGCAGGTTACCCGGGTGGGGTATCCGGCTTATTCTTTCTTCGTAAACAAACAGGTCTATGATACAAACGGATACCCCATCGAAGGGCTGTATGTCGATCTTTCCGGTATGGGAGGGGTTGTCAATGGCGACAATGCCGATAAATATATCTATCACAATCCGGTAGCAGATTATCTCATGGGTTTTTCGGTCCGTTTTGATTATAAGAATTTTGATTTTTCACTATCCAGCCGAGGCAGCATCGGGAACTATGTGTACAACCAGGTGGCTGCCGGTGCGTCGTACGACCAGATGTACCAAATCGGTTACTGGAAAAATTTCCCAAAATACCTGAGCGATACCCGGTTTGTGAAACGACAGTTTACAAGCGATTATTTTGTTGATAATGCATCGTTCTTCAAACTGGACAACATGAGTGCAGGATACCGTTTTGACAAGATAGCCGGCAAACTGAGCGCACGCATCAGCTTGACGGTTCAGAACCTGATGACGGTCACCAAGTACGATGGAATTGATCCTGAGGTCCCGGGCGGAATTGACAACAATTTCTATCCCCGTCCCCGGACTTTTATGCTGGGTATTAACCTTACCTATTAATCAAAAAGATTATAAGAATTATGAACAGAAAAATATTCATATCAGGAATTATTCTTTCGGCATGGATGGTTACATCGTGTGTGAAAGATCTGGATATCGTACCGTTGGATCCCAAAACAGTGATGTCGGGAAACCTGAACGACAATCCGAATTACATGAAAGGGGTACTCGGGAAAATTTATGCAAGCTTTAATCTCTCGGGGCAAAGTGGAAGCAGGGAAGATGCCGACATTGATGCCAGCGACGTGAACTTTTTCACAACCACCCGTGCCCTCTGGAACCTGCAGGAGATTACCACCGATGAGGCCATTTGTGGATGGGGCGATGTTGGTATTGCCGACCTGAACACCCAGACATGGAGTCCCGGCAATCCTTTTCTGACTGCTTTGTACCAGAGACTCGGGCTTAGTATTACCTATGCCAATGATTTCATCAAAATGACAAAAGGAAGCACTGACCCCGATGTGATCAGGTACAATGCTGAAGCGCGCTTTCTGAGAGCCCTTGCATATTACTATCATATGGATTTGTTCGGGAATCCTCCGTTTACCACCGAAGCCGACGGAGTGGGAAAATTCTATCCCAAACAGATTCAGAGAGCCAATCTTTTCAATTACATCGTTTCGGAGCTGCTGGATATCGAAAATAAACTGGGGGATCCGAAGTTCTCCTACCCCCAGGCTGACAAAGCGGCTGCCTGGATGCTTCTTGCCAGGGTATACCTGAACGCCCAGGTCTATACCGGAACTGCCAAATGGGATAGTTGCAAGCTTTATTGCGATAAGGTGATCAACAGTGGAAAATACTCACTGGCAACAAATTACAGGAAGAATTTCAGTGCCGACAATGGCGGAAAAACCAATCCCGAGATGATTTTTGCCTGGGAACAGGACGGGATCAATACACAGGGATACATTGGGACAACTTTTATAATTGAATCATGCAGTGATCCTGTATATATCAGGGCAGAGGATTTTCATGACCTGACTTCCAACACCAACTGGAACGGGAACAGGGCCAGAAAGCAATTCATGAACATCCTGGTTGACACCCTTGCCACCTATGGCAATGTAGCGGTTCCGGCCACCGACCCCCTGTTTTCACAATGCAAGGATAAACGTGTTTTCCTGAAACAGAAGAAAAGTATGGATATTCCAAGTGCTTCTGCGAGTGGCGACTATGGGATCGGCGTCTACAAATTCACGGCGAAGAATGCCGACGGGTCAAGGGCAACCAATTATAATTCCGCATTTGCCAGCACCGATTTCCCGATTTTCCGCCTTGCCGATGCATACCTGATGAGGGCCGAAGCGCTGTTCAACAAAGGCGACATCAACAATGCCCTCGCCGATATCAATATTATCAGGGCCCGGGCATACGGGAATACCAGTGGAAATATCACGGCTGCCAGGTTGAATGCCCAGTTTATTCTCGATGAACGTGCCCGTGAATTTTATTATGAAGCCCACCGCAGAACCGACCTTGTCCGTTTCGGGAAATTCACCGACGGAAATTACAACTGGCAATGGAAGGGCGGAACCTTTAATGGCGGCAATACTGCAAAACACCTCAACCTCTTCCCGATTCCGGGTGATGAAATTTCTGCAAATCCCAATATCAAGCAAAATGCCGGCTATAATTAATGTTCAAAAAATCTGAGAGATGAAAAAACTGATATATTTCGCATTCATTGGGTTGACCATATTTTTGTTTTCCTGTGAAAAAGATGAAACAAAAGTGATATTCACAGAAACCCCGGTTGCTCCGGTGCTTCAGACAGTCCCGGATCTGACCCTGAAACGTGCCAACGGAAATAACATGCTTGAATTCAAAGGAACAGTTGTTGATCCGGGATTTGTTGCCTCGGCAAACTATTTCCTTGAGGCATGCAAAGCGGGCAATAATTTCGCAGATGTCGTCAGATTGTGGACGGGAACCAATCCTGCTTCCATCAAAATTTCGGTAAGCGACCTGAACGGGATTTTTCTGAGCAAATTTCCCGCTGATGCAGTTACTTCAACCGATCTCCGGCTAAGGGCTGTGCTTGTGGTGGATGCCGGAACGGGAGCACCCGGTACGGCTTCTAATCCATTTGAGTATAGTTCGGACAAAAAAACTGTGAATGTAACGACTTACGGTTTGCCGCGCCTTGATCTGATAAACTCCGGCATCACACAGAAGATCGAGTCGCCACTTGGCGACGGGAAATACAGGGGATATGTGAAGCTGGATGGTACAAAACCTTTCACCCTGAAAGATCCTGACACAAATACCACCTACGGCGACACTTCCGGAAAACTGGCGGTAAACGGATCAGCCATTGCAGTCCCGAACAACCTCAGCGGTTATTACAGGCTTGTTGCCGACACCAAGGCGCTTACTTACAAACTGGAACAGTTTATGATTGGTTTGGTCGGTTCGGCAACCCCCAACGGTTGGAATGCTCCCGACCAGAAAATGGATTATGTGGCCGGTTCAGGAAACTGGGATGCCATGACTGGAACCTGGACCATTACCCTAACCCTTGCCGATGGTGAGTTTAAATTCAGATACAACGATGCCTGGGCCTGGAACCTGGGATACAACAGTGCAAAAACAGGCCTCGAACACAATGGCGCCAACATTCCTGTGACCGCCGGAAAATATACCATCACCCTGACAATTACCGTTTTCTCCCCAACCGGTTCGGAAACAGGCACTTTCACTATTTCAAAAGTCAATTAGGTCACACTGGTTCATCATTATTCAAAAAAAGAATCTTATGAAAAGAGTATCGAAATATAGCGTTTTCACAGCGGTTGTGACCCTGATCATTTTTATTGCCGCTTGTACTAAAGAGATGGAAGAGGTAAGGCTTTCACCAAAACTTGCAACAACCCAGTTGCTGAACATCACCTCAGACTCCGCCACCGTGATCGGTTTTGTTGTGGCCCAGGGCGATGGTTACACCGAAAAGGGGGTTTGTTACAATACAGCACCGGCTCCCACCATTTCGAACAACAAGGCTGTATACTCCGGCCCGGATAAGACAGCTACTTACAATGTCCGGCTCGGGGGACTTACCTATGCTACAAAATACTACGTAAGAGCTTATGCAACCGGTTCTGAAGGGACTGTTTACGGCGAGGAGCTTTCGTTTACAACGTTGCCCGTTGTACCCAAACTAACCACCACCGCCATCACCGCCATCACCGGTAATTCAGCGACCGGAGGAGGAAACGTGACAGTTGCGGGAGGTGCCGAAGTAACAGCACGGGGTATTTGTTACAGCACAAAGGCAAATCCTACCACTGCCGACAGCAAGACTACCGACGGGAAAGGGACAGGGGCATTTACAAGCAACCTAACCGGCCTGAAAGGAAATACCACCTATTATGTCAGGGCCTATGCCGTGAACAGCGCAGGAACGGGATATGGACCCGAAGTCAGCTTCAAAACCTTGGTTGATCTGCCCCAGGTTGTTACATCTCCGGTAACCGGGGTAACAAAAGTCGCAGCTGTCACCGGAGGGGATGTCACTTATGACGGAGGCGGAACCGTGACTGAAAGAGGTGTGGTCTGGGGTACATCTCCCGATCCTACAATTACCACCGGGACAAAAATCGCAGGCGGTACCGGAACCGGGAAGTTTGTCAGTAACCTGACCGGCCTCTCCACATTCACCGAATACCATGTCCGTGCCTTTGCCACCAATAGTGCTGGTACAGCTTACGGAGCCGATGTTAAATTTACAACCCTGGCCGATATTCTGACCTGGAATGTTCCGGGAGATTATGTCGAAGCCAGCTATCCCGGCCTGGGATTGTCAAACTGGTCGCCTGACAAGTCACCACAGGTAAAGAGCACAGTGTCTAATCCGGCCAGCCTTGAAGGATATGTCTATATGGCCAATGCCAAAAACGAATGGAAGTTCGCCACCCAAAACAACTGGGACGGGCCCAATTACGGAGCCGGTGCGATCGGGAAGCTCGATCCCAACGGGAACAATTTCAGTTCTCCCGCGGGATATTACAAACTGAACGCTGATGCTACCAATCTCACCTACTCAGCCGTGGCTACAGTCTGGGGTGTGATCGGATCGGCAACCCCGAAAGGCTGGGACGATGAAACTCCGCTGACCTATTATCCGGCTCTGAAAACCTGGAGGGGTGGGATGCATCTGACTGCTGCTGAAATTAAGTTCAGAGCGAACCACGACTGGGGATTCAATTATGGCAGCAGCGCTAAAAATTCCACACTGAACGCCGGTGGGGACAATATCCCGATCAGCGTCGAAGCTGATTATTACATTGTCCTCGATCTGAGCAAACCCCAGGAATACACATACAGCGCAAACCGGTGGGGTATCATCGGGGATGCAACCGCTGACGGCTGGAATTCCGATCAGAATATGACCTGGGATACTGCTAAAAAAGTAATGACTGCCACCCTCACCCTCAAGAAAGGAGAGATTAAATTCAGGGCCAACGACGATTGGAGCCTGAATTACGGGGGTGATATCAATGCCCTTAGCGAAGGAGGAGCCAATATCCCCATCGGAGAAGCAGGAAATTATACCATTACACTGGATCTGGCAACGAAAAAGTGCACGATTACCAGGAACTGACAAACACACAATATCTGGAAAGGGTTGCCAAAAGGTGACCCTTTTCAGTGTTTTTACAGAATGGTCCGATGAATGATCATCCGGCGCCATCTCAGACGCCAGTTGATAACTGAAATGAACATATATCTGCCGGTTCTCTGTCACCACTTCGTTTCCCGGAAAATTGAGATATTCCGTTCATTTCGATGTTTGCCACAAATGCTTGAAAACTGACTTGTATGAAAAGCCGTTTCTTTATTTTATTCGTTTTTCTTTGTTCTTGGCTGTCTGCCCAGGTATCGACCAACCCTGCCCTCCCACTGGAAAACCTGCCTGTTACCGTTATCTTTGATGCCAACCAGGGTACAGCCGGCCTGAAGGATTACACGGGTGATGTATATGCACATACAGGTGTTATTACTGATAAAAGCAACGCCCCCTCCGATTGGAAATATGTGATCGCCGACTGGAATACGAATATCCCCAAAGCCAGAATGACCCGTACCGCCCCCAATCTTTACACATTGGAGATAACACCTGACATCCGTTCATTTTACGGAGTGCCTGCAGGTGAAACAATCAAACAGATGGCTTTTGTTTTTCGCAGCGCCGACCGCACCAGGGAGGGAAAAGCTGCAGGAGGGAAAGATATTTTCGCAAATGTCTACCCGGCAGGTTTGAATGTGAGCATCGTTTCACCCCAAAGAGTAAACATCGTTGAGCGAAATCAGCCTTTTCAGGTTTCTGTTTCGGTTACGGTTTCGGCTGCGATCAGGTTGTATCGCAACAACAATTTGATTGAAACTGCTTCAGGTACATCCCTCTCTACGACCATGGTACTACCCGATGAAGGAAATTACTGGCTAAAAGTGACGGCAAATGCAGGTGATCAGGTCCAATCCGATTCGGTCTTTGTTTGTGTCAGGGGAGAGGTTGTGCAGGAAATCAGACCAGTCGGGGTGCGTTCGGGCATCAACTACGCGGATAACAGTTCGGTTATCCTTGATTTATTTGCTCCCCAAAAGCAGTACGTTTTTGTGACCGGTGATTTCAACAACTGGCTTCCGGATCACAATTTCCAGATGAAACGCGACGGCGACCATTTCTGGCTCCGCATTGGCGGGCTGACTCCCGGACAGCCCTATGTTTTTCAGTATTTCATCGACGGAAATATAAAAATTGCAGATCCTTACACGGAACAGACGTCCGATCCGTTGGACCAGTATATTTCATCAGCAACCTATCCCGGCCTGGTACGTTATCCCGAAGGGAAAGCCGAAGGCGTCGCCTCTGTTTTAATGACCGGTCAAAAACCCTATTCGTGGGAGGTTCCCGCTTTTTCACCTCCCCCTGTTGATAAACTGATTATCTATGAGGTTCTTCTGCGGGATTTCACCACCGGGCATACCAGCCATTCGGCAACCGGGAAACTGGATTATCTGAAATCACTTGGCGTCAATGTGCTTGAGCTGATGCCGGTGAACGAGTTCGAAGGCAACAGCAGCTGGGGATACAACCCTTCTTTCTATTTTGCTCCCGATAAATATTATGGCCCTAAAAATGACCTGAAAAAGCTGGTCGATGAAGCCCATAAAAGAGGGATTGCAGTTGTCATTGACATGGTTTTGAATCACAGCTACCGGCAAAGCCCGTTTGTCGGGATGTACTGGGACGATGCCAGCAATCGGCCGGCTCCCAACAATCCATGGTATAATCCGATACACAATTTTCAAAACACCAGTGCACAATGGGGCTATGATTTCAATCATGAGAGCCTGGCCACGCAGCAACTGGTCGACAGCATCAACAGTTTCTGGATGAAAGAATATCATGTGGATGGTTTCCGTTTCGATTTTACCAAAGGTTTTTCGAACACCATCTATGGTCCTTCAGACTGGGGAAGTGCCTATGATATGGCCCGGATTGCAAATCTGAAACGGATGGCAAACGAAATATGGAAAAGAAACCCCGGAGCTCTTGTCATTTTTGAACACCTTGCAGGTAACACCGAAGAAATGGAACTTGCCAATGCTGGGATACTACTTTGGGGTAATATGAACGGAAACTACACCGAAGGAGCTATGGGATACAACGAAAATGGAAAATCGAACCTCAGCTGGGGCGTATTCACCAACCGCTCCTGGTCTTTTCCGAACCTGGTAACATATATTGAAAGCCACGATGAAGAAAGACTCCTTTATAAATGTCTGCAGTATGGGAAAAGTGAGGGGAGTTATTCTACAAAGGAACTTACTACTGCCCTGAAACGTGCCGAACTGAGTTCGGTTTTCTTACTCCCTTTGCCCGGTCCGAAAATGATCTGGCAGTTTGGAGAACTCGGATATGATTATTCGATCAATACCTGCGAGAACCCTCAGCAGGTAAGCAACGATTGCCGATTATCCCCAAAACCGGTTGTCTGGGATTATGAGTTCAACGAAAACAGGAAAAACCTGTTTGAAACGATAGGGAGGCTGAATTATCTGAAAGTGAATTACGAAGAGTTTTCAGCATCCTCTTCTTTCTCGGGTGACCTGTATGGGGAAGTCAAATGGTACAACCTCTCCAAAGGCAGTCATCATGTATTGGTTGTAGGAAACTTCAGTACATCTGAAAAATCGGCAAATGTCAGTTTCCCGGTAACAGGAACCTGGTTCGATTATTTCTCAGGAAATGAAATGTATGTGAATACTGCATTGAATACACTTACATTGCCCCCCGGAAAATTTATGTTTCTGACAACCCGGAAAATGATAGATCCTTTTGCCGAAACCAGCGCTTTGCATTTAATAATGAAACCAGTCGGGAACTTTCAAATATTCCCAAATCCTGCCAGGGATTTGTTTTTTCTCAGATCAGATCAACCTGTCGGTAAAATCTTTATTCTGAACATCATGGGACAGGGGGTCTGTCAGGATGATCTGAAAGGGAAAACCGGATCGGTTATTTCAACAGGAATGATTCCACCCGGAATTTATCTGGTGAAGGCAAATATTGGTGAAAAATGGACAAGCGGAAAGCTCATGGTTCAATGATATCGTACCCCGAGATTTTCCTGGCTGTTTCTTCCACTTTCCGGAATACCCTGAAGAAATTGCCACCCCAGATTTTCATGATATCTTTTTCGGAATAACCCCTGTTCAGGAGTTCACGGGTTATGGAAGGAAACTGGCTTACATCCCGGCAATCGGACAATCCACCCCCTCCGTCAAAGTCGCTTCCGATGCCGACATGGTTGATGCCGGCGATTCTGACAATGTGGTCAATGTGATCGACATACTCTTTCACTCCGGGAAGCAACTCCTCCTGCTGTTTGCGCAACCGGTTTCTTTCTTCCCTGAACTGGTCCTTTTCCGCTTCGCTCATTTCATTCCATTTTTCCCGGTAGAGTTTTCTCATTTCAAGCTCTTTCCGGTAAAGAACCGAGGTGGTATCGGGATCTTTCACATATTCCCCGAGAAGGCACACCTGCACAACGCCCCCTTTTTTTGCCAGGGCACGAATCAGTTCATCCGGCAGATTCCGCTTATGATGTGCAATGGCGCGGACGCTGCTGTGCGAAGCAATAACCGGTGCCAGACTGACCGATAGAACATCACGGAGCGATTTGTCCGAAATATGTGAAACATCAACGATCATTCCGGTCCGGTTCATTTCGAGCACTACCTGCCGGCCAAAACTGCTCAGTCCATTGTGTTCGGCTCCTGCCGGATCGGTCGATGAATCGCAGATGTCGTTGTTATACGAATGGCAAAGGGTGATATACCGGATTCCTTTATCGTAAAACTCCCGGATCCGGGAAAGATCCTTTGCCAGGGGAAAACCGTTTTCCATTCCGAGGTATACAGCTCTTTTGCCTTCTTTCTCCAGGCGGACCGCATCCTGGGAAGTCAGGGCTATCCCGGCTATTTCACGATTCCGGTTCACGGCAGCCAGGGTGGTATCGATCATCCGGTGGGCCAGCCGGTATACATGGTTGTAATTGGTTTCATTTCTTGCCTCCTGTCCGGTGAAAACGGCAAAAAAAATAGCGTCCAGCCCACCTTCCTTCATCCTGATCAGATCCACCTTTCCGTTTGTATTCCGAATCCCAATGTCTGTGCCTCTTTCAAGCATATTCATTGGGGTATCGCAATGGGTGTCTACAGTCAGCGCCTTTTCGTGGATCCGAAGAAACTGCTCTTCCGGGGTATTTGTTCTAACTTGTCCGTTCAGTGAGATAACCAAACAAGCCATGAAAGCTCCTAACAGAAGGATGATCTTACAAAGAGGATTGATCAGCATCATATCAAGGATTTTACGATTCCGGGGATAAAAATATGGCTTCTTCAGGAGAATATCACCGGATGGCAGGTAATTTTATTAAATATGCTGTCCCCCTGATTTCTGCAGATATACCGGTTGATTTCCCCGAAGTGATCGCCCTTTGCGTCCCACGTCCGGTATTTGTCAGCTTTGGCGAAAAGGGAGATGCATGGGGCGATGCCAGGGGAATGTTTCTGGCCAGTGTATTCGCCGTACAGGTTTATGAACTCCTCAGGTAAAAGAGGCCCGGAACGGACCAGTTTCCTCCAGCGGTACCTCCCTGACCAATGAGAATTTTTCATTCAGACCGCAACCAGGAAGACATACTCCCGGCCCCATCTGGCCGGTCCTCGTCGATCAGGCTTCCCGTTTTTCAGAAGAATGAACTGCACAGTTTACCTGAGTCTTTCCACTTTTTGAAAAGAATAATCTCAAAGCCACCTTTTACCCTGTTATCCGGAGGGCGAGTTCTTTCAGATCTTTTCCGCCGAAATTGCCTGAACTCATCAGCAACAGGTTTTTATCCTTCCAGTCGATCGCTGACAATATCTCAAACAAATGATCAGAATTGGTTGTTACATGAAGGTCCGGTTTTCCGAATCCTTCCCTGATCATGTCGGGTGAAATAGGATCAAGCTTTTTGTGTTCCACTGTATGGGGATTGTAATAAACGAATGCAAGATCAGCATCCTTCATGCAGTGCCTGTAAAGCGGAAGGAATTTTTGATTGAGGGAACTGTATGTATGCAGTTCCATACAGGCGACAAGCATTCTTTCAGGATATTGTTTCCTGACTGCCGAAGTGGTTGCGAGAAGCTTCGAGGGGGAATGGGCAAAGTCCCGGAAAACCGTTGTACTTTCATTCTCAGCCAGTATTTCAAGCCTGCGTGCAGCTCCGGAAAAGCTGCGGATGGCTTTATAAAAATCATCGTCAGCGACACCGAGGCATCGGCATACAGCTTTTGCAGCAGAAATATTCTGGAGGTTATGTTCACCGAAAATCAGGAGAGGGATTTCTTTCTTCCCTGTTTTCAGGAAGGTGACTTTGTCTCGGATCACATAAGGATGGGTGGAATATTTTTCTGTCTGAATCTGTTTTAGTTCTCCTGCAATATCCACCAGGAGAGGGTCTCCTTCATAATAAATCAGTTTACCTCCTTTTTCCACCATTCCGGCAAATATTCTGAATTGTTCCGTGTAGGTCTCAAATGTTGGAAAGATATTGATGTGGTCCCAGGCAATTCCACTTAGAACCGCAATATGGGGATGATAAAGGTGAAATTTTGGCCGGGGATCTATGGGAGAGGAAGGGTACTCATCCCCTTCAAAGATGGCAACCGGAGCATCATGACTTAGTCCGGTCATAGTTTCAAATCCTTCAACCTGAGCCCCGACCATATAGTCAAACAACATCCCGTTTTCCTTCAGGACGTGCATTATCATGGAAGTAATGGTCGTCTTTCCATGGCTGCCCCCGATGACTACTCTTTTCTTTCCCCTGGTCTGCTCAAATAAAAATTCGGGATATGAATAGATCCTTAGTTTCAGTTCCCTTGCTTTGACCAACTCCGGGTTATCGACCCGTGCATGCATCCCCAGAACAACGGCATCCAGTTCAGGAACGATTTTCGCGGGAAACCATCCCGGTTCTTCAGGCAACAATCCATATCCGGCCAGCCTGCTCTTTGAAGGATCCACAATTTCGTCATCCGATCCTGTGACCAGATACCCTTTTTTATGCAATACAATAGCCAGATTGTGCATAGCATTGCCGCCGATCGCTATGAAGTGAATTCTCATAATGTAATGAAAGCTTCAAATATAAACCTATGTAACGAATGAACAGGCAACCTTTTTTGATAATTTTACATCAGTATAGTGTTACACTGAGATTGTGAAGAATTTCGTACGATATCTGGTTTATTTATTTCTGCCGGGATTCATTCTTCTGATATGGTCTTGTTCCGAAGACCATAATGGATCGCTATACATACCTGAAACAGACAAATTCCTGATTCTGCCTTCAAAACCGGTTTCCGGGGACCAGGTTTCCATGGTTACCTACGATTGCAAATATTATCTTCTGGCATCGGTTTCTCAGCTTGGCAATGAGATAACAGTGAAAAAGAGGTTCAATGGACAACTGAAATGGCCTTGCATCCTTCAATCCGACACCATTCCCCTGGGCCGGCTGAATCAGGGTTCCTACCGGATTACCCTGCTCATTATCGACACCAATCCGTTTGCAAACGACAGCATCACTGTGAAGGAAACCATCACCCTGAATGTGGGGAAGTAGTTAAAATCAGGTCAAGCTTCCGGATGAAAAGCACGGAAAGAATGTACATCAATCACTTCACCCCTTTAACCTTCATCCGCAGTGCATAGAGGTACTCTGAAGCGGTAATAAAAAGGGTTTTCCTGTTTTTGCCCCCGAAACAAACATTGGCAGTCCAGCGTGCCTCGACAGGGATATGAGCAATTTTTTCCCCGTCAGGATTGAATACAGTAACTCCGTGTCCGGTTAGGTAAATGTTGCCCCGATTGTCTATGGTCATACCGTCGGATCCCATCAGCGTAAACAATTTTTTGCCGGCCAGGTTCCCGTCGGGAAGGATGTTATAACGATAGGTTTTCCCGGCTCCGATATCGGCAATAAATAAATACCTGCCATCAGGGGTTCCGATAATCCCGTTGGGTTTTTCCAGATCGTGAGTCACCCTCATAACGGTTTCTCGTCCGGAAGTCAGGTAATAGACGTGATGCCCGTCCTGCTGGATATCCGGATTTCGGGTCCAATATGGCCTTACATAGAGCGGATCGGTGAAGTACACCCCGCCGGCAGGCGATATCCAAAGGTCGTTGGGGCCATTTAATCTTTTGTTTTGGTAACCAGCAACAAGCACGGTATGGTTTCCCTGCATGTCGACCGACCAGAGTTCATTTTCCATATCGGAACAGGTGATAAGGTTCCCGTTCCTGTCGAAAAAGAGCCCGTTTGCACGGCCGCAACCATTGCTAAAAACAGACAGTTCGCCCCTGGTGCTCCAGACATAAATTTTGTCGTTGGGTTGGTCGGTGAAGTATACATTTCCTTTTCTGTCGGCCGCCGGCCCTTCCGTAAACCCGAATCCGCCAGCAAGTTTTTCCGGCCTGGCTCCCCGGGAAACAATACTTTTCGTTTTTGGTTGGCCCACTGATAAAAGGGGCAGCCCCACCGAAAGAACCATTATGACCACAATCCGTAACATAGGCATCTGTTTCAAAATAATGTATTAAAAGAACCAAATATTGTAAACAAAAATCGCATAAAACCAAAGGATTCCGTATATACACAGGCGGGGATTCAGCCATTACTCTGACCTGCCCCCGGAATTACCGGGCAGGTGTTGAGCTGTGACTGAAAAACATCTGAAACCCTGCCTCTTTTTGCAACTCTAAAAATAGCGCTTTTTGCAGTTTTACCTGAAAAACAGTAATTTTATTCCTTATGAACAGACTTGGTTTTTTCTTCCTGTTTTGTTTTGTTGCATTTTCTTGTTCCCGTAAAAGCTGGGAAACAGGACCAGCCGGAATCACAATCTACCCTGAACATATCAGCGGGAGTTCAGCCAGAGCCGTCAGAATCACCCCTCTGACAGACGAAATCATTAAAGTATCGGCAAGCCCGGTAAAAAAATTCTGTGACGACAGCAGCCTAGTGGTACTTCCTGGGCTGACCTGTTCAAAGTATGGTCTTTCAGAAAACGGGGATACCCTGTTTATCTCAACCACTGATCTTCGGATCGAAGCATTGAAATCAACCGGGCAGGTCAGATTTCTTGACCGGTCGGGGAAACAGCTCTTGAAAGAAAAACAAATTAATGCAAAACGCTTTGAACCCGTCATGTTCGACAAGGTGAAGGGTTATTCCCTCCGGCAGGTGTTCGAGTCTCCGTCCGATGAAGGTCTGTACGGGCTGGGCCAGCACCAGGCAGGTGAAATTAATTTCAAGGGCAAGAATGAAGAGCTTTTTCAGTACAACACAAAAGTTTCGGTCCCTTTCATTGTTTCAACTGAAAATTATGGGATTTTATGGGATAATTACGCCTTTTCCCGTTTTGGGGATCACCGGCCTTACGGACAGATCAATCAGTTCAGGCTTTTTGACCTGACAGGACAGGAAGGAGGACTGACTGCCACCTACATCGATGACACAGTGAACCATCATCTTTATACAGAGCGACAGGAAGCCACCATTGATTATGAAAACCTGACCACCATCCGGAATTTCCCCGAAGGGTTCAACTTCAGCAAGGCATTGGTTAAGTGGGAGGGGGATTTGCAACCCAATGAGACCGGAGTATTCAATTTCCTACTGTACTATGCAGGGTATACCAGAATCTGGATCGATGACTCCCTCTATGCTGAAAGATGGCGTACATCGTGGAATCCGTCGGTTGCGAAGTTCGGTGTGGACATGAATCAGGGTCAAAAATACCATCTGAGGCTGGAATGGATTCCCGACGGAGGGGTCTCCTATATTGGGCTGAAAGTTTTATCGCCTGCCGATCCCTCAGCGAAAGACCAAATCTCCTTCTGGTCGGAAATGGGAGACCAGATAAATTATTACTTCATCAAGGGAAATTCGATGGACGGTGTGATCCGAAATTACCGTGAGCTTTCGGGCAAAGCCCAGGTCATGCCCCTTTGGGCTATGGGATTCTGGCAGAGCCGGGAGCGTTACAAGACACAGGAAGAATTGTTAAATACCTTGTCTGAATTCAGGAAGCGGCATATTCCCATCGACAACATCGTTCAGGATTGGTTTTATTGGGAAGTGGACAAATGGGGGAGCCATGAATTCGATCGTTCCAGATTTCCCGATCCCGAAGGAATGGTAAAAGCAGTTCATGACCAGAACGCCCGGATCATGATCTCTGTCTGGCCCAAATTCTATATTACAACCGACCATTACAAAGAGTTCAGCGACAGAGGCTGGATGTATCAGCAAGCAGTAAAAGACAGTATCCGTGACTGGGTTTGGCCCGGCTACATCGGGTCGTTTTATGATGCATACGATCAGGGGGCCCGCAGGCTTTTCTGGTCACAAATGAAGGAGCATCTCTTCCCGAAAGGATTTGACGCCTGGTGGATGGATGCCTCGGAACCCGATATTCAGTCGAATGCAGGGATGGAATACCGAAAACAGCTGATGAATCCTACAGCGCTCGGACCGGCAGCAAAATACTTCAATACCTATGCCCTCATGAACGCCAAAGCTATATATGAAGGACAAAGGGAAGCAGATCCCGAAAAGCGCGTGTTTATCCTTACTCGATCGGGATTTGCCGGCATGCAAAAGTACGGTGCTGCAACCTGGAGCGGTGACATTGGCACCTGCTGGGAGGATATGCAATCGCAGATTACTGCAGGCATCAGTTTCTCCATGTCAGGTCTTCCTTACTGGACCATGGACATTGGAGGTTTCAGTGTACAACGGAAATTTGAACAGGCAAAGGAAGGAAGCGTAGAACTCGAAGAGTGGCGCGAACTAAACAACCGCTGGTTACAGTTTGGTGCTTTTGTTCCACTTTTCCGTTCACACGGCCAGTATCCATTTCGTGAAATTTTCCACCTGGCTCCTGAGAACCATCCAGCATACAGATCAATGCTTTATTACACAAAACTGCGGTATCGCCTGATGCCATACATTTACAGCCTGGCCGGTGCTGTTTATCATCAGGGATACACCATCATGCGGGTAATGGCCATGGATTTCCCGGAAGAGAGGAATATCCGGAACATTCCCGACCAGTACCTGTTCGGGCCTGCGTTGATGGTTTGCCCTGTTTACAGGTTTAGGGCCAGAATGCGGGAGGTTTGCTTTCCGGGTAAGACCGGGTGGTACGATCTCTATTCAGGTGCTTTTTTCCCAGGCGGGCAGACCCTGAGTGTGCCTGCCCCATACGACCGGATACCGCTGTTTGTGCCTGAAGGTTCCATCATCCCTGTCGGACCCGAAATCGAATATACAGGACAAAAAAGGGAAGCTCCCCTCGACATCTGGGTATTTACAGGAAAAGACGGGAATTTTGATCTTTACGAAGATGACGGTACCAGTTATGATTACGAAAAAGGCGAATTCAGCACCATCCGGTTTTCATGGTCCGAATCAAACCAGGAAATGACTGTCCACGACCGGAAAGGTCAATTTGACGGGATGGTCGGTGAACGGCAATTCAGGATGATTTTTATATCCAAAGAAAAACCTCAGCCATTCTTATCAGAAAGGGTACGTTTCATTCCTGTGAAATACCGAGGAGACAAAATAAGAATAAAAAAATAAGTCATGACGTAACTTATGATGGTGCATATCAGTCATTTTATTAAGCTGATATGATTGCAAGAACATTTAAATTTATATGAAATGAAACCGGAACTTTTTTTTCTGCTGCTTTGTTTTCTGATAACAGGCGGATGTAATGACGAGGGCTCCCATCATGATCTTAACGGAGTGACCGGTAAAATGATCAGAACTTCCGGATGCGGGGGATTCAAGTCGGCAAGAACTGCCGGTGAAATATCCGATACCCTTTCATGTGTTTATTATACCTATGATAAGGTTTCGGGGAAATTGACAATCCTGCATCAGAATACAGGTTTTAATTGTTGTCCCGATACCCTGAGGTGCAATATTTACACAAACAGGGACACCATCGTTGTTGAAGAATCGGAAAAGACAATAGGATGCAAGTGCAATTGCCTTTTCGATATGGAAATGGAGATAAACGGAGTCGTTGCAGGGAAATACTGGATCAGGATGGTTGAACCGTATGCAGGGGATATGCCGAAAATATTGTTTGATGTCGACCTGAAAAACAACCGCACGGGTTCCTTTTGTGTTACCAGGAAGAAATATCCCTGGGGCATATGAATAAGGTTGTCATTGCTTTTGTTTTTTTTATAATTGGAACGGGCTGCATCCGCCATTGCCGGGATAATGCAGGAGAAAATACCAGACTGACCGCACGAAGCATATGGATCAGGGCTACTGTTCACGACACTGTTTCAGTGGATTCCATGTATGGAAACAATCCGGTACCCCTCTTCCGGAAGGAGTTTCAGGTTGAAGAAAATAAAATCAGGAAGGCCACCCTTTATATCACTGCGGCGGGATATTACAAAGCCACCCTGAACGGCAAACGAATCGGAGATGTTTACCTGGATCCTGCATGGACTAATTTCAGCAAACGGATTTATTACTCCGAATACGATTTGACATCCGAATTAAGAGCAGGGAACAATTGTCTGGGAGTCGCTCTTGGTAACGGATTTTACAACCCGCTTCCGATGAAAATGTGGGGATATTTGAATTTAAGGGATTTTCTGCCTGTCGGTATTCCTGCTTTCACAGCAAGGTTGATGATAGAATACAGGAATGGTACAAAAACGGAAATTAGTACCGATTCAACCTGGAGATACGCTCCGGGACCACTTCTGAAAAACAATGTTTACCTGGGCGAATGGATGGATGCAAGGAGGGAAATTCCAGGGTGGGACTTTCCGGGATTTGATGACCTGAACTGGAACCATGCTTACTTGGCTGATCCGCCCGGTGGTTTCCTGATGGCACGCTTTTTTCCTCCGGTGAGGATCACCGGCACATTCCCCGCAGTGGCAATTTCCACACCAGCAAAAGATATCTTCGTAGCCGATCTAGGGACCGTGATAACGGGTATATATAAAATCAGGTTAAGAGGGAATCCGGGAGATACGGTCAGGTTGCGTTTCGGAGAGCGTGTTTATGATGACGGAACATTAAATCCGATGACCACGGTTTGCGGGCAAATCAAATCAAAAGGCCGAGGGGGCCCCGGAGCCCCGGATATTGCCTGGCAGGCCGATTCCTATATTTTTGGCCCCGATACGGTGGTTTGGTATTCACCCGAATTTACTTTCCATGCTTTCCGTTACATCGAAATTGCCGGGTTGAAATACAAACCCCTGCTTTCTGATATCACAGGTCTTGCTCTCAATACCGATGTTGAGGAGACTGGTCATTTCGAATGTTCCTCCCCGTTGCTGAATGCAATCCAGAAAATGGCTGCCCGGACCTTCAGGTCAAACCTCATCGGAGGCGTACAGTCTGATTGTCCTGGAAGGGAACGGTTCGGCTATGGTGGTGATATAAATGCAGTATCAGATGCTTTTATTTACAACTTCGACATGCACAGCTTTTATCGGAAAACCATATACGACTGGCTTGATATTATCAATGATTCGGTTTTTGTGGATACAGCTCCTTTCGTTGGACTTCAGTATTGCGGGATCAGCTACGAATCGGTTTTTCTTTTACTTCAGCATCAGCTTTATCTCTATTATCATGACAGGGATATCGTCAGGGAATTGTACGAAACCGATAAAAAATGGATGGAAAAAGTGCAGAGGTTGCTTCCCAATTTTATTGCAGATAAGGGAATCGGCGATCACGAAGCCCTGATCCCGGCTTCAGCAGGTGTCACCGGGACAAGCCATTATCTGCATTGTGCTGCCGTTATGAAAGAATTTGCAGCTTTCATGAAGGACTCAGCTGGTTTCAGAAAATACTCCGGAATGGAATCGGTACTGAAAGAGAAGTTTATGAAGCGTTACTGGTATTCACACGACAGCAATCCGGCTGATCTGAACAAGCAAACGATCCTGGCCGCATTGCTCTATACAAATTCAGTTCCCGATGATATGAAGGGTGCTGTAATAGACTCTCTGGTTGCTTCCGTTCAGGCTGGGATAAATGGACATTTTATGACCGGGATTTTTGGAACAAAGTATATTCTGGATGCCCTGTCATCAAACGGGATGACCCGGATGGTCTTTGATATTGTAAATAGTCCGGAGTATCCGGGATGGGGTTATATGGTAAGCAAGGGGGCCACCACCCTCTGGGAGACCTGGAAGGAGGGCGACAACATTTATTCAAACTGCCATCCTATGTTTGGAAGCATTTCGGGGTGGTTTTTCCGTTGGATCGGCGGCATCCGTCCTGATCCGGAGCATCCCGGATTCAGCAGGTTCTGCCTGGAACCCCATCTTCCGGAAGGGCTTTCCTATGCACGAACCAGTTATAAATGTCCGTATGGTACCATCCAGTCGGACTGGGAAAAAACAACAGAAAATGAGATCTTGTTCATTCTGTCCATTCCTGATAAAACCAAAGCAAATTTTAAAGTCCCTGTGGAAGACTTTAAAGTGGTAAAAATCGAAAAAGGTTCAAAAAATCTGGCTGTTTCAGCATCTGATTTTGAAAACGGTTTTTTTAGACGGGAACTGAAACCGGGAATCTACACAATACGGTTTCAGAAGGGACTTTCGAATGGCAAATAAGCCTTCATGTCTACAATTAGAATCTTGAAGGTATCCTGATGGTTTTTGACTTTCTCAGGTCATCTGTGCCTGTTTTCTTTATTTCCCGGGTAAATTTCATTAAATTTGGTTCCACTTGAAAAATCGATGATAAAAACTTTCCATGTGTAGGAAAAGCAGGGGCTTATCATCTATACAAATATTAAATGATTTCGGATGGAAAATGATGATCAGATTCTTTATACGCCAAGGAAATTCAATACCATTGAGTTATGGAAGGATGTTACTGAAGTTCAATGGAATGATGATGACTGGCAATTAAAAAATTCTATCAGGACAGTTGAACAGCTAAAAAAGGTCATCATACTGAATAGCATTCAGGAGAAAGAAATTTCACGAACGTTAAGTGTCATGAGAAGCCAAGGGAAAGATCCGCTGAGAATCACACCCTATTATGCTTCCCTGATGCAGGAAGATCCCTTTCACCCCGACATGCTACCAGGTGAAAAATCAAATAAACGGTTGGATCCGGTTTTTTGGCAGAGTGTCCCCACCCCGGCCAATTTGCTTTTTCCGAATACTGGAGCTGAAGGGGCAATGAGTGAGAGTTCGAGAAGCTTCGGTGCGGCATATCAAAGGTATCCCAACAGGGTAGCTCTTTTTGTAGCCGAAAATACAAGCTGTGCTTCTTACTGTGTGCATTGTCAGAGGGCAAAATCACTGGATGGTACTGTCGATGTGAACAGCAATGAAATTGATAAGGGTTTGTTCTATATTGGCTACAATCAGAACATCAATGAAGTTCTGGTTACAGGAGGCGATGCGCTGATGATAGGCAGGAACCGGCTGCAATATATCCTGGAGCAGTTAAGTAAAATTCCTCACCTCCGGGTCATCCGGATTGCCACACGGGTTCCTGTAGTCCTGCCTATGAGGATCAAAGATGATTTGCTTGAAATGATAAATGTTTCGGCCAACAAACATAACAAAGGGCTTGAAAAATATGTCTATTTCATGACCCACATCAACCATTACCATGAAATCACTTCGGAACTGGCCGGAGCGGTGAAAAAAATCAGGCAACACGGTTTTACAGTCCGGAATCAGACAGTACTGCTGAACCATGTGAATGATTATTACAAAACCCTGGCTGAAACCTTCCGGCGCATGTTCTGGATAGGGGTTCACCCGTATTATCTTCTTCAGTGCCATAAGGAGAAAGGGATTGTCCACTTTATCACTCCAGTTCAGATAGGGAAAGTATACATAAAACATCTCCAAGGCTGGATATCAGGTATTACCATGCCCAGGTATGCTGCCAACATTGAAGGTGGGGGTGGAAAGGTTCTGTTGATGCCTTCGGGACACGACACCCTCAATATCAATAACCAGATTGATGAAAAAATTTCGGAAAGCTATGCCATGGTCTCCACATGGGACGGAAAGAAGATATACAGGTATGAATCGCTTGGCAGGGCTTCGCGGGAGGAAGTTGAGGAAGCCGACAGAATCATGAACAGATTTATAGGAAGAAAAGGGGTGTTCCTTCCCAAGGTGATTATCATCGATGACAAGGGAAATCATATTGAAACCACCCACAGAACAAAGCTTCCGGTTTTTGAGAAATTCAAGAAATCGGAATTGCTCGGATATAAACAACACAACCGTGATATGCCGCTGACCAATCCGGCTGACATTTCCGATGAATTAGAGCTTCTTTACAGGAACTCAAAATAGATACCAGTCCATGAACATAATTTTTACCGCATGCATGGTGTTTGTCAGTGTCATTGCTGTTATTTTGCTGACATCAGTTTGGAAGATCAAAGCATTTGTTTCGCTGTTCCTGGTTTCGCTTTTCCTGGCAATTCTGACGATTCCTTCAGGGGAGGTTGTAAAAACTATTCGGGAAGGATTCGGGAATACAATGGCCTCAATAGGGCTTTTAATTATCTTGGGGGCCATGATCGGCATTACACTTGACAGGACAGGTGCAATGCTCAGTATTGCCCGGTTTGTCCTGTCAAAAACCGGAGAAAGTAAAAGTGCACAGGCTTTGGGAATTACCGGTTTCATCTCTGGTTTGCCGATTTTCTGCGACTCGGGTTTTATCATTCTGAGTGGCCTTGCAAAGACATTCAGTGCACGTTCGAAACAGGCTGTTGCTTTTATGGCTACAGTACTTGCCACATCTTTGTATTCTGTCCACTGCCTGATCCCTCCCCATCCCGGAGCGTTGGCTGCAGCTGGGGTGCTTCAGGTCAATACGGGGAACCTGATCCTGACAGGTACCCTGTTTGCGGTACCAGGTGCCATTTCTGCTTATCTTTGGAGCAGATGGCTGACAAGGCGCAGGCCATATCCGGCAGCGAAAGAAATGATTTTTGCCAGTGAGCCTGATCAAGGGCAACTACCCCCGGCATTGCTTTCATTCCTTCCGGTGGCGGTTCCCCTGTTGCTGATTACCGCCAGGTCGTTTTTCAGCCTGGTAGATGTAGATGGTACCATGCTTTTATCCCGGATTTTCATGTTACCCGGAGAACCAGTTGTTGCCCTTTCAATCGGGGCCCTCCTCGCATTGCTGTTGCTGAAAGGAAAAACGACCGGTTCGATGAATTCCATTTTCACGGAGACCATTGAAAAGTCGGGGCCTATTCTCATAGTGACTGCTGCAGGAGGGATGTTCGGAATGGTGATTAAAACAACAGGTGTCGGGGAAGCGCTGGGTACCCTGCTTGCCGGAACAAGCCTTGGGCTGATCGTGCCTTTCCTGATTGCGGCCCTCATGAAGAGTGCTCAGGGATCATCTACCGTGGCTATTATCACAACTGCCTCATTTGTCGCTCCCATGTTGCCTGTCCTGGGCCTTAATACCGAATCAGCAAAATTGTTCGTAATGCTTTCCATGGGGGCCGGGTTCATGGTTCTTTCCCACGCCAATGATTCTTATTTCTGGGTGGTTTCCAATTTCTCCGGAATGGAACCTGATACGACACTTAAGGTCTATACTTCTTCCACACTGATCATGGGACTAACGGTTTTTTCCTGCAAATGGATCGTATCATTGTTCGCACTGTAAAACAGCCCCGGAACTTCTTAAGTAAATCTGACAGCCACGATCAATGCCAGACCTGTGATTGTTAAAAAGAGCTGGAATTTTTATTTACAAATCATTTTATTTCATAATTTTATGCAAATGATAAATGAACTGGAGGAGCTCATTATGAAATTATTCCACCTCAATTTTAAAACTCCTGCAATTGCCATTCTTCTTCTTTTTTTATTACATCCTGTTCATGGCAAAGCGATTACAATCACAAAGGGCCGGAGTGATGCATTTTGCGAAGAAAATGCAACCCGGTCTGCTGTTGCATCCTGTCATCAGACATCAACAAATCCGATAGAAAAACAACCGATGAAAGCAAAAGAAAAAGAAGTGAGGATTCCCCCTCTGCCCATGAGCGAAATGAGGGAGGAATGGAACAAAATTCTGGAGCGTCTGCCGGGAGCCGGACTAAAAGGGAAATTTTCTCCGGTAAATGTTTTTGGAACCATTATGCACAATCCCGCGACATTTGGCCCGTTCATCGATTACTGGGTTACGTCCAAATTGGAAATGGGATTTACAGGCCGTGAGCAGGAACTGGTCATTCTCAGAATGGGCTACCATTATCAATGCAACTACGTATGGAAACATCATGTTCCGGTTGCCAGAGAATACGGGGTGACCGAAGAGGAACTTGAAGCAGTGAAAACATCCCCTCTGCCGCCGGTTTTTTCTTCACGTGAAAGCGCATTGCTTCACCTGACGGATGAAATGGTGGAATACAGGACAATCCGAGATGAAGCCTGGACGAAATGGAGCAATGAACTGAAAACTTCTGAAAAGATCGATCTTATTTCCCTTGTATCACAATATGTGTTTTTCGCTTTGCTGAACAATTCCCTTCAGGTTGAAGTGGAAGAACCATTAAAAGATATTCCGGGACTTTAAAGGTTGAAATCTCCGAGTCTCCCTGAATTACTATTCAGGTACTACCCGGGTTCATACAGATTTCACCTCATTCGAGATAAACTCCTGATCCAATGAAATAGGAAGTATTCGGGATGGGTTCGACATAGCCCAGTTTCTTCTTTTCACCCGTATCTCCCGGTTTGACCCAGTAAAATTCGACATATCCGCCACCCTGTTGTGCGGCAGCAGCGAGCTTTCGGATCACAAAATCTCCCCGTGCGTCTTTGTAATTGTACAGATTTTGTCCCTGCAAATCTTTCTGCCGCGCGTGAGCAATATTGACACAATTGTAATCATACACATAAAAATATCCCGACTGGTCTGCATAAAAACTGATCGGATCAATGGCTCTCCTGATGTACTTGATCAGGGAAGTGTCGCCCTTGATCTCTTTCGATGCTTCCCCAAGAGATACGGCATAGGAGTGAACATACGCAACAGCAATCTGCTTATTCCATTCCAGCAATTCCTCATCTGAACATTTATCCTCCATTTCGCATGAACCGAAAAACATGGGAACAGTTAATAAGACTAACCCCCAAAGGAAACTCAAACTTCTTTCAGTTTGTTTCATCTCAGTGCTGTTTTTATCTTTCGAAATTAAACAAAATGTAAAAATGATCAATAAATACGCGAAAAATTCAAAAATTGTCCGTATCGCTATTCAGTGATTTGACAACCAGTTCATACCTTTGTGATCCTGATGGAAATCAATTCGTTTTCCCATTCTGGATGGTTCTAAAAGAAACAGATAAGCAATACTGATATAGAAGTTTTTCAATAGAAATATAATAAACAAGACAGCCCTGAGCCTGACAGACAATTATAATAACAAAATGAATCGTAAGAACTAAATATTTATCAAAAATGAAAACAAGTAACAAAATTGTGTTTTACCTGATTGCCGCTATTCTCTTTTCCTCGTGCGCCAGGATTTTTTACAGCCCTGATGCAACCAACCTGGCTCAAAATCACAAGATCATTGCTGTTGTTCCACCTACCGTATCTATTGCTGCGAGGAGAAAAGTAGATGCTGAATCGCTGAAAGAACAACAAAAAACCGAATCGCTCAACTTTCAGAAAGAGATGGTTGCCTGGATGCTAAAAAGGAAAATGCAGGGAAAAATTTTCCAGGAAATTCAGGATGTGGAAACCACCAATGCCCTGCTGAAAAAGGCAGGTTATCCTGAAACCCCGATGACTACAGCTGAATTTTGTAAAGTTCTGGGGGTCGATGGGCTTTTGGTATCGAATTATACACTGTCCAAACCCATGTCAGAAGGGGCAGCTGTGGCAGTGGCCCTGCTGGTCGGTGCATGGGGTGCCACAAACGAAGTGACCGTAACGCTGGGGGTGAATGATTGTATAAACAACAAGCTGATCTTCAATTACGACCATAAATATTCCGGATCCATCGGAAGTTCACCAGCCCGACTTGTGGATGCACTCATGAGGCATGCAAGCAAGAAACTGCCATATATCATCCAATAAATAGGGAATCAGGTATCTTGTTTTGGTTTTGCATGAAGGTTTTTTCTGACCTCTTGCTTCACCTTGCCCGGAGCAATGCCTGGAGATGGATTGCGGATAATGCCATGATCCGGCCGAGACTAAAAAATCTGCCGGATTGACTTTCGTGGTTTAGCACGAAAGTCTGTTTTTCAGATATAATTCAGCGGAAAAAATAAAAGCCCTGCAGAAGCAGGGCTTTTTTTATGCCGATCTGTGTAATTAATTGCTTATGAAAGTCTTACGTTAACTGCACGCGGACCTTTTTTGTCAGATTCATCGTCAAATGTCACTGAGTCGTTGTCCTTAATCTTATCAACCAAACCAGTTGAATGCACGAAGAACTCGTTGTTTGTTCCTTCTTCTTTAATAAATCCAAAACCCTTTACGTGGTTGAAGAATTTTACTGTACCTTTTTTCATGATGTGTATTAAAATTTGCACAAAGATAACAATGACCTCCGATAAATACTGCATATTTTATGTAAATTATTTGTTTAGATGGTTATTTATGTTGTTTTCGCTCTTTTATCACTATGTGTGATCATGAATTTTGCCCGGTTGCTGTATGTTTATATGTTTTTTTGTAAATTTGGTGTAGCTAAAAAATGTTGGCTTTCAAATCAATGGGTATTTTTCATTTCAATTCTGGAGCATTTGCCAGGTGGAAAAAGCTCTAAGACTGAATGGGGGAATTTCAGTAAATATAAATTAATCCGATATAATATGAAACGCATTACTATCCGTCAGAT
>CAYNBE010000019.1:0-29264 GCA_964395045.1 uncultured Prolixibacteraceae bacterium | reverse complement strand
TGGGTGTCAGGATTTATCTCCCCATGTTCGGGCTGATGGGTATTGACTGGGGGTATGGATTCGACAAAATACCCTGGTCGAGGGATGCCGGTGGAAGCCAGTTCCACTTTGTGATGGGACAGCAGTTCTGATTGTTACAAGTTTGGCGCACTATTTGTAAAGACACTTTCCTGATAATAATTACAAAAGCTATGAAAAAAATCATCTTGACCATTGCAGTGGCATTTCTCATGGCAACGACAGGGTTTGCCCAGAAATTTGCATTCATTGATTCGGATTATATCCTTGACAACATTCCGGCATTCAAAGCAGCACAGGAACAACTCGACCAGATGTCGAAACAGTACCAGAAAGAGATAGAAACCATGTATGCCGAAGTCGAAAAAATGTACAAGGACTTCCAGGCGGAAAGCGTTTTGCTCTCCGAAGACATGAAAAGAAAACGGGAAGACGTGATCATTTCGAGGGAAAAGGAATATAAGGAACTTCAGAAAAAATACTTCGGTCCAAACGGCGAATTGTTCAAAAAGCGTCAGGCATTGGTGAAGCCGTTGCAGGACGATGTATTTACTGCCGTTCAGGAAATTTCGAATGAAGGAGGGTACGCTGTGATATTTGACAAATCGGGGGGTGCCACCCTGTTCGTCACCAATCCCAAATTTGATTTGAGCGATCAGGTTTTACAGAAACTTGGATATAAATAATTTTATTGTCTATATTTGTGACCATCATTTAAAACGCATAGAAAAAAATGAGAAAATTCAGGACAATTCTGGCAGTTGTAGCATGTATGCTTGTTACCGGCTTCGTAAAAGGACAGGAAGCCAAGTTCGGACATATCAACCTTCAGTCACTCATTCAGATGATGCCTGAAAGGGCCGCCGCTGAAACAGAGTATAACAAACAGGTGAAAGAAATGAGCGACGAGCTTGAGGCACAACAGAAGGAACTGCAAAGAAAATATGAAGAATATATTGCAAAACGTGATTCGTTGTCCGAAATCGTCCGTTCGGCAAAAGAAACTGAAATCCAGGATATGCAGCAGCGGATCCAGAATTTTAACCAGATCGCGCAGCAACAATTGCAGCAGAAACAAAGTGAAATGCTGAAACCCATCTTTGAAAAAGCACAAAAGGCTGTTTCGGATGTTGGAAAGGAAAAGGGACTGATATATGTTTTCGATATCAGTGGAGAACTCGGGACTGTTTTATATCATTCCAATGAAAGCCTTGACATCCTGCCTTTTGTAAAAACAAAACTTGGATTGAAATAAGTTTTACATATTGTAATCAACTGATAAAACCGCCCCTCTGGCGGTTTTTTTTGTAAATCCAGCCCGTTTTCTGCATAATTGGCAAAAAATGTCGTACAGCATATCTATCCCTGCTTTCGGATTATTTTACTACCTTCATCATATCCAATTTCTCATAAGAGAGAAAGAAAAATGATGTCAGACAGAACCCACAAAATTAGAACCAATGCACAACGATATTTTTTCCACAGGAAAGGATCCGGACAGTGTGTATAATGGGATCCATCTCTTTGAAATAGCATGGGAAGTATGTAATCAGGTAGGTGGCATTTATACAGTAATCAGGTCGAAAGTGCCATCGGTGATCACTAAATGCGGAAAGGAGAATTACTTTCTTATCGGGCCATATATTGAAAGCCAGGCAACTGCCAATTTTGATGAAACCGACGATTATTCGGGAGTAGTCGGTCAGACAGTATTGCGGATGCGTCAGGCAGGATATCAGGTCCATTACGGACAGTGGATTGTTTCGGGCCGTCCTCAGGTGATCCTTTTCGATCCTTTCACAATTTTTGACAAACTGGGGGAGATCAGATATTTTCTCTGGGAGCATCACCATATCACCATGCCCGAAAACGATGGTCTTCTGAACCAGGTAGCTACCTTCGGATTCCAGGTGAAGGAGTTTTTCAGGATATTGTGTGAAATGGGGGGCTGTGACAACAGGATTATCGCCCATTTCCATGAATGGATGGCTGGTTTGCCGATTCCGTGCATGAGGCATGACAACCTGAACATCAGGATTGTTTTCACCACCCATGCAACACTTTTAGGCAGATACCTTGCCATGAACGATGAACATTTTTACGAACACCTTGAATTTTACAATTGGGAGCACGAAGCCAATTTCTTCAATGTAAGGCCCATAGTCGACATTGAGCGTGCAGCAGCCCATGGTGCCCATATTTTTACCACTGTCAGCAATGTTACTGCAAGAGAATGCAAGTACCTTCTTGGGAGGGAACCTGAAATTATCCTTCCTAACGGACTGAATATCACCCGGTTTGAAGTATTGCACCAGATTCAGAACCTTCATGCTGAAAACAAGGGGAAAATTCACGACTTCGTAATGGGGCACTTCTTTCAAAGTTATTCATTTGACCTGGATAAAACCCTTTACTTTTTCACTTCAGGACGGTATGAGTACCACAACAAAGGGTATGACCTTACCCTGGAAGCCCTGGCCCGTTTAAACTGGAAAATGCAATATGCAGGGATCGATCGTACCGTGGTATGCTTCTTTGTTACAAAAAGGCCTTTCCATTCGTTCAATCCAGAGGTACTTGAAGCCAAAGCACAGATTGAGGACATCCGTCGTGCCTGTGCTGAAATCCAGGAACAGATCGGCGAAAAACTATATCTTAAAATAACCTCTGATTCAGGCCCTTATCAATTTCCTGACCTGAGTGAACTCCTTGACGATTACAACAAGCTCAAATTACGGCGCTTTGTCCAGAGCTGGAAGTCGAAAAGGCTTCCCAAACTGGTGACACACAACCTTGTGGATGATCAGAACGATGAAATTCTCAATTTTCTCAGGACCGCCAACCTGGTAAACAACCAGCACGATAAGGTAAAAGTGGTGTATCACCCCGACTTTGTTACAGCTTCGAACCCTCTTTTCAAGATGGATTATCCCCAGTTTGTAAGGGGGTGCCACCTTGGCATTTTCCCGAGTTATTATGAACCCTGGGGATATACACCGCTGGAAAGCCTTGCCAGCGGGATTCCATCGGTCACCAGTGACCTGTCGGGTTTCGGCGATTACATTCTTCATAATTTCCCCGAACATGATAAATCAGGGATATTCGTTGTGGAGAGGAGGAACCGCGATTTTAACCAGGCTGCAGGACAGCTCGCCGATATCCTTTTCCGCTTCGTTCAGCAGAACCGGCGGGAGAGGATTGCCATGCGAAACAATTGTGAAGCAGCCTCACCCCATTTCGACTGGCTCAACCTCGGGAAATTCTACGATAAGGCGTATGAAATGGCACTTAAGAGATGACAGGTAAAAGGGGCAATTCACAAAAGACATCTTTTTTAATTCGTCCTGCTTAACCGGTGTATCCCAAGCCAGAACCATACAATTATTTCACTTACCTATCGCTTTTGAACATGAATTTTTCTCCTATCGGGGTTTTTGATTCCGGATACGGAGGATTGACCATCCTCCGTGAAATCAGGAAGAAATTGCCTGAATACGATTTCCTGTACCTGGGCGACAATGCCAGGTATCCGTATGGAACCCGCTCTTTCAGGGTTGTATATGAATACACCCTGGAAGCGGTAGTTCATCTTTTCGGGCAGGGATGCCCGCTGGTTATTCTGGCTTGCAATACAGCCTCAGCCAAAGCACTCCGGAACATCCAGCAGCTCAACCTTCCACAGATCGGGCCCGACCGGAGGGTATTGGGAGTGATCAGACCTTGTGTGGAAAAAGTTAGTGAGGTTACTGTCAACGGGAGAATTGGCATTCTTGGAACTCCGGGGACGGTCGCTTCCATGTCGTACCCCATCGAACTGGAAAAATGGTCAGGGGGCAGGGTGAAATCGACAGTACAGGAAGCCTGCCCGATGTGGGTGCCACTGGTCGAGAATTTTGAGCTCGATTCACCCGGAACCGACTATTTTGTGGAGAAAAATATCCTTCACCTGATTCAGCAGGACCCGGAACTCGATACAGTCATCCTGGGATGCACCCATTATCCTTTTCTGATCAACACCATCCGGAAATACCTTCCGGAAAAGATAAAGCTGATAGACCAGGGGCCTGTTGTTGCAGAAAAACTGGAAGATTACCTTTTCAGGCATCCTGAAATTGATATCCGGCTTTCAAAAAACAGTATTACCAACTACCAGACTACTGAAACGGCTGAAAATTTCTCATCCAAGGCAGCGTTGTTCCTCGGAGAAAAAGTTGATGCCGAAACGATTCTTCTGTAAAACATCATTTAAAGGCTGTTTCAGGTCATCATAGGGATCAGAAAAGGTTCTGCCCGGCTTTACGGTTGGTACTCTTACAACAATCGAACTTCAGCAAACACAGGAAGATGGTCCGATGGATAAAAAAGTCCGAATGTATCGGGGAGAATCCCATACCTGATTACCCGGATCTTTTCATTGATAAAAATATAATCGATGATCCTGTCCTGCTCCCCGACTTCAAAACCACCACATGAACCATCTGGGCCGTAAGGCGGTGCATCTGAAACATTTCGGGCATCGGTCAGGACCTTCAGCACTTCCTTGACTGGTTCGCTTTGAGCTGTTGCATTAAAGTCTCCTGTCAGGATCAGTGGCAATCCATGGCGGTTTATTTCAGCGATCTTTGTCAGAATCAGCCTGGTTCCTTCAAGCCTGGCCACTTTACCAATATGATCAAGGTGGGTATTGAAGTGATAAAACACCTTCCCGGTGGTTTTATCTTTCAATTTTATCCAAGTGCAGGTCCGGTTACAGGCTGCATCCCATCCACGGCCCGGTTTCTCAGGAGTGGGACTTAGCCAGAAATTTCCGTTTGCCAGTTTTTCAAACCGGGACTTTCGGTAAAAGATACACATGTGCTCGCCCTGACTTTTCCCGTCATCCCTGCCAATACCGACATGACCGAAGTCGGGGAACTGTTTCTCCATGTCAAGTACCTGCTCAGGAAGTGCTTCCTGTACCCCGAAAAGGTCGGCGCCGTGAAAACGGATCAGACCGGTCACTTTTTCTTTCCTCAGTGGCCATGCATTGACACCATCGGCCGCTGTATTCATCCTGATGTTGTAAGACATCACGTTGAATGAATCACTCCCGGATTTCTTACCGGGTTTGGACCATCCCTCCAAAGGTAACTGGCCTAGTATCAGGATGGCAAAAATTGCATAAAACTGGATGGTTTTCATCATCTTTATTCTTTTGAACCTTATCTCTGCCAGTGATGGGACATCCCCTGCATCCTTAGATGTTCTGAAGGACATGGCCGTATATCCTGGCTCATTCCGGATGCCTGCTATTTTTCCGGTTTTGTGCCAAAGGTAAATCAAAAGAGAATCATTTGATAAAGTTTTGACTATTTTTGGAGCAGGCGAGCAACTGAAGGAAAAAACCGGGGTTTTCTGTCTGGATAAAAGGGATCGGTCCGGGATCAATGCCAGTCGTTGATTTATGGCCAGCTCTGCAAGAAAGAAACCGGAGCCGACAAGAGCTATACAATGAATAACTATTATCATCATAAACGATTTTAACATGAATAAAACAGAATCATCGCGGCGCACATTTCTGAGGCAGGCGCTGGCATTATCTGCAGCCTCAATGGCCCCTGCATTCCTGGCCGGCAAAGAAAGAGGAAGAGGTATAGCCGCTGTCCGGCAGGTCAAAGCCGGAGAAAAAGTTAACCTGGCATGTTGCGGGATTGGCTTCAGGGGAGGAGAAGATGTTCTTGCATTTCATCAAACCGGCCTGGCTAATTTTGTAGCCTTTTGTGATGTGGATATGGGGGCCCCTCACACAGAGAAAATCCTGAAGATGTTCCCCGACGTTCCCAGGTTTCAGGATTTCAGGAAGATGTTCGACAAAATGGGCAATCAGATTGAAGCAGTATCGGTTGGGATTCCCGATCATTCCCATTTTCCTGTCTGCATGTTGGCCATGTCACTTGGGAAACATGTTTATGTTGAAAAACCATTGGCCCGCACTTTTCAGGAAATTGAGCTTTTAATGGCAGCTGAAAAAAAATACAATGTTGTTACACAGATGGGGAACCAGGGCCATTCCGAGGCCAATTATTTCCAGTTCAAGGCATGGAAAGAGGCCGGAATAATCAAGGATGTCACGGCCATCACAGCCCATATGAATTCATCTCGCCGCTGGCACGGATGGGATACCGGCATCAGACAGTATCCTGCAGGACAGCCGGTTCCGGAAACCCTCGACTGGGATACCTGGCTTGCCGCAGCACGTTATCATGATTATAACAAGGACTATGTCAACGGGCAGTGGCGTTGCTGGTATGATTTCGGCCTGGGGGCACTGGGTGACTGGGGAGCCCATATCATTGACACGGCCCATGAATTTCTGAACCTCGGACTGCCTTATGAAATCAATCCCCTTAAACTGGAAGGACACAACGATTTCTTTTTTCCGCAGGCTTCCACGATCCTGTTCAGATTCCCGAAACGGGAAAAGATGCCCCCGGTGGATATCACCTGGTATGATGGCGTGAACAACATCCCGGAGGTTCCCGAAGGATACGGGGTGTCAGAACTCGATCCCAACATCCCCCCCACCGGGACAGGAAAGATCCAACCTGCAAAGCTGAATCCGGGGAAAGAAATATACAGCCGTGAACTGACCTTCAAGGGAGGTTCGCATAGCAGCACGCTTACCATCATTCCGGCTGAAAAAGCCAAAGAAATGGAATCGAAGCTTCCGGAAGTGCCGAAAAGCCCTTCAAACCACTTTGCAAATTTCCTGCTTTCCTGCAAAGGCATTGAAAAAACCCGTTCACCCTTTGAGATAAGCGGACCATTGAGCCAGGTATTTACTCTGGGAGTGATTGCACAGCGGCTGAACACAAAAATTCTTTTTGACAGGAAGAAGAAAATCATCACGAACAACCGTGTGGCAAATGACCTGCTTGCAGGACCACCGCCCCGCAAAGGATGGGAAGAATTTTACAGACTATAGCCCCCTAAAAAAAAGAGGCTGTCTCTTTTAAGGACAGCCTCTTTTAATCACTTTTTCTTCGTTGCAGCAATTACACCTCTGAAATAACCGATCGATTCGGCTATCCCCATGAAGGGATCTGTCATATCCCGCTCATGTTCCAGACTGCACATTCCTGAATATCCGGTTTTACGTAGCATTTTTACAAAAGCTGGAATGTCGATGATTCCCCGGCCAATTTCCACACCGTATCCCAGTTTGGTGGCTCCTGTTACATCCTTGATATGAATGTCAAATACCCTTGATATATATTTTTTCAGGTCAGCTACCGGATTTTTTCCAATGCGGGTATCGTGACCGATATCGAGGCACATCCCGATGCGCGGGTCCAGGTCTTTCACATGGTTCCATACATCCTCGGCATCCGGATATATTTTAATATCAGGTCCATGAAGGTGGATTGCATACTTAAATCCGTATTCCTTCACTTTTTTATCCACATAGGGTAACAACTCATAATCGGGGACACCGACAATCAGTTGTACCCCAACCCTTTTTGCGTATTCAAAAGCCCGGTCGATTTCAGCTTCCGATTTCATATAAATCGGCCCGACACCATAGCCGGTTACCCCTTTTTCCTTTAATTTGGCATGAAAGGCTGCGATTTCGGCATCTGTGCTGGCCAGAGGCAGATGGAAATCCTTTATGCAAAGATAATGTACATCAGCTCTTTGCATGGTGGCCAGGGCTTTGTCGATATCAAATTTTGCAAAGGTATAACCGGCCATACCGATTTTAAACTTTTCACCCGTTTCGGGTGCCGGACGAGGTCCCGGCCGTTGATTTTCCTGTGCATATCCGTACAGGAAGATTGCAAGAAGCAATCCGCATAAAGCAATTCTTTTATTCATCATTCTGATTATTAATTAAGTAATGTAACATTGCAATGTATCGCCCCCTTTATCTCTATCCCAACAGGAAAACATTTTTAGTATAAAACTTGAGATATAGCAATTTCACCAATGACAAAACTAAGAATTTTTCCGGTTTCCCGGACGCAGCAAACCCAATTCCGGTCATTCAACCCTTTCATTTCTGAATGATCCTCATTTTTGTCCGAAGATTTGAATCCTGTTAATTCACACACCTGCAAGATGGTAGAGCCGATATGTCAGAAAACATCTGTAAAGGTTTGGTATTTTAAGAAGAATAAATTACATTTGAAAAACAAGTTCAGACGTTCATTGAAACAAAAGATATGGTCCGCATGAATTCCACAATTGGTAAACTCAACATGACTTATTTAACAGAGAAAGCTCATTGTTGCAATGACAGGCCTGGTAGTCCCGGTTTCCCGGGATGAGTCCTTCGGGACCGTTGGAAGTTTGAGCAGCAAGGCACTCAAATCCTGTTCAACGGGGTTTTACGCAACTGGAATTGGTGCGGACTTTTTTTTATGCACGTCGACGGATGAATGAGAGTACTGTAGTGTATAATAATAGAAGAATGGAAGCAAAGATTGCAGTTCTTGCCAGAAAATCGCCGAATCTGACATAACCTGTCAGTTCGCATAAGTAGTTCACCTCTCCCGTCAGTGCCGATTCCTCCCACCATTTGCTTTTTTGGACAACATCTCCACGGGGATTGATGAATCCCGAAATGCCCGTATTTGCACATCTGACCACCCATCTCCTTGTTTCAATGGCACGTAGCCTGGAAAATGAAAAATGCTGCCTGTATCCGGGGGTATTTTTCCACCAACCATCGTTTGTAATGACAAAAATCAATCCTGCACCTTTGCGGATAAAACCTGCGACATATTCTCCGAAAACCGACTCATAACAAATGGCCGGGGCAATCAGGTCCCCACAAGGAGCTTCAAAACTGGTTGGTTCCTTTTGGACACCCAGACTGCCGCTGGTTCCTCCAAGGTTGATCATCAGCTTGTCGAGAAAACGAAGGTATTTCCGGTATGGCATTTTTTCGACACCCGGAACAAGAATGGATTTATGATAAACCTGGTATCCTCCTGAAGGATTCAGGAAAAGGGCTGAATTATAAACATCATACAATGTTCCATCCCTGGAGTGCCTGGCTGTCGCAGAAGCCTCGCCCGGATCATCATATATCCTGTAGGTTGATGCACCGATGACCAGGCACCGATTTCCTTCGCTACCGGTCAGAAGCTGTAATTGTCTGAAGGCAGGGTAATCATATAATCGGGCTTCATTCCAGTTTTCCTCGAATACGGTTTCAGGCCCTGCAATATAATCCACATCCGGCGACAGGTTTTCTTCCGCAATATGAAAGAATTTCAGCAACTTGTCGTTCACGGCTCCCTCTCCATGCGACTCGGTGTACGGGTCGATATTGGGTTGAACAATGAGCACCTTTCTTTTGCTTCCGGATTCATTCCAGGTATGATACCGGAACAATGACCAGACAACCGGCAGCAGAATCAGACCGGCAGCCATGAAGGAAAAGGGGATCAGTTTTCCCTCTATTTTTCTGTTTGCAACCTGCTTCAGCAGACGGTAAATACACAGATTAACCAGCAAAACCCAGAGGGACCCCCCGGTGGTTCCAGTGATTTCATACCACTGGACAAGTTTCACATCGTTGGCAAAACCATTCCCGAGGGTCAGCCATGGCCATTCAATATCCCATTGAAAATGAATGAATTCAAAGGACATCCAGAAGGCGATGTAAGCTAGATGTCCGGTATTTCTCATTGTCTTTCTTCTCACCCAATGAGCCATCCAGAATACCAGCGACATCAGCAGGGTATTTGCCAGGACTGCAAAGAGGGCTCCGGCAGGTGTGGCATGCAGAATCCACCAGGTAGTCAGTCCGTTCCAGATCAGAAACGACACAAATGCCCATCCGAAAAATGAAACAGATTTAAATTCCCCCTGCCTTTGAACAAAAAAATCATCCAGCAGTAAAAGAGGCAGAAATGCAACAAAAAGCGACCAGCCCGGAAATCCCAGCCAGGCAAGGCTCAACAACACCCCTGAAAAAGTGGCTAAAAACAGCCTGACCGGAGACTTTCTGATAGAGAATTGCATTTCGTTCTTTTTTCAATCATCGAACCAAATCTAATGAATCATCGTTATATTTAGGATCAAAGATTCAAAAATTGTTCTGAATTCACAATCAGATGAAATAGCCATAAGAACTTAAGCCCATACAAAACGGAAATTCTGCCGACAAGGCAGGCATTTCGTTGAGATGTAGATTGAAAAACAAAAGTTCTTACGAAAATTGTTGAGATTGACATTGAAAATTTATACGAATGAAAAAGAAATTCATTTATATCCTGTTTATATCGGTTCTTTGCTTCACTCATTCCGTTAACTTTCTTTCAGCGCAGACCGGAACGGTCAGGAAATTTAAGATTTTCGGTACGGCTTATGAAAATGTAGCGATTACCGGACAGGAACTGAAAGGAGCTGTTTATTTCTTGGAGTCAGGACATGGCGGACCAGATCCCGGAGCCATCGGGAAATATCTTCACCACGACCTTTGTGAAGATGAATATGCCTATGATGTCATCCTAAGACTGGGTCGAAGGCTGATTGAAAACGGGGCTACCGTATTCTTTATTATCAGGGATTCTGACGACGGAATCAGGGACGAGAAATTCCTTGATTGTGACAAAGATGAAACATGCTATCCTTCCCTGGCTATTCCCTACGACCAGTTAAAGAGACTAAAACAACGCACCCAGGCCGTAAACGAGCTTGCCGCCAGGTACAGAGGTTCCTTTCAACGTTTTGTTTCAATCCATGTTGATGCCCGCAGCAGGGATAAAAACATCGATGTTTTTTTCTACCACGACAAAAAAAGCAGGAAAGGGGAAAAAGCTGCCACTATCCTGAAAGACACCTTTATGCAAAAATACAATTTACACCAGCCCGGCCGGGGGTACAAAGGCACTGTTTCCGACAGGAACCTGTATGTGGTTGCAAATTCGGTTCCGGTAGCAGTGTATATTGAACTGGGGAATATCCATCACAGCCGTGACCAGCAAAGGATTACCGAATCAAACAACCGGCAGGCACTTGCCAACTGGCTGGCTGAGGGGCTGAAGAAAGATTACCAAACAAATAAATAGGCAACTGATCGGGCAATTGCAAAAATGAAGCCCCTTCAACACAAAAAAAATGTCAGATGCGGTTAAAGAAATCATCCAGGTTTCTCCGTTCTTTTTTTGTTGGTCGGCCTGAACCACGCTCCCTCGTGTTCCACTGCATATCCTTTTGATTCTGAAGAAGAGCCAGCTCCTCAGGAGGTGTGACTTCTGTCATGAAGCTATTCACCTCTTTGGCCCCCATCCTGCTCACAGCCGGGGCTATAACCTGATAACTCCTGTAAATGGGAGGTTTTCGTACCCTGATGATATCTCCGGGTTTAATGTTGTGAGATGGTTTGACCGGCAAACCATTGATCAGGACATGACCTTTCCTGCAGGCTTCGGTTGCCAGGCTCCGGGTTTTAAACACCCTTACCGACCACAACCATTTGTCGATGCGCGGGGATTCATTCATCTTTCAGAATTGTTTACAATCCGAAATTCCCAACCTGGGGAGTCAAAGGCCACATACAGATGTTCTGGCGATTTGAAGGATAGATTGAATCCTGCGGATTTTCTAACCATTGGAATTCTTGTCACCAGATGTTTCTCTCTTGCTGTTGCTTGATTTTTTGTTATAAAGGTTCATGGTTCGTTCTATCCCGAGTGTCCCGAAACTCCGGATTATCTCAGAGCATTTTTCGGTCAGGGATGGCAGTTGCCTGGCTTCGTCCGGGGTCCATTTCCCAAGAACAAAATCGACCTGATATCCCTTATGGAAATGATCTCCAACACCGAACCGGAGCCTGGCAAAATCATGGGTGCCAAGCACTTCCGAAACACTTCTGAGTCCGTTGTGACCACCGTCACTTCCCTTTGCCCTCAGCCGCAGGGTACCGAAAGGAAGGGCAATGTCATCACATACTACAAGCAGATTTTCAGGTAATATACCCTCCTTCTTCAACCAAAAGCTGACAGCACGTCCGCTCAGGTTTACGTATGTGGAAGGTTTGAGCAGGATAAATGTGCGAGCTTTGAATTTGTATTCGGCAACAAATCCATACCGGCGATCCTCAAAAACAATATTGGACGCTCCGGCGAGAGCGTCCAATATCATGAAGCCAACATTGTGGCGGGTATTGTCGTATTCTTTTCCTATATTGCCAAGGCCGGCAACCAGATATTTCACTTTTCAGACGGAAATATTATTTTGATTCTTTTCCTGTTGCAGCAGTTCTTGAAGCCCGGGTAACGGCAACGGTGGCAATTACATTCGACTTATTGACAAGGAATTCTATCTTATCAGTTACCAGGTCACCCACCTTCAGGCTTTGACCGAGGTCGAGATCACTAACATCCACATTCACCGTATCAGGCAAATCTTTCACTAGTCCTTTGACCTTCAGTTTGCGGACATTCACCTTAAGTTTTCCTCCTGCCTTAATTCCCTTGGCGGTTCCGGATATGGTCACAGGAAGTTCTATCTTTACCGGAACATTTTCATTGATTTGCAAAAAGTCGGCATGCAGCAGTTTTTCTTCCACAGGGTGCCACTGCAAATCCTGAACGATGGCTTGTTTTGTTTCACCTCCGATATTCAGGTTCACCAGAAATACATCGGGTGTATAAACCAACGAACGGAATTCACTGAACGGGGTGTAAAAATGGACTGGGCTACCGATGCCATACAGGACACAGGGAACCATATCCTTTTCACGCAATTTTTTTGACTCTTTTTTACCGGTTTTTTCCCGGATTTCTCCTTTAATTTCCAACGATTTCATATCAATTTTTCAAATTAAATTATGGTACTCAGTTTTTCCCGGAAAATCCGGAATAAACAGCATGCATAATTTTATACAGCTGCCTTCAAAAACGGTGCAAATATAGTGTTTACCTGAAATATAACGAAGTAATTGATTGATTTTTATAAACTCTCCCGATTACTTCGGCAAAAGCGTCAGCCACTGAAATATACCTGATTTTGGGAGAAGCATGCTGTGGAGGCAACGAATCGGTGAAGTATACTTCTTCAAGGACCGACTGGTTGATGGTTTCGATAGCTGGTCCCGACAATACGCCGTGGGCAGCAAATGCCCTGACACTGTTTGCCCCCTTTTCGATCATCAGACGTGCAGCCTTGGTAATGGTTCCGGCTGTATCGATAATATCGTCAACGATAATCACATCCTTTCCGGCCACTTCGCCAATCAGTGTCATGGAATCAATTTCATTGGGTTTTGCCCTGGACTTATGGCAGATCACCATATCGGTTTCAAGCAGACGGGCATAGGTATTGGCCCTTTTTGTTCCGCCAACGTCGGGCGAGGCCACCGTAATATCCTTCAATCCCATCTTTCTGATATGCGGGATAAAATTTGCCGAAGCAAAAAGATGGTCAACAGGTACATTAAAAAATCCCTGAATCTGGTCGGCATGCAAATCCATGGTAATGATCCTGTCAACTCCTGCTGCCGAGAGAAGGTCAGCGATCAGTTTGGCCCCTATCGATACCCTGGGTTTGTCTTTTCTGTCCTGACGGGCATACCCGAAATAGGGAATCACCGCAATGACCTTGTATGCACTGGCCCTTTTGGCAGCATCCACCATCAACAGAAGCTCCATCAGGTTGTCTGTCGGAGGGGGGGTCGATTGCACAATAAAAACATGCGACCCGCGGATTGTCTCCTCAAAACAAGGTTCAAACTCCCCGTCGGAAAAAACCGCACAGGAGCTTCTACCTAAATCAATCGACAGAATTTCACATATTTTTTCGGCAAGATACCGGGTCTTCCTGCAGGAAAACACTTTCAAAGGATGATTTTTATTACCCATTTCGAATTGATTTATATAGATTTGAGTTCATTTGCAAAGATAGCTTTAAAAACAATTGTATCTTTCTGCCCGATAATATCTGACAAGAAGCAGGGAGTTCATTTCCAACTTTTGTTTATGTCCTGAATAAAACGAAGAATCTCACACTTCCCTGTTGCCTTTACCGAGGAAGTGACAAAATGGGGAGGCAAAGGTTCCCATGTTTCAGCAAGTACAGACAGGTATTTTTGAACTGCCGGTTCTACTTCACACGGTTTCAGCTTATCGCTTTTTGTAAAAACAACCGCCAGAGGAACTTCGTTTATACCCAGCCACTCCATAAAATCAAGGTCCGTTTTCAATGCCTCATGACGGATATCAACCAGCACAAACAAACAACAAAGGTTTTTTCGTTCAAGGATATACCTTCTAAAAAATGAGATCCATTTTCCCCGCTCCTGCTTTGAAACTTTTGCATATCCGTATCCGGGCAAATCAACGAGGTACCATGCCCCATCGATCAGAAAATGGTTGATCAGCTTTGTCTTTCCGGGCGTTTCAGATACTTTAGCCAACGACTTCCGGTTGGTAAGCATATTGATAAGCGACGATTTACCCACATTGGACCTTCCGGTGAACGCATATTCCGGTTTATCAGGGGTGGGACACTTATCTACTTCTGAATTGCTTACCAGAAACCTGGCCTGTTTGATTTCTACCATGCCTTGAGAGGTCATTTCATTATGAAGCACCAAGATAGGAAGATAAACACTCTTTACGGCCAGTCATGGAATATAAATTTCGAGCAACCTGGTATAACCCGCAGAAGGAATCAGTGAAAATTCATCGATGGCTGCAGGAACCAGAATGGTTTCTCCGTGAGAAATGGTCTCTTCGCCGCCTTTCCATCTGATAACGGCATGGCCGTCGATACATATATAAATAACAAATGAATCGATCAGGGAGGATTCCCGCATAACCGGAAGATCGAAATCGAGGATATTCGTTGTAAAATAGGGACAACTGACGATTTCCGAAGGCCGGTTTCTTACAACAGTATAGCTACTCCTGCATCCATGAACAACCTCAAAATGAATGGCATCGAGCGCAAGATCGGTATGAAGCTTCCTTTTCCTTCCTTTTTTATCTACCCTGTCGTAGTCATATATCCGGTAAGTCACATCCGAAGTCTGTTGAATTTCAGCAAGTAAGATCCCCCTTCCTATGGCATGGACGCGTCCGGCAGGGATAAAAAAAACATCTCCGGGCTGAACAACAGTAGAGTTCAACAAACCAGTCAGTTTTCCTTTTTCGAGATAGTCAAGATACTTCTCCCGGTCAACCGGCTGGTTAAAACCCGACATCAGCCGTGCATTTGCTTCTGCCTGGAGCACATACCACATTTCGGTTTTTCCATAAGCCCCATGCCTCTTCCCTGCAAGTTCGTCATCGGGGTGCACCTGGATGGAAAGATCATCGGCAGCATCGATGAACTTAATGAGAAGAGGGAATTCCATACCATATTTGTCATACACTTTTTCCCCCAGAAGGTCTCCCATATAAATTTCACACAGTTCGAGCAGGTTGTTTCCATGCAGAAAACCATTTGCAACTACCGAAACATTTTCCTCTACTGCAGAGAGTTCCCAGCTTTCCCCACAGGGGGAAATGCCACCTGTATCTTTGTGGAGTACGGTCTTTAAACGGTCACCACCCCAGATGCGTTCCTGGAAAATGGGCTTAAATTTTAACGGATATAACTCGTTCATTTCGCTGTTTGGTGCGAAATTAAAACTAATTTAGCTGATTGAAAGTTGCACAACTACAAAATAGACCGATTATTAACATAAGCCTTATATAAAATGCTGGTGATTGGAATTGCAGGTGGAACCGGATCCGGAAAGACCACCGTTGTTGACAAAATCGTGGAATCGTTCACCGAAGGGGAAGTTGCCGTTCTGTCACAGGATTCCTATTACTATGACAACGGGCATTTATCGCTAGAAGAAAGGCGAAAAAAGAATTTTGACGATCCCGACTCAATTGAATTTTCCCTGCTGGTCGATCATATCAAAAAATTAAAAAACGGGGAAACCATCGAGGAGCCTACCTATTCATTCATTCACTGTGAAAGGCTGAAAGAAACCATTCCGGTCGAACCCCGGCATGTCCTGATCGTGGAAGGAATCCTTTGCCTGGCTAATGAAGAACTGAGAAACCTGATGGATGTGAAAGTCTATGTTGATTGTGCATCCGATGTCAGGCTGTCGAGGGTGATCAGGCGTGATATCATGGAGCGGGGAAGGGATGTGGAAACAGTCCTCGACAGGTATGAGAAAACGGTCAGGCCCAGCCATTTACAGTTTATTGAGCCTACCAAAAACTTCGCCGACATCATCATACCGCAGGGGGGGCTCAACCAGAAAGCAATCGAGATTCTTACCCATTATATTAAACAAATACTGAGAAAAAACAAATCAATCCATGCTTGACCAGCTGAATATTGAGGAAGTGTTGTTCCTCGACATAGAGACAGTACCCGGTGTTGCCCGGTATGAAGATTTATCCCCCCAGTGGAAGAAGCTTTGGGACGAAAAGATGAGAAACATGGCCACAGAGACCAACCCGGTTTCCGACCTGTACGTGAAAGCCGGAATTTATGCGGAATTCAGCCGGATCATCGTGATCTCTGCTGGTTATCTTTTTCGTAAAGAGGGGGAATGGCACTTCAGGGTCAAGTCGTTCTACAGCAGCGACGAAAAAGATCTGCTGCTTGATTTTGCAAATGCGCTTGAAAAGTTTGAAAAGGCAGGACGGAAAAAACTGTGCGCTCACAATGGCCAGGAGTTTGACTTCCCTTGGATATCCAGGAGAATGCTGATTCACGGGCTGCCCCTGCCCAGGGTACTCGATATTGCAGGATCCAAACCATGGGAGGTGAAAGACAACCTGATCGACACCCTGCAATTATGGAAATTCGGCGATTACAAGCATTATACATCGTTGGCCCTGTTGTGTGCTGTTTTTGGAATACCTACCCCTAAGGATGACATTGACGGCAGCCAGGTAGCACATGTGTACTACGTGGAGAAGGATATAGACCGGATTGTCAGGTACTGTGAAAAGGATACCCTCGCTGTTGCCAATCTGCTGCTAAAGTACAAAGGGATGCCGCTGGTCCACCCCGACCACCTGGAAATTGTCTGACTGATAGTTTTATTTAAAGTGAGTTTTTCCAATGCCGGTCTATATCTCTCTGGGAGTCACGGTCCCTGATTGAATCCCGTTTGTCGTAGACCTTTCTGCCTCTGCAGAGGGCAACTTCCAGCTTTGCGGTTCCTTTCTCATTCAGGAAAAGTGTGAGCGGGATGATGGTTAGACCGGTTTCCCTGGTTTTGCGTTGCCATTTCAGCAATTCCCGCTTATTTAAAAGGAGCTTTCTGTCTCTTTTGGCAATGTGGTTATTGCAGGTTCCCAGCTCATATTCAGATATGTGCATGTTCTTAACATACAGCTCATTGTTTATAAACTGGCAGTAGGAATCGTTCAGACTGGCTTTTCCTCCCCTGATCGATTTGATCTCAGTGCCAACCAGGACAATCCCGGCTTCAAGGCTTTCGATCACTTCATATTCGAACGAAGCCTTTTTGTTTTTTATGACAATATCGGTATGTGGAACAGCCATATATCTTCCTTTATTACTGCAACATAAAATGAATGAGGAGACAAAAATACCTTATCTCCGGCAGATTTCCCCGGGTAGAACCTGATTTATTTAAAATTTTGACCTTGTCCTCCATTGTCCTTGCCTGTGTATAAAACAACGGGCAGGAATTTGGGGAACCGTCTCTACCCGAAGTGCTGCCCCGGGCTACCGATTTTTACGCCCCTACGGGGCTATTGACTAAAATGACAACCTTCCAACCACGAAGAGAAGCCACAAGCCATGACAATAATTTGCCAACCACGGATCATAACAACCCTTCCAACTTCAATTGAACTGAACCACGACAACCTTTGACAGCAGTTGCTTTCTGGTACTGTGTAATGCCTCCTGCCGCTTCCTACTCATTGTCTGTGCCTGTGCCTCTGCCTCTGCCTGATCCTCAGCCTTTCCGCTCCTTTTCCCTTAACAACTCCTGGAGCCGGTACATCTCATCCCGAAGGCTGGCTGCTTCCAAAAAATCAAGTTGCTTTGCTGCAGCTTCCATCTGTTTTTTTGTGGAAGCAATCGCCTTTTTCAGAGCGTCGGCTGTCATATACTGTACGACGGGATCGGCTGCCACATCGGGATGGTCATCTCCACCCGAATAGGTTCGGATATCCATTTTGCCCGACCTGAATTCATACCCGATGATCTCCCGGGTGGGTTTCACAATCTGTCTGGGGGTGATCTTGTGCTCGATATTGTATTTCATCTGCTTTTCGCGCCGGTAGTTCGTTGCATCGATTGTTTTCTGCATCGAATCGGTGATTTTTGCAGCATACATAATTACTTTCCCGTTCAGGTTCCTCGCAGCACGACCTGCAGTCTGGGTAAGCGATCTTTCTGAACGTAAAAACCCCTCCTTGTCGGCATCAAGGATGGCTACCAGAGAGACCTCGGGAAGGTCAAGCCCTTCCCTCAGGAGATTGATTCCTACCAGTACATCGAAGGTTCCCTGCCGTAGCTGTTCCATAATATCGACCCTTTCAAGCGTATCCACATCGGAATGGATATACCTTGTTTTCACACCCATTTCCGTGAGGTAACGGCTCAGCTCTTCGGCCATCCGTTTGGTCAGGGTCGTTACCAGCACCCTTTCATTCTTTTCAACCCTCAGGCTGATTTCATGCATCAGGTCGTCGATCTGATTCCGGTATGGCCTCACCTCGATAACAGGATCAAGCAGACCGGTTGGTCTGATGAGTTGTTCAACCACCACCCCTTCACATCTTTCCAGTTCATAATCGGCCGGTGTTGCGCTCACATATACCATCTGCCCGACAAGGTTTTCAAACTCCTCAAAACGGAGCGGACGGTTATCAATGGCAGCCGGAAGCCGGAAGCCGTATTCCACAAGGGTGATTTTTCTTGAACGGTCTCCTCCGTGCATGGCCCTGATTTGGGGAAGTGTTACATGGCTTTCATCGATGATCGTCAGAAAATCGGACGGAAAATAATCAAGCAGGCAAAAAGGCCTGGTTCCCGGTGCCCTGCCGTCAAAATAGCGTGAATAATTTTCAATCCCCGGGCAATATCCCAGTTCACGCATCATCTCCAGGTCATATTCCACACGTTCTTCGATCCGCTTTGCCTCAAGAAATTTACCCGACTCCCTGAAGAAAACGATCTGTTTCACCAAATCGTCCTGAATGCTACTGATAGCCTTGTTCATCCGGTCTTTGGTCGTCACAAAAATATTTGCCGGGTAGATGGTCACGCTTTCCATCGACTGGATGAAAGTACCCGACTGGGTATCGAACGAGGAAATCTCTTCAATCTCATCACCGAAAAAAATAACCCGGATGGCTATATCGGCATAAGCCGGAAAAATATCGAGCGTATCGCCCTTCACCCTGAAATTCCCCCTCTGGAAATCGGTTTCACTCCGGGAATAGAGGGCCTCTACCAGCTTGTACAATACCTTGTTGCGCGAAATCTTCTCACCTCGGCTCAATGCGATCACATTGGCGTGAAAATCTTCCGGATTGCCTATGCCATAGAGACATGAAACGGAAGAGACGACAATGACATCACGCCTTCCTGAAAGCAGGGAAGAAGTGGCACTGAGCCGCAACTTTTCGATATCCTTGTTGATGGAGAGATCTTTTTCAATGTACGTATCTGTTGTAGGGATATAAGCCTCCGGCTGGTAGTAATCATAATAAGAAACAAAATATTCCACCGCATTGTGGGGGAAAAACTGTTTCATTTCACCATACAACTGTGCTGCAAGAGTTTTGTTATGGCTCAGGACAAGGGTCGGGCGTTGCACCTTCTCGATCACTTTCGCCATGGTAAAGGTTTTCCCCGAACCGGTCACCCCCAGAAGCGTCTGGTACTTCTCCCCCGCCTCAATTCCATCAGCCAGTTGCTGAATAGCTTCCGGCTGATCACCGGTAGGCTCATAATCGGAAATAACCTGAAAATCCATGGGGTCAAAATTATAAAAATGATGACATCGCTTTGTGTCCGATATCCCTGTTTCTAACTAATGGTTCACAATATTTATTTACGTTAAAAGTTTTTACATTTGGGAATTATTTCAGGATGAAGAAATTATTTTTCATATATCTGTTTCTGTTGCTTTTAACACGGAATTTTGTTTCAGGGCAGCTTTCGAAGGGTGGGCTGCCGCTTCCGTTGCCCCCCTACAAAAAGGCGGTTTTGAGTGTGGAAAGGATGCCATCCGTTGTCAATGAAATGCTCCGGTTACAATACCAGCAGGAAAGGGAAAAACCTGGAGCTCTGAAACCATTCACATTTGCCCATGCTTTTCAGGTGAACATTTCACCTCTGACGCACGGAACATGGCTTCAGGCGGGGAACGGAACCTGGATATGGTTGGTTTCCATCCGTTCAGAGGGAGCCCTTTCATTGAACCTTCTTTTTGAGCAGTTCAGGCTTCCTGAATATGCCCGCCTGTTTATATACACTCCCGGACAGGATCATATCCTGGGGGCTTTCACCAAAGAGAACAATTCTCCGGAAGGAGTTTTCCTGGTAGCCCCGCTTCCCGGCGATGAACTGACCATCCAGTATGAAACAAAACAGCCTCCCGAAGAGTCGGGCGATTTTATCATTTCAAGGGTGAACCACGACTTTACAGGCATCCTGAAATATACTGATAAGCGCAGACCGATGGGATCCCCGGCCGGAGCCTGTAACCAGGACATTCATTGCAATAGTTCATCCGGATTGAAAGATGTCAGAAACAGTGTCTGCCGGATTATGGTACTGGGAACCGACCTGTGTACAGGTACTCTGGTCAATAACACGCGGCAGGATGGAAAACCATTTATTCTGACCGCCAACCATTGCATCGACACGACACTGAAAGCACCGGCATCGCTTTTTCTGTTCAACTATGAAAGCCCTTACTGCGGAGCTCTCGACGGAGACGTGACCAACTCTTTGTCAGGAAGTAAATTAAAGGCCCATTTGTTTGAACTCGACTTTTCGCTTGTGGAGCTGAACACTCCTCCCCCTCCCTCCTTCAGGCCTTATTTTTCAGGGTGGACACGAAGCACTCAAACCACTGACACAGTTTCATGCATCCACCATCCATACGGAGATATCAAAAAAATTGCCGTTGACTACAATATACCCCTGATCTCCACTTTTGAAATCATGAAACTGTTCACCAAAAACGGTTTCTGGAAGGTATTGAAATGGGATATCGGAACCACCGAAATCGGTTCTTCCGGTGGGCCGTTGTTTACAAGAGATGGATTGCTGATGGGGTCTCTTTCAGGCGGAGATGCCCTTTGTGCCAATCCGGTGAACGATTTCTTCACCCGTTTTGACCTGGCCTGGGACCAAAACCCTGATTCTGCAAAACAATTGAAACACTGGCTCGATCCTGCAAAAAAAGGAGCGACAACCCTGAAAGGAATGCAATTCAATGAGGGGGCCGACCTATGCGGGGCATTTACAAACCTGGAGAAAGGAGATACGCACCAATTGCTGCGGATTCAAAAGCCCAATGGCGGAAACGGCGGATACTGGTCGGGAAGCAACAGCGAAGGGATTACGGAAGTAGCCGAGATGTTCACGATACCCGGCAAAGAAAAGCTCTTTGGGGTTTCGGTTGGCTTAGGCAGAAAATACCAGCGCGTCAACAACAACTTCAGCTACCTCACAGTAAAGGTTTATAATGTCATAAACAAAACCGCCACGCTGCTGGCCACACGGGATACGGTCTACCTGAAAAATCTGACACAGGATGCCATGAACATGATCAAATTTAATAATGCAATTGAACCGGCCGACACTTTTCTGGTGGCGTTTAACCTGGAACATGTAATTGCTGTGGATTCTATCGCTATTTATCATGCCCTCCGTGCGACAGGAAAAAACAACAGTTTCCTGGTCAAAAGAAACGGAACCTTTACCCCGTTTGTTGCAGAATACCAGAAGAATGCATCTGCCCTTGCCCTGGAGGTCATTGCCTGCAACATCGGGAACAACGGAAATGATACACTGGTTGACGATAAAACCAGCCAGATCGTAGTTTTCCCAAATCCCACCCATTCGAAGGTCCGGATACAGTCGAAATTTGATGTGTCAGAAAAACAGGTTGCGGTATTCAACATTCTGGGGCAGGAGATCAGGTGCAACATCGTAAAGGTGAGCCCCCGCACCTTTGACATCGGTTTAAGCGGTAACAAACCAGGAATCTATTTGCTGCGGGTACGCCATGGCAATGAGTCTATCCTGAAGAAAATCATTTTGGTGCAGTCGGAATAACCATGGGAAACCTTGCCAAAGCATTCAGCCTGGTATCAATCAGTCTCGCTTCATGCAGCTATAGCCACAGAACCACCTCCCCTGCACCTGACAATCACTATGCACGGGGATTTTCAATTCAGGAAAGCAATGGGATCACCAGGGCTACGGTGAGCAATCCCTGGGAAAACGCAAGGCACATCGAATTTGAATATTATTTAATTCCACATGACCGGGAAGTACCGGATTCATTGAAAAATTGCACCCTGGTCCGGGTTCCTGCCAAAAGAATCATCTGTATGTCCACATCGCATCTGGCGTTTCTTGAAGCGTTGGGCGAGTGTGATGTCGTCACGGGAGTGTCTGGCAGTCAGTATATTACAAGCCTCTCTATAAGAAAACGGATTTCGGAAGGGTTGACCAGGGATGTCGGATACGGACAGAACCTGAATTTTGAAGAGATCATCCGGCAAAAACCCGATATAGTCATGGTATACGGTGTCGACAGTGAAGTAACAGGATTTCTTGGAAAATTCAGAGATCTTGGAATACCTGCCATTCTGGTTGGAGAATACCTGGAAGGTTCGCCTCTGGGGAAAGCGGAATGGATACGCTTTGTTGCCGCTCTTGTCGGGAAACAGGCATTGGCCGATTCGCTTTTTCATTCCGTGGAACAGGAATATCTCACTTTGAAAAACTCTGTGCCGCAAGGAAAAGAAAAGCCGGAGGTCATGACCGGAATGCCGTACCGCGACACCTGGTGGGTTCCGGGCGGAAAGTCTTACCTTGCCAATCTCATTGCTGATGCCGGAGGCAACTATATTTTTAATGAGAATGGTTCCCATGAAAGTTTTGTCATTTCCATGGAAGAAGCTATCATCCGTTCCTCCGCTGCTGATTTCTGGATCCATACCGGGATGATTACGGATAAAAATGAAATTCTGGCTGCTGATAACCGGTTCGCCGGTTTTCCCATGTTCCGGAATGCATCCATCTATAACAACAACCGGCGGTCCACCCCGGGCGGCGGTAATGATTTCTGGGAAAGCGGCACCGTCTTTCCCAACCGGATTCTGGCAGACCTGATCAGGATATTTCATCCGGGACTTCTCCCGGCCGATACACTGACTTATTACACCGAAATTCAATGAACAGAAAGGAGACACCGAAAACAGGCAAACATGTCGGGCGGACATTTCTGTTGCTGGCTATTTTACTGGTGCTGCTCTGGATTTTCGACTTCTTCAGTGGTTCAGTGATCATACCGGTGCACACTGTTTTCAAGGCACTTTTTCAACCCGGCTCTGCCGGTGATACCATCCGGACCATTATCATGGATTACAGGCTGCCCAAGTCGATTGTGGCAGTGTTTGCAGGATTGGCATTGTCGTTGAGCGGATTGCAGATGCAGACTGTTTTCAGGAATCCCCTGGCCGGACCTTATGTGCTGGGAATCAGCGCAGGGGCAAGCCTGGCAGTTGCCATCTTTGCACTCGGGTTCAGTTCAATGCTTGCCGGAGGAGTTTCCATTGCCGGCACCTGGTCGCTTGCTTTGGTGGCATGGGCAGGTTCATTTCTTGCCATGCTCCTGGTTGTAGCTGTTTCGGCCAGGGTAAACGACAACATGACCATCCTGATCCTGGGGCTTCTGTTTTCAGGGGCAGCAGGCGCCATCGTGACTGTGCTGCAGTATTTCAGCAACGAATCGATGCTGAAAGCTTTCATCGTCTGGACCATGGGCAGTCTCGGAAATATCACAAGTGATCAGCTCTCGGTGGTCATCCCGGCTATCCTGGCCGGGTGCATAATCGCCCTTTTGAAAATGAAAGATCTGAATGCATTCCTGCTTGGGGAGGTTTATGCCCGTTCCATGGGGGTGAATGTGAAGCGCAGCAGACTTGTCATACTCATCAGTGCCAGCCTTTTGGCAGGGACTATCACTGCATTCTGCGGCCCTATCGGATTTATCGGAATTGCTGTGCCCCATCTTGCACGGGTGATCTTCAGAAGTTCCGACCACCGCATCCTGGTTCCTGCCGTCATCTTGCTGGGCGCAGACGCCATGCTCCTGAGCGACATCGTTTCACAGCTTCCGGGAATGCAGACCACCCTCCCTGTGAACTCCGTCACCGCCCTGTTGGGAATTCCGGTTGTTGTTTGGATGATCATCAGAAACAGAAAATTTGCAGAACTGTGACCCCGGAAGAAAAAAATACAGCTGTCGTTCTCAAGAACCTTAACATCGGCTATCCGGCTACCAGACGAGAACCTGGATTTTCAAGGGGAAACATCTGTTTTTCAGCGCAAAGCGGGGAGACAGTGGCACTGATCGGTCCGAATGGAACCGGGAAGAGCACCTTGCTGCGGACCGTGTGCGGATATCTTCCGGCGCTTTCCGGGGAGTGCCTTCTCCGGGGAAAACAAATTCAAAAATACAATCCCCATGAACTTTCCCGGATGATCAGCTTTGTTTCGACCGAAACTTTCAGGGTGGCCAATATGAGTGTTTCTGCGCTGGTGGCGTACGGAAGATTCCCCTACACAAACTGGACAGGAAAGCTGAAAGATACCGATCAAAAAATCGTTGCCGAAGCGATGGAAAAAGCCGGGATCAGCCATCTTGCGCAACGGATGGTAACCCAGGTCAGCGACGGCGAAAGACAACGTGCATTTATCGCCAGAGCAGTGGCACAGGATACTCCCGTTGTGATCCTGGATGAGCCAACCGCATTTCTCGATATCAGCAATAAATATGAAATATTCCACCTTCTGCATGAGATTGCCAGGCGCGACGGTAAAACGGTCATCCTCTCCACCCATGACATGAACATCGCCCTGCGTGAAATGGACAAACTCTGGATCATGACCGGAACCGAAAACCTGGAAGGAGCACCCGAGGATGCCATGCTGAAAGGATGGATCAGCAGGATATTTTCGGGCGGAAACATTGATTTTAATGCCGAAGAGGGGGATTTTCACTTCAGAAAACGTTCTTCCGGATCGATCTGCCTGAAAGGTGAAGGCACAGCCCTCAGGCTTACGGTCAGGGCTTTAAAACGAAGGGGATATTCGGTCAATCCGGAAGAACCTGCCGGAAAGGAAATTTTGGTTTTGCAAACAGAAGAACCGGGGGCCTGTCAATGGGAATTGAGAGAAAAAGGAAAGGTCCGAATATTTCATTCCATCTATTCCTTGTTGACCGAATTGTAGGCTCTGTATCATGGGGAGTATCGTTTTCTACTATTTCATCTCCTGACTATTTTTCGCCGGTCAGTTACAGCGGCATGCCTTGGCCTTGCCAGATTCAGGCGCCGGTGCAATGAACAACGGGCAGGAAGATGAGGGGGCCTCCTTGCCCGGGGCGATGCCCCGGGTTATTAATATTATGCCCCTACGGGGCAACCGTTGATGATAACAATCTTTCCAACCACAACAACATGAAAACTGCCTACTGCCTCCTGCGGCTACCTATTGATTTCGGATTTCGGATTTGGGATTTCGGATTGCCCATTTGCCTTTGCCTCTGCATAAGCCTTATCCTGCCCCTACTTCAACCACTTATCCAGCCAGAGGAAGAAAACCCTTTGCCAGAGGATTCCGTTTTGCGGCTTTAAAACCCAGTGGCTCTCATCCGGAAAGAAAAGAAACTGTGCAGGAATATCCCTCAGCACTGCGGAATTGAAGGCGGCCATACCCTGGGTATAAGGAATCCTGAAGTCATTTGCTCCGTGGATGATTAGAATCGGAGTGTCCCAGTTTTGTACATACCGGTGGGGAGAGAAAGTCAACGACTTTTGCGCAGTTGAATTGCTGCTGTCCCAGAAAGGGCCTCCCTTATCAAAATTTTCAAACCACATCTCATCGGTGGTAGCATACTGCTGCTCAAAATTAAATATCCCGCAGTGCGAAATGAATGCTTTAAACCTTCCCTGGTGATGTCCGGCCAGGTAATTGACCGAATATCCGCCGTAACTGGCCCCGACTGCTCCCAGCCTTTCCCTGTCGACATAAGGCTCCTTCGACACATCGTCGATGGCTGAAAGCAGGTCCTTTATGTTCTGGCCTCCGTAATCACCGCTGATCTGTTCACACCATGCCTGGCCGAAACCGGTCACTCCGCGCCGGTTAGGGGCGACCACGATGTATCCGTTGGCAGCCATTATCTGGAAATTCCACCTGTATGACCAGAACTGGTTCAAGGCACTTTGCGGCCCTCCTTCACAAAAGAGCAGAGCCGGATATTTCTTTGAAGGGTCGAAATGTGGGGGATAAATCACCCAGGTCAGCATATCCTTGTTGTCGGTGGTTTTTACCATCCGCTTTTCCACCTTCCCCATCACAAGCTGATCCATGATCCCTTTGTTAATAAAAGTCAGTTCCTCTGCCGAACCGGTTGCGGGATCAACCAACCAGAGCTCAGCCGGCGATGACATGGATACTCTGGCAGCCACCAGTTTATCGCCCGCCGGTTCCACCGAAGTGTAATTATGAATCCCGGTGGTCAGAAGAGTGATCTTTCCATCGGCGAAATCCAGCCTGTAAATCTGGTCGGTCGCTTCGGATGAACTGATGAAGAGCAACGATTCACCATCGGCCGTAAAACAAAGATGTTCCGAATTCTGGTCAAAATCGGTGGTATGATCCTTCTTTTCACCGGTTTGCAGGTCAGCAGTGAAAATTCTGATCTTATCCGCTTCGTATCCATCGCGTTCCATACTCTCCCAGGCAATGAGTCTCCCGTCGGGAGAAAAGCGCGGATTCCTGTCATATCCCATCATGCCTTCCGTCAGATTGGCAGTCGCCCCCGAACCAGTGTCATACAGGTATATGTCAGAATTGGTGGAAAGGGTGTAAGCTTTTCCGGTCAACTTCTTACAGGTGTATGCCAGTATCCTTCCGTCGGGACTCCAGTCGATTTCTTCAGTACCTCCGAATGGTTTCGTCGGAGCATCGAATCGTTCGCCTTCCATGATGTCTTTTTCATCCGAAACCTTTCCGTCGTCATAGTTGGCAATAAAAATGTGGTTGTATGTGTAATCATGCCAGCTGTCCCAGTGCCGGTACATCAAATCACTCTCCAGCCGGGCGTTTGCCTTCGGCAAGTCGGGGAAAAGGTCGTGGATGTCCTGGTCAAGTTTCACACTCTTCAGGAAAAATACCTTTTTTTGGTCAGGACTGTATCCAAATCCATTGATTTCCAGTTCTGAGTCAGTGATCTGCCTGTTACCCGTGCCATCTGGATTCATTTCCCAAAACTGCGACTTTCCGGAAGCGGACGACAGGTACCCGATCTTTTTACCATCGGGCCGCCACTGAACCCCCGACTCCTTCGCCACGGTGCCGGTCACTCTTTTCGATTCCCGGGTTTCGAGGGAGAGCAAATACACATCACTGAACGATTTGTTCTCACTGATATTGAAAAAGGTAACAGTGTAAACCACCGATTTCCCGTCAGGGGAAACGGCCGGTTCACCCAGCCGGCCAAAAGACCAGAGCACTTCAGGTGTCATAATATCAGATACAAGCCGGGGAGTCTCCGGCAGATAGTTTCCGGGTTCCATATCTTTTCGTGTCTGTTTCCCGCAGGAAACCAAAGTAATCAAAGCCAACAAAAATAGCGCTCTTTTCATTTTGTGTGTTTTTTTTACGAATATAATCTTTCACTCTCAATTCTTCAAACAAAACGGCCCAAAATCATCATTCAAGTGATGACAACAACCGGAAACAACCGTTGCATATACCAAAAATCACAACCCGAGTAACTGATATGATTCCGGTATTATTTGGTCTTATTTTTGTAATATATGCAGTTATATATATAAATATATTTAATGAACAATGTTCACAATATTACGTTATATCATACATTTGCAAATGAATTTTGAAATGAAAGAGCAGAGGATGAAAAGAGCAGTTATTTTATCGGCGGTCGTAGCCCTGTTTGGTTTTTCATGCGGGAACATCAATGCAAGAGGAGAACAAAAAAATGCAAAGTCTGAAACAGTTGCCCTGGCAGAAGCTGCGGGATCAGAGAATCCGGCTCCCGAAATGCCAACCGGTGAAGGCAGAGAGCTTGCGGCAGCAACAGGGAGCACTTCGCAGTCATCCGCGCAGGCGGGCGGGGGCAGTATTCTCCTGACCAAAGCCACATTTCTGAAGAATATCTGGAATTATGAGACATCGCCTCAGGAGTGGGTATTTCTTGGTGACATGCCCGCCCTGATCGATTTTTATGCCGACTGGTGCGGCCCTTGCAAAATTGCATCCCCGATACTGGAAGAGATCTCGCGCGAATTTGACGGGAAAATCCGCATTTACAAAATCGACACACAGAAAGAGCAGGAACTTGCAGCAGTTTTCGGAGTACGAAGCATTCCGGCCTTCCTGTATATCCCCAGAAAAGGCAAGCCGACCATGATGGCAGGCATAGCCCGTTCAAAAGAGGAAACGAAAAAGATGTTTGTCGAGAACATCAACAAATTGCTGCTAAGCACCAAATAAAATCTTTCCGGGTCATTCCAATCCGGTTTCTTTGAAGAATGGTTGTTGTGTCGTCCGAAGCAGTGAACTGATTCAGGACAACAAAACCTATGTCTGGATTTTTCCTGAAACCCACACCTATACGGACATGCAGTTTTGTTATAGAATATCAAGCCCATTATTAGTCGTCGGACAGATAATTCAGGATTTCCATCCGGTTCATCAAATCCCATTACTGCCTGAACGGGGGAAAACCGTGATTTGCTGCGGCGGAATGGCAGGCTCACTTCAGGAGTATTTACCTTCGGCGTGGAAGGTCCATCCGGCTCCTGTCCGCTCCGGCTGCTTTAGCCGTAAGAATCAGGGGCAAATGGAATGCTAAAACATAATCACAACCATGGGCACAAGAAAAACAGGAAAACATGTTTTACAACATCATTCCGGATGAATAATCGGCTGTTAAGTTGTCATAATTTTATGGTTCTGAATCAGAAGTATGGCGA
>CAYNBE010000018.1:9480-29448 GCA_964395045.1 uncultured Prolixibacteraceae bacterium | reverse complement strand
CAACACTTATTTTATCCGGTTGGCAGGTTTTTATACCTTTATTGCACAAAAAGATCCGGTCATGCAGGAGTTTTTATGGGGACACCCGGGGAGGTTCAACGATTTTAGAATTCGTTTCACATCGTTTTTCAAGGGAGAAAAAATTCAGAAGATTTCGGTCGATCCCGGATTTACATGTCCCAACAGGGACGGCAGCAAAGGTTTTGGCGGGTGTACCTATTGTAACAATGCCGCTTTTACTCCCTATTTCAGTGCAGTCAAATATTCTGTTTCGCAGCAACTGGAAACCGGAATCGGATTTTTCGCACATAAATACCCGGAAATGAAATACCTGGCCTACTTCCAGTCGTTCAGCAACACGTATGCTCCGGTTGAACGGCTTCGTATCCTCTACGAAGAAGCGCTTTCTTTTCCCGGAGTCAGGGGACTGGTGATCGCAACAAGGCCTGACTGCATCGATGAAGAAAAAGCTGGCTACCTGGCTTCGCTTGCCAAAGATCACTACATCATGCTTGAAATCGGGATTGAATCGCATCTTGATACTACCCTGAAAAAGATCAACCGTGGGCATACTTTCAGTGACTCGGTCAAGGCGCTTTACATAGCTGCCCGGTGGAACCTGAACACTACAGCCCATCTGATCATCGGACTACCGGGTGAAACCAGAAAAGACTGGCTCGACCAGGCAAGAACCATCTCGGAACTGACGGTCGGGAACCTCAAACTTCACCAGTTTCAGGTACACAAAGGCACAGCCATTGCTGAGAGGTATTCCAGATATCCCGATGAATTCCATTTATTTACAGCCGACGAATATATTGAAACTGTGGCAGATTACCTCGAAATCCTGAATCCGGCGATAACGGTGGAGAGGTTCACAAGCCAGGCCCCGTCCGATATTTTGATTGCACCGGCCTGGGGCCTGAAGAACCATGAGTTCACAGCCAGGGTGAAAAAAAGGTTGCAGGAAAGAAATAGCTGGCAGGGCAAGGCTTATGACCAATCGTAGTCCCGGAATGGGGAAATCTTCCTCAGGGTACAAATAATGTGGATCGCTTCAGGGAGTGATGATATTTTCCGGATATTTAGGACTGAGGGGATGCTGTTACCAGAAATTTTGTTACTTTTATCTTGTTGGTCACAATTGGTTTTACAATTACTGTCATTACGGATAACAGGGTCTTCATCAGCATATTATTTTAAAAATCAGATATTATGAAAACAGAATTTGTTACCGGAAGAAAATTCCTGTACTGGACATGTTTGTTTCTAATGAGTGCATGGGGGATGCAGGTTACAGCCCAAACTACCTTTACTTCGACTGTAGCCGGTGGATTGTGGAATTCGGCTTCGACATGGACAGGCGGGATTGTTCCTCCTTCCGGGAGCAACATAATTATTGCAGGACCTGTCTCCCTGAATGCCAGTCCTGTTGTAACAAACCTGACTATCAATGCCGGCGGGTCGCTCATTAATGAGAGTTACACAACTGCATATTTGACTGTGAACGGGAATATCGTAAACAACGGCACATTTAGCAAACACCCCACATCGGGATATGCATTTTACCTAATAATCAAAGGGAACATCGAGAACTACGGAATATGGACTATAAATTCTACTTCTTTTGAGGGTAGCAACCATCAGTACATCAGACAGGGGATCGGTAAAAGGTTTGAGGGATATTTCAGGACAACCGATGCTTCCGGTGATATCATCCTAAACAGCAATATCTCCCTTTACAGCAATACCTGGGATATGACGAAATCTGTTATCCAGACCAACGGTTACAAACTCAACGCAACCAGCTACCGATTTAATAACGGAACAATCCAGTCGAACGACACTTTGGAGATGCTAAATACAGCTTTCGATGGGATCACCCTTGACGGGAATTACAAAATCAGGGGGAAGCTTAAAACTATGGGAAATGTCGTCATGAACGGTACTGTAACCATTCTTGACACCCTTCAAAATGAACCGTATTATACCTCTTACCTGACAGTAAACGGTAAATTCGTCAACAAAGGAAAGGTGATCATCGATCCGGTTACCCGATACGGTTATTATATCCTTTGTTACAATGACATCGACAACCAGGGGGTTTGGGCACCTTTGGAAACACGGTTAGCAGGTAATACCGACCAGAGGCTCCGTCAGTCGGCCGGAAAAAGTTATCAGGGTTATTTTATTACCACCGACACCCTGGGGCAAATCATTCTTGACAGCCATGTCACCTTTGACGGGTACACCTGGAACATGAACAAAGCTGTTTTCAAAACCGGCGGTTTCACTCCGACTTTCAGGAATTACAGGATCGACAATGCAAAATTTATCTCAAATGATCAGATAAATTTCCTGAACACCGCTATTAATGAAGTGATCTTTCAGGGAGATTACAAAATCAGCGGAAAGCTTAAAACATTGGGGAATATTGTCATGAATGGAATTGTCACCATCCTTGACACACTCCAAAACGAACCATTCTATACATCTTATCTGACTGTAAACGGTAAAATAATTAACAAAGGAAAGGTGATCATCGATCCGGTTACACGATACAGTTATTATATCCTTTGTTACAATGACATCGATAACCAGGGGATATGGCATCCGGCTGAAACCAGGTTCCTGGGAATCACCGACCAGCATCTGAAACAGACGGCCGGAAAAAGTTTCCAGGGCTATTTCCTTACCACTGATACCTTAGGGCAAATAATACTTGACAGTGATGTGACTTTCGAAGGGAATACATGGGACTGGAACAAATCAACATTAAAAACCAACGGATTTCAGCTGACTGCCCATAATTACAGGCTCAACAACGGCGTAATCATCTCAAATGACCAGATCAACCTGAAAAACACAGCCATTGACGGGATGAAATTTTATGGCAATTACAAGATCAATGGAAAAACAAAGACTCTTTCAGGGAACATATTGAACGGAATTGCCACCATTCTTGACACTCTTCAGAACGAGCCATTTAATACTTCTTTCCTCACAGTAAACGGAAAAATCATCAACAACGGGACTGTCATTAAAGACCCGGCAACAGGATATGCTTTATACATGGATGTATTCGGCGATATTGAAAACAATGGGATATGGAGACCTCAGCAGACAAAACTGGCCGGCAATACCGACCAGCATCTGAAACAGGCTGCAGGCAAGAGTTTCCAGGGATACTTCCTGACAACCGATACCCTGGGCCAGATTTATTTGGACAGCCCGGTCACATTTAGTGACAATACCTGGGATATGAGCAAATCGAAAATCAGGACCAATGGCTTCAATATGACAACTGTAAACTACAGGATGAACAATGGGACCATTATATCCAACGATCAACTGAACCTGGACAATTCCATGATCGGCGATATGCTGTTTTTCGGCAACTATAGGATCAGTAAAAAATTGAAAGTCCTCAGCGGAAATGTTTTCAACGGCATTGTCACAATCCTCGACACCCTCCAGAATGAGCCTTATTATACCTCTTTTCTGACGGTGAATGGAAAACTCATAAACAACGGGACCATTCTGAAAGATCCGAAGTCGGGGTATGCATTGTACCTGGATATATTCGGTGACATTGAAAACAACGGTGTATGGAAACCGCACCAGACGAAACTGGCCGGCACTGCCGACCAGCACCTGAAACAGTCTGCCGGAAAGAGCTTCCAGGGTTACTTCCTGACTCCCGATACACTGGGGCAGATTGTTCTCGACAGCGATGTGACTTTCAGTGGAAACACTTGGGACTGGAGCAAGTCAAAAATGCGTACCAACGGGAAGAAGCTGACCTTGCAGGACTTCCGGATCAACAACGGCACTATCCTATCAAATGACACTTTATTTGTAATGAATTCATGGCTGAGCGGCATGACCGTTTCAGGCAATTTTTACCTTGCCGGGAAAGCACGTTTATTGCCTGGGAACCTGTTCTTGGGGAAAGCAACTGTTTTAGACACCATGTACAATGAACCCTATTATACAGTATATCTGACTGTAAACGGGAGTCTAGTGAACGAAGGCCTTATCTCCAACAATCCGGTTTCTGGATACGCACTTAAAATAGGCGTTTCCGACGATATTGAAAACAACAAACTGATCAATGTCAGCGAAATCTTTTTGACGGGTACAGGCGACCGCACCATAGGGGGCAAGAGTGCATCGTCGATCATGGCAACTGTTTATGTCGATAATGCCATTAACCTTGTTGGCACCAACTATCTGCCAAACATGAATTTCACGGGATCGGCCGCGGGCTGCACTGTTAAACCGGGGGCAATCCTGACCATACCAGCATCTGTGAATTCTACGAAAATAAAAAATTACGGACGCATTACCATTGCCCAGGACATTGATAACACATCGGCTGCGACCTGGAACTTTTTCGCAGCTTCAGCCAGTACCAAAGCAAAAACACCTGTCAACAAGCTGGTTTTCGATAATTACGGGTATCAGCAGCATCCCACTGCCACCGGCACGGTCGATACGTGGTGGAGGGTAAAGAACACACCGGCACTTTACAACGATTCCCTGAACTGGATCAAACTGAACTATAGCGACGATGCCCTGAACGGCAACATTGAAGATTCGCTCAAAGTATTTCATTCTCCCAATGCTGGATTAACCTGGAAGAGGATCAAACAGGGAATAACCATCGACAAAACAAACAATACTGTCACGGTTAACAAAGCTCCGTCGTACGGCCATTATCTTTTATCGTCCTCTGCGTTGGGGATTACCAGTTTCCATCCGCTGGTGGAGACAGCCGAGCCCCGGTTCGGGGGCAATACCGGACAACTTACAATGTATATTTTCGGAGCCGGATTTAAAAACAGCAGTACCCTTTCCCTGAAAGCCGGAACAACGGTCATCAAAGCCGACTCAACCTGGGTGACCGACGGAATTGGTGAGTCCCTGCAGGCAAAATTCAACCTGAAAAACAAACCGCTGGGTATTTACGATGTGGTCATCGAAACGCCTGGCGAGAATACCCTGAACCTGCCTGCGTGGTTCACGATCGAAAAGGGGGAACGCAGCCAACCCTGGCTGGGTCTAACGGGTCGTGACCGGTTCCTGATCAACCGCTGGCAGACATTCACCATCAATTACGGAAATACTTCTAACACCGATGCCCTGGGGACTATCCTCGTTTATGTAGTCAACGACCTGCCCGGGCTTGAAGTTGAATTCCCCGATGTAAACATAGTCATGCCAAAAGCTTTGGAGGAGATGGGCCCAAATTTCACCCGGTTCCGTGATTCCGTGAAAATTTACTTTATATCTGATACCCTGTCGGGGTATGAAAACCAGCGGATGAGGATTTATCCTTTCTATATTCCCTATATAGCAGCCGGTACTTCCAAAAGCGTTCGCGTCAGGGTATTGTTAAACGGAACGGGTTCACTGACCATGGATTCCTGGATGCTTGATCCGCTCTATGAAAAGATTGATTACAACCTGAAATCGGCCGAGCCCATGCCTGCCGAGGTCAGGGCATGCATCACTGCTGCCGCCATGAAAGCATGGTACAACGGAATGATTGGTATGGGAAGCGCCGTCGTGCCGGGTCTTGCATGCTGGTCGGTCATTGACAAAACCGTCGATCCAATCGGGTACATCACTCCTGAAGAACTCAAACCTGAAGGAAAAGATACCTGGGGTAGCTGGTTGTGGAACAAAGTTTCCATCATGGGATCGGTGGTTCAGTGCGGTGCCAGCTTTGTTCCAGGTATCGGAACGGCACTTAACCTGGGCATCGCAGCTGTCAATATGGCCATTGATATCAAAGATGGCTACGATGCCAATGAAGGATGCTGGCGCAAATTCAGGAAGAAATCACAGAACAAACTGAAAAGCAGGGGAGTCACTTCCTTTGACCCAAACGAAAAATCGGGACCTCAGGGATACACTGCTGACCATTATATTTCAAAAGAAGGGAACCTGAACTATACCATTTACTTCGAAAACAAAAAAACCGCAGGTGCTGCAGCATTGGAGGTATTCATAAAAGATACACTCGACATCGCAAAGTTCGATCTCAGCACCTTCAGTTTCAACAGGATTGCTTTCGGCGATACTACTGTAAAAATCCAGGAATATGCCAAAGAATTCAGGATACTGGTCGATATGTTTCCCAAAAAGGGCATTATTGTTCAGGTTCACGGAAAACTCGACACTGTTTCAGGTGTTGTTTCCTGGGATTTTCATTCACTTGACCGGATTACCCTGGAACTCACCGAAGATCCCGATCTGGGATTCCTGCCACCCAATGTGAATGCCCCCGAAGGGGAGGGAAATGTCACATTTAGCTGCAAACTGAAACAAAGTGTCTCCCATGGTGACCAGATAAGCAACAGGGCTTCGATTATATTCGACATGAATGCGCCCATTCTTACCAATACATTCAGCAACAAAATCGATGACAGGGTACCCGTGAGTTCGGTAGCACCTCTCTCTCCCACCCAGAAAGATTCGCTCTTTACGGTATTCTGGTCAGGAAACGACCAGGGAAGCAAAATTGCAAAATACAACATTTTTGTATCCAAAAACGACAGTGCCTTTGTACTTTGGAAAGTCGCATCGCTTCCAGGCAGTGCCCAGTTTAAGGGGAAGAACGGCGTGAAATATAAATTCTTTTCCATTGCTACCGACAGCCTTGGATTTGCCGAAGCAATGAAGAGCTCGCCCGAAGCATTCACGACTGTTGACATAAAAACCTCGGCACCCGGAGCACTGAAATCCAACGGCGATTTCCTTGTCTATCCGAATCCTGCCGGCAATCAATGCAGCGTATCATTTGGCTTCGACACCGAAAGGAGTATCACAATCGTGGTTGAAGACATTTCGGGGAAAAGGGTCAGAAGTGTCGGAGAAAAAAGATATGCTCCTGGAAAACAAACCGTTGACATTTCCCTGAATGGAATTGCCGACGGAATTTATTTTGTCAGGCTTATCAGCAATGAAACAACTTTGCAGAAGAAACTCATTGTCAGAAGATAGCCGGGCTTACTGGGATATGACTGATGCTGCTTGCAAAGCCAGAGGCTTTGAAGTCTGATATCACCGGTCATATCCTGGGTAAATGCAGATAATAAAGCCGGAAGCTTTCAAGTCCAATATCCCCGGCAACTCCCGGGGTAACAGCGGGTATGCATTTGTCCTCAACCCCGGAGGGGGTTGAAGCAAGGTATTGTATTATGATCCTCCGTCCAAATAATGAGGACGGTGTTATTACTTTTACAGTGCTAACCCTGACCTGGCAACACATTCCAGTAATCAAATCCCTGCGGATCGCCATTCAGATGAATCTTTCCGATCAGTGCAGTCTGAAACCCGTTTGCCTGAAGGATTTTTGCAAAAAATAAGAAATTTCTTTCAATGATGTACTTATTACTGTATCCTGCGAAATCATTCATGAAAGCCAAATTCATACCGGAAAGACTATCTGCCGTCATTCCATTGATATTTATGATAAGTTGAAAGTTTATAGGGCAATCCGTCTGACAAATTGATTAAATCCTGAAATTTTGAACTATGAGGCTGAACAATCTTTAAAAAAGTAAATAATACTTCACTATTCCCGAATAATATGAACCATCATTGCTGTCATTCAAATTAAATCTTAAATTAGGGGCCTTCAAATTACCTTGGATGGGCGTCAAACGTAAAACCAGGAGTGAACTGATTGCCGAAGTGGATAGTCTGAAACGGCAATTGGCAGCTTTGCAAAAAAGTGATGTCCGGGAGAAACCTGAGCCTTTAAATTTTGAAACATCACCATCGCGGAACAGGCAAGTTTTATTGGCCGGGCTTTGCAGCCAGGCTTTGTTGAAGTCGGACAACGAAAAAAACTTGCTTTCCCGTATATGTGATATCGTCACCCATGAAGGTGGATATCTGGTGGCATGGATCGGCTACAAGGAAAACGAAAATGAAAAACTGATCAAACCTGTCGCCTGGTCAGGTGAGGAGGCTGATAAGGTAATCCGGTTAAAAAGATCCTGGTCAGAAACATCGGAAACAGGGAATTTACCCGCAGCGATTGTTGTTCGTGAAGGGAAAACAGTTGTGATCAGCGACATTCTTGAAAATAAGCCCCTTGGTAAATTGATCACAGATGCGGGACTGAATATTTTAAGGTCAGCGGTGGCTGTTCCGATCAAAGACGACAACATGCAGGTTTTCGGATTGCTTCAGGTCTATTCGGGAATACCTGACTTTTTTGGTCGTGACGATATTTCGCTTATTGAAGACATTGCCCATAATCTGGCTTATGGTATCAATGCACTACGGCTTAAAGAGAACCTGCTTCAGGCCAGCAGAAAGTTACGAAAAAGCGAGGAAGACCTCAAAAAAGCGCAGAAACTGGCGGGAATGGGAACGTGGGAGGTTGACCTGAAAACCGGGGAAACCACCTGGTCGGAAAATACTTTTTTATTGTTCGGACTAAAACCCAACCAGATTGCACCCAGTACACGCTATTTCGATTCAAGGGTTCATCCCGATGATCTTGCGAAGATTTACCAAAAAGTAGATGAAATAGAAAGAACCGGCCTGAGCGGGGACTATGACTTTCGTATGATCATGCCCGACGGAAAGGAAAAATGGTTTTATTCAAGGTTGGAACCCGTATTTGAGGGGCCAAAAATGGTGAAACTCAGGGGAACTAATTATGAGATAACCGGAAGGAAAAGAAGGGAAGAATCGCTCAGGATCAGTGAAGAAGCGCTGAAACAGGCTCAGGAGATTGCCCGGATGGGAAGCTGGAAATTCGACCTTCGGAAATTTCGGTATCAGATGTCGGATAATATGTACCGATTGCTGGGTTTTGAACCGGGAGAATTTGAATTCACATTCGATTCTCTCAAGAAATATGTTCACCCCAAGGACATCCATGCGTTGGAGAATTTCCTGATGAATACTGGTTCTGCAGACTCCATGGAAAAGCTTGATTTCAGATACATCAAACCCGACGGGGAGACCATCTGGTTAAGGACCAACCGCAATGTAATCAGCAATGAAGGGGAAATATCCGAAATTGTCGGGACAACCATCGATATTACATACGAAAAATTAAAGGAACACGAAGCCGTTGATAAAACCAGGCAACTGGCAGCAATTTTCCAGGCCATCCCTGACATGCTCCTTGTGGTTGACAAAAATGGTATTTGCATGGATTTCAGTCCGGTAGATCACATACGCACAGGCATCAAACCAGAGAACCAAGCCGGCAAAATGATCGGAGAAGTTTTGGGGAATCACGAAAAGCTGCATATCGAAAAAATCAGGGAAGCTCTCTGCAACCGAAACGTTGTCGCCTATGAGTATGATATTGACACAGGCCAGTCACATACGTTTTACGAAATCCGGATATCCCCGATTGATAAGAAGAAAGTTCTGCTCCTTGTCAGGGATATTACCAGAATGAAGGCAGACATGGTGCAAATCAGAAAGCTCTCAGAAGTAGCAGAACAATGTCCTGTCAGCATTTTTATAACCAATACTGAAGGAAATATTGAATATGTGAACCCTTGGTTCACGATTACTTCGGGGTATACCAAGTCAGAATTACTGGGAAAGAATCCGAGAATATTCAAATCGGGGTTCCATAATAAGGAGTTCTACAGGGAATTATGGTCCACATTGCTTGCCGGACAACAATGGAAAGGAAGTATCCGGAATGTTAAGAAAACAGGGGAGTTATACTGGGAATCAGCCATTATCTTGCCATTGAAAGATGACCAGGGGAATGTAACCAACTACATCGGGATAAAAGAAGACATTACTGAGAAAGTACATGCCTACCAGAAAATCCGGGATAATGAGGCAAGATTACAGGCTATTGTCAACAATTCACTTTCCGGAATAGCTATTGTTGACAGCAACGGCATTTGCATTTTTTCAAATCCGTCCAGCGAAAACATCCACGGGTTCACTCCTGCTGAAATGAAAGGGAATTCATTCAGTCTTGTCGTTCATCCCGACGATGTATCGAGAAGTAACCAGATTCTCCGAAAAGTCCTTTCAGGAGAAATACCCTTCAGCTTTGAGGAAGTCAGGATGATTCACAAGACCTCGAAAAAAACCGTCTGGGTCGACATCAATATTTCGAAATACCCGAAGGTTGCAGCTGACGACGACGACAGTGTACTGGTGGTTTTCCAGGACATCACCACAAAAAAAGAAACTGAGCAGCAGCTGAAGAATTCCATTTTTGCCCGTGATAAACTTTTCTCTATCATTGCACATGACCTGAGAGGACCTGTCAGTACCCTCATCCCGCTTGTCGAAATACTTCTTGAAGACAAGGGAATGGATGAAATCCAAAGAAGGGAGTTATTGGAAGGGATGAAAAAATCGACCATGAATACCCTCGATTTACTCGAAAATTTGCTGAACTGGACCAAATTCCAAGCCAATACCCTGGATTTGAAACCTGCTGTTTTTGAAATCAATGAAATCATTTGCGAGGTTGCCGGGTTATACGAATCTGCTGCTGCAAATAAATCCATCCGTCTCAAAACCGAAATAAAAGAAAAGATATCTGCATTGGCCGATCAGGATTCGGTAAGACTGGTCATCAGAAACCTGGTATCGAATGCCATCAAGTTTACACATCGCGGAGGATTCGTTCATATTTCAGCGTTCATTCACAAAGGAATGGTGAATGTTGCGGTTACGGACAATGGGATCGGGATACCCGCAGAAAAAGCCGAGTCGCTTTTCAGCTTCCCAGCCGCATCACCCGGATATGGAACCGAAAATGAGAAGGGATCGGGTCTCGGGCTGATCCTGTGCAAGGAATTTGTCGAGAAAAACGGCGGAAAAATATTTGTCGAAAGTAGACCGGGTAAGGGAAGCTGTTTCAGTTTTACTCTCCCATGCGAAGATACTGGTACTGAGAAATCGGACGAACTGCCACATAAGGATGGATCTGCAGAATGGCACGACAAACACATGAGAGTACTTCTTGTCGAGGATGAGCCTATTAACCAAATTTACGGGAGGAAACTCCTTTCCCTGAAAAATATGGAGACCGACCTTGCTCCCAATGGAAAGGAAGCCGTTGAACTACTCCGGCAAAAGAATTATGACATTGTTTTCCTGGATATCGAAATGCCTCTCCTCAACGGTTTCGAAACTGTAAAGATCATCCGGAATGAATTGGGACTGAAACTGCCAGTCATTGCCCTGACTGCTTATCATTCGGAAGAAATTTCAAGGGAAGCGTTGAATTGCGGATTTACCGATTACATTGTGAAACCGGCCAGTTCTGAATTGCTGTGGCTTACCATTGAAAAATGGACAGGAGGCATTCCAGGTGGTCACGGCAACTACAAAAATCCCAACCTCACCGCTCCCCAAACTGAGAAAAAATACAGCAACCCTGAAAAGCTGAAACGGGCCCTTGGCAACGACCAGGAAATTGCCATTGAAATGATCCGGAAATTTCTGGATATCTCCCCTGCATATCACCAGGAGATGTTGAAGGCGTTTTCCGAAAACGATTTTGTTTCACTTAAAAAAGTGGCACATAAACTGAAATCAAGTATTATCCTGCTTGCTTCCGATGAAGTTGCCGGGAACATTAGATCAATTCACCAACTCGCTGGTTCTCAGGCTGACAGAACCGAACTTGCCCCACTGATGGAGTTTTATTTTAAGTGGTTTCCAAAACTGTGCCTTGAGCTGAAAGAGGCAACAGAAAGCAAGGGGAACTGATCTCAAAACATATCAGGCCCCCTTTTCCTGATTCCATGACTGGCAGCATTTTTCATTCCCTGCTTCAACTGTAAACCGGTCTCACTTAAAAGCAGGAAATTTCCTTTACAATTTTCTCAAAATTTTACACTTAATCTTAATACCAACATTACAACATGTTGTTTTTCTGCACCTTGCATTATTTGGTATGAATTTGGACGATATTCTGCTTCAGAAATATTTGTTCATCAAATTTTAAGTCATTACAACATGCTGAATGCAGGAAACAAGGGAGAGGAGAATAATCAGCAGACAGAGCCCTGCAAAAACAGGCTCCCAATACATGAAGACCGAGGGAAAAATGATCTGCGCAACAAGAAAATCCTTCTTGTTGAAGATGATCATTTCAACCAGAAAATGATGCAGCTTCTTTTTTATTTATGGAAAGTGGATGCTGATGTTTCAGGAAACGGGATAGAAGCCATTGACAGCCTGAAGCGACAATCGTACGACTTGGTGCTGATGGATATTGAAATGCCCGAAATGAACGGATTTGAAACTGTCCGGTATATGCGTGAGGTACTGAAACTCAATGTTCCGGTTATAGCCGTAACTGCCAACACTGCACATGAAGACCGGCAAGCCGCTATGGAATGTGGTATGCAGGACCTTGTTACCAAACCCTTTGATCCAGGTATCCTCTACTCAAAAATACTTTCACACATCGAAACAAGGTAAGCCCGTAAAGAATTGATAAAACGTGTATCAAATTTTTACAGAAACCAAATTGTCAACTACACAGGAAACTCATAATCAAGGCATTAAAAATTTGGCACAAGAGATGCATAGACAGAAGCAGAAACAATAAAAAACAAAAAATAAAGTATTAACAAATTAAAAAATTACAGAAATGAAAAACTCAATTATCTCATTCGCCTTTCTCCTGATTTTTGCCGGAGCTGTTACAGCTGCTGATAACAACACCGACGCTCACAAAATTACCATCGGGATTCCGAACATTGCCCTTCTTGATATCGAACCTAACAATGATGGTTTTGATATGGATGTAACCCAGGCAGTTGCAAACGAAGCCGGAAATCCGCTTGATTTTACAGTAACCAATGCTACAAAATGGTTAAACTATACTTCTGTTGTCAATTCAGGTCAGACCAGGAGGATCACTGCTCAAATCACCACAGGGACCCTGCCCAGCGGAGTATCTCTGAAGGTTCAGGCAGCCACCAGCAGTACCGGGAAAGGCACTTTGGGAACAACTACAGGCGTTAAAACTCTGTTAACTTCCGGTACAGTTGACGTAATTACTGGTATTGGAAGTTGCTATACACAGAATGGCGCAAACAAAGGAAGCCTTTTGAGCTATTCGATTGAGATGGCTGATGATAATTCAACCAGCTGGTCCCAATTGGTTTCAGATGACTACGAAGTGACCATTACTTATACGATCACTGAAAATTAATTGATCATTTCACCCTAAAAAGAGGCTTTCTGAAAAAGACAGCCTCTTTTTGTTTAATATGCCTTCAAACCAACCCGGATTCTTTTTCCTAAATTTACAGCTCATCTTATTGCAGATTATTACAGATATTTTAAATATTCACGAAACACCATAGCTATGTCGACAAACAACCGGAAATTGATACTCACGATTATTTTTTTCATTTTCTGGGCTTCTATGCAGCTCCGGGCAGGGATAGCTGTTTTGAATGGGCTGACACACGAAATGAAACTGTCACCCGGTGAGAAAATGAGGGGGAGAATTGAGCTTCAGAATATATCGGAACAAGGAACCGCAGTAAGATTGTTTCAAACCGATTACTGGTTTTCTCATACAGGGGATACCAGATACAGCCATCCGGGAAGTAGCGCCAGGTCGAACGCAGGGTGGATTTCACTCGACCAGTCATTCATAACGTTTCAGGCAAATGAAACCAGGTCGGTTGAATTTGAAGTGGATGTTCCGGGAACCGATTCCCTGACCGGGACTTACTGGAGTGTCATTCTGCTTGAAGCTATAAATCCTCCCGACACAGCAAATCAAAAAGGGATGAACATCAATACCGTGATGAGATATGCTATCCAGGTTATCACACACATTGGGGAAACCGGCACAAGAGACCTTCAGTTCCTGAATGTGACCCTCCGGAAAGAAGACACGGGTGTGGTACTCGATGTCGATTTGGAGAATCCAGGAGAAAGAGCACTCCGTCCCGAAGTCGGAATTGAGCTTTTCAACCAAGAAGGAGTGTCACAGGGGATATTCAGAACCGACCGGAGAAGGATATATCCGGGGACATCTGCCAGGTTTTCAATTGCCATTTCAGGTGTCGTACCCGGTAAATACAGCGGGGTGCTGGTAGCCGACTGCGATGAAGACCATGTTTTTGGCACCAACCTGACACTTGAGCTGTAACGATGTACAAAGCGGCCTTCCTTTTCATGCTGTTCCGGTTAACAATCATGTTTCCGCTTCTTGCGGAAGCAACCGATTCCGTTCAAACGGTGCTTGTTACCCGGAATCTGGCTTTTGAGCCGGGAAGGATCAACCATGTGGTGTTCAGGCTTACAAACCTCTCTGCCTCTCAACAGGCTATCCGTGGAGAATTCATTTTACCTGCTGGGTTGAGGCTGGCCATTCCGCCTGCGGATATCCTGCTGGCCCCCGGCGAATCCGCCATCCAGATGGCCAGTTTTAATATTCCTATCCAGTTTCCTGCAGGAAAACATTCTCTGAATGCGTCGTTTTATTTAATTGGTTCCGGGGAGCAAGTTTTTTCATCGGGAATTGAGTTCCAGGTGGCAGTCAAACAAGGTCTCCTGTTTGAATTTTTGAAGGGCGACGACTATGTGACAGGCGGAGAAATCATCCATGCTTCGTACCAGTTAAAAAATACCGGCAACAAGAAACAGAGATTCAGGATTGAGCCCTTTAACTGCAACCTGACCACTCCCTCCCAGGTGGAGCTCGGCCCCGGGGAATACTCAACCGTCAGGGTTGTTGCATCTACCGGAAGCGAAATTAACAAACCTCTATATTACCAGTTCAGTGTGGAAGCCTGGTTATCGGAAGAGGTAAAAAAGCGCGATTTCCGAAGTGTGCTGGTATATCCTGATAAGCCGGAAAAAAGCGATCTTTATCTTCGTTTTCCGGTCACTCTGTCCACCCGTTATCTTGCCAGGGGACGTGACGGGAAGTATTATCAGGGGTACCAGCTTGAAGCAAGCGGAAGTGGTTACCTGGATACCGGGATGAAACACAAACTGGAATTTATGGCTCGTGGCCCCAACAACCTCGACCTTTCCTTCCTCGGATTGTACGACGAATATTATATCTCATACAAAAACAAGCATTTTGAATCTTTTGTCGGAAATAAATCATACAATTTCACACCTCTCATCGAGTCGGCCCGCTACGGCTTTGGAACTGAGCAGACCTTCATCAGCAAAAATGGTTCACGGATTGGTCTTTTATACGTGGAACCCCGGTTCTTCAAAGATATAAAAAACGAAATGGCTGCCTATGCCGATCTCAGCCTGCGCAAAGGGAATGCCATCGGACTTCATTTCCTCACAAAAAAGAACAATCCCCTACTCCAACAGGCTTACCTGGGAAGCGTGAGCACCATCCTGAAACCTTTCAGCGGAACCTCTGCCGAAATGGAATACTCTGTCGGCACGATGGCAGGGAACAGTGACGATGCTTACAGAATATTCCTGCATTCATACCAGAAAAGATTCAGTTTATCCGGTTCATTTTTCAACACCGGGAAAAATTATCCTGGCTATTACAGAAACGCAAGGTTTTACAGTGGCAACCTGAATGTGACCGTCACCAAAGCGTTGAGTCTGAACCTCTCAGCAAGGGAAGATTTCACAAATGCAGCGCTCGACACACTTTTCGGCACGGCTCCCTATTCAAATTCACTGATGGCATCGGCCTCATACCGGATAAACAGGAACATGAATTTCAGGGCTTATTACCTGGATTATGGAAGAAAAGACAGGATGCCTGTAAAACAATTCGATTATCATACCACTTCTATGAACGGGGAGTTCAGCCATCAACTGAACAAAATCCAGTACCGGGTGGAGGGGGAATTCGGAAAAACCGTCAACAACCTGGCAAGCCCGGACGGAACGGTTCAGCAGAACAGTTACCGTACCAGGCTGAACATTTCGTACCGGCCAACTTATTTGTTCAACACCCAGGCCTTCGTTTCTTATTCTAATATGAACAGGTTCATTTCTGCCAACCAGGAAAACCTGCTGTGGGGTATTTCAGCATACGGCCAGCTTACAAAGAACCTCCGGACCACCTTCCAGGTACAGAACAGCTACACCATCGAAGAATATTACCTGAACCGGAACCTGTTTCAGTTCACACTCGAATATTCCTTCCTGAAACGGCACAGGATATCAGCCAACAGTTATTATATGCTTTTCCAGAATGAGACGGAGAAACCTGATTTCACTTTCTCCCTGACTTATTCGCTTCAACTCGGCCTGCCCGTCAGAAAAACCGAAGCAGGTGGAAATGTGGCCGGAGTCCTGAACGGGACAAACGGGAAACCGTTACGGGGAATATTATTCCATTTGAACGGACGTACAGCAATCACAAACGAAAATGGCGGGTTCTCGTTTAACAACCTCCCTGCTGGGAAATACCAGTTGCTGACCAGCCGTGACAGACTTGGATTTGATGAAACCCTGAATATCCCTATTCCGTCAGACGTTGTGGTTCATTCAGCGCAGACCACCAGGCTGATACTTCAGGTTGTCAGGGCGGCTTCGGTAAAAGGTAGGTTGACAATAACAAAAGAAGCCGTACCAACCCAATCCCCCGGTGAAAAAGCGGTAACCCTCGGAAATGTTGTGATAGAGATAAAAGACAACCTCGAAAACATCCGGATTATTTCCAATCCCGACGGCACTTTTGAATTTCCAAGGCTAAGACCAGGCAAATGGATTCTGATTGTTTATAAAAACAACATCGATCCGGGATATTCCCTGGTGAAAGAAAGCTTTGAGATGGTTCTGGAACAGGGTGAAAACAGAATAATAAACATAGAACTTGTTCCAAGGACCAGAAAAGTGGTGTTTAAACCGGCTCCCGCCCTTACCCTGGAAACATCAACCGGATCGAAACCAAATCATAATCAGGACCAAAGAATACAAACACCTTCGGTTTCCGAATCCGGAATCTGGTTTTCAGTGCAGGTGGCTTCAGCAATCAGTCCGATATGGTTGAACTCCGGTGAATTGAAGGGGGTAGAAGATCTTTTCGAACACATCTCAGACGGAAGATACCGTTATTTCTCCGGAAGGTTCACGTCGGTCAGGCAGGCAAGACGACACCGTGACAAATTGAAAAATTTGATTCCGGGTGTTTTTATAGTGGCATTCGAAGGAAATGTCCTGCTTCCCCTAAAAGATGCCATTCAAAAAACCAGGGCCGAAACAGGAACACACTGAGATGTTTGGACGTAAATCCAATTAAAAAGAGATATGATCATAAGAAGTGAGGCATTCAATGATTTACATAAAGGAAAGTATTCTTTAGAGCGTTTATTCCTGGATCAGTTGGAAAAATTCCGGATATTTGTGAATGGATTGGGAAAGACACTCAGAAAGACTATATTGAACAATAAACACATGAAACAAGGAATAATATTTTCAGAAAAATTTCGGGTAGGCAGACTATGCTTCTTTTTGCTGGTCTGGCTGGCAGGCATGATGGAGGTAAAAGCCCAGCCTAACCTGGTATTCAATGTTCTGATCCCTGAAATTGCACTGGTGGATGTGGAACCCGAAGGGAACAACAACATTTCACTTGATCTGACTCCGCCTTCGGAAGCTGGTTTGGGTGCCTCCGGTACTACTGCTGCAAACAACTCCCTCTGGCTGAACTACACCTCCTCCAAATCGGCAGGCGGGCCTGCGAGAAGTGTTTATGTCCAGGCGATCGGCGATATTCCATCGGGAGTCCAGATCAAGCTTCAGGCTTCGGCGCGTTCTGGTGCCGGAGGTGCCGGTCTTTTTGGCACACCTGTTGGTTCTCCTGTTATCTTGAATAATTCTCCCCAGATGCTCATATCAGGAATCGGAGGTTGCTACACAGGGAATGGCATCGGATTCGGGCATCAGCTCCAGTTTTCCATCGAAATATCTGACTATTCCTTCCTCGATATTCCTGGGAACTCGGTCATTCATATTTCTTATACCATTGCAGATTATTAACGCATTCAGGTCGCATGAAGAAAAACATTTTCATAATTCTGATTTCAGTCATCACGGCCTTTCACTCAGAAGCACAGAATGTGACTGTGGTTGGAGTCCCGAACTTCAACACTTCCGATCTTATTGTCATTGAAGCAGGAAATGATTTCAACCCGGTGGTGGCAGAAAGCCTGGCGGGAACCTACCTGAACATCACAGGAATTGGTCACAACACCAATTATACGTTGTATGCAGATCTGACACAAATGCAGGGGTCTATCATCCTTGAGGTCATAAGGCTCACCGACGGCAACCAGCAAAGCGGCGGAGGGGCAATTGGCAGAATCGATGGAGGGAAAGATACATACATCCAGCTTACTACAACCCCCGTACCCTTTTTTACCGGACGGGGTAACCGGTACAATGTATTGATCGGATTCCGACTGAGAAATCTATCGGTTGTACAACCTGCCGGGAATGTGCCCTTTTCAGTCTCTTTTACTGCGCAGGTTACAAATTGAGCCGGGTCAGGTTCATAGATGAAACTCCCTGATGTACCGATACACCGTAGGCCTGCTGATGCCCAGCTTTGAGGCCACAATGGTGGGATTGTAGTCGTACTTCTGCAGACAGTTCCTGACAATCTTCCGGATGTGTTCATCCAGGGTCAGCTCTTCGGCTGATGTTTCTTCCCCTGTCTCCACGGGGATAAAGTTGATTTGTCCGGGACCTATTTTGTTGTTCTCGCTCAGAATAATCGCCAGTTCAATGACTGCTTTCAGTTCCCTGACATTTCCGGGATAGTTGTATTTCATCAGCTTTGTGATTGCTTCCTCCGTGAATTCCACTTTCTCACGTTTGTTTTCCTTGCAGAAAGCATCTGCGAAATGTAGGGCAAGTTTTATGATGTCGTTTCCCCTTTCCCTCAGCGGTACCAAATGAATCGGCAATCCCATCAGCCGGTAAAAAAGGTCCGACCTGAAATTCCCCTTCTTTACCTCTTCACTCAGGTTTTTGTGCGTAGCCGTGATGATTCTGACATCGATTTTAACCGTCTGGTTGCTTCCAATCCTGCGGACTTCCCTTTCCTGCAAAACCCTGAGAAATTTTGTCTGTATGTTCAGGTCCATTTCGGCAATTTCATCCAGAAAGATAGTCCCCTTTTGTGCATCCTCGAAAACCCCCGACTTTCGGGTGTTTGCCCCTGTGAAGGCACCTTTTTCGTAGCCGAACAATTCACTTTCGACCAGGTCTCTAGGGATTGCCCCGATATTGATGGCAATAAAGGGATGTTTCTTCCGCTCCGAATTATAATGAATCGCCCTGGCTACCAATTCTTTACCCGTACCTGTTTCTCCAGTGATTGACACCGTGATCTGGGAATTTACGGCCTTTTCCATCAGCGAAAACGCCTGTCTGATCCCCTTGCTGTTTCCGATAAGAATATTCGAAAAATCATATTTGCGGCCCACCTCAACCCTCAGTTTTTCATTCTCTTCCCGCAGGGACTGATTTTCGCGCAACAACCGCACCGAATTCCAGAGCCGGTTCCTGGTTTCCTCATCCTTGACAATATAATCAAAGGCACCAACTTTTAAAAGCTCAACTGCAGTGGTAATATCTTCCTGGCCGGAGATGATGATCACAGCAATATCCGGTGTATGTTTTTTTATTTTCTCAAGCAATTCTTTCCCGTTCATGTCGGGCAACCGGAAATCGACTGTAACCAGGGCAGGTCTCTTATACAGATTGCTTATGCATTCTTTTCCCGTCGAAAATTTCTCAACCTCAAAATCAGGATTGAGCAACAAGGTATGCTCCAAAAAATCGGCATACCAGGTGTCATCCTCGACAACAAATATCCTGTAACTTTCCATTTTTCGAAAGATCCATACTATGCTCCGGTTCCTGAATTTCCTCCTCAATCATTCAGCCCGGAATTGATTCTGAATTTCAGACTAAAGTATAAAAAATGTTTTGAATATCATTACTGACCTTTTTCCGGATTGAACCGTGATTTTT
>CAYNBE010000018.1:0-9470 GCA_964395045.1 uncultured Prolixibacteraceae bacterium | reverse complement strand
AATACAATTTGCAATATTTTACCCTGACAAACAATTAGTTACAAAACAAAACCATGATGAAGAGAACATTGTTCGCCGTAATATTGAATTTATCAGTGTACCTTGTCCAGTCACAGGTACTTAATCCGGTTACATGGGAATTTGGCAGTGAGAAAACAGGAGTCAATCGGTATGACCTGGTGATGAGAGCAACCATTGAAAAGAACTGGCACCTATATTCGCTCGATATCCCGGAAGGAGGGCCTGTTGCAACCGGATTTACCTTTGAAACCCCCTCGGGGTATACCCTTAACGGAAAACCATTTTCAGTTACCAAGCCTGAGGTGAAATATGACGCGAATTTCTTGATGTCGATCGGGATGTACAGTCTGAAAGCTGAATTCAGACAAGGAATTACAGTGTCTGAATTGCCTGTGACCATAAAAGGATATGTAACATTTATGTCGTGTGATGACAATCAGTGTCTTCCGCCCCGTGATGAAGAATTCACCATCCTGATTACAGGGACACTTACCAAAGCAACTGGCACAGAAGAAACGTCAAAAGCTTCCCCGGAAACAGGGACCCCTTTAGCAGCTTCTACCGTTATCACTGAACCGGGTCCGGCTGGTACAATCAGCCAAACTTCGGGAATTTCCCCCATCGGCGAATCTCCTGAGGCAGAAACAGGCAGTGGCCCTGGAAAAGGATGGTTGCGTTTTTTCCTGCTTTCCATGCTTGCAGGACTTGCAGGAGTGGCAACTCCTTGCGTCTTCCCCATGATTCCAATGACAGTGGGATTCTTCTCACAGGGATCGGGGAATAAAGGAACTACCATCCTGAAAGCGCTGGTCTTCGGTTTTTCTATCCTTTTGTTGTACGCTTCATTGGGTCTTATAGTATCCTTAACCAGTGCCGGAGCAGGATTTGCCAACACCCTCAGCACTCACTGGATTCTCAACCTGCTTTTTTTTGTATTGTTTCTGGTTTTTGCAACTTCCTTCTTCGGGGCATTTGAAATGGTCATGCCATCAAAATGGGTAAATAGTTCCGATTCGATGGTCGACAAGGGGGGCTTCCTCGCATCCGCATTCGTGGGACTGACTCCTGTACTGGTCTCCTTTTCGTGTACGGGCCCCATTGTGGGGGCACTGCTCGTGGAAGCTGCATCGGGTGATGTGCTTCGTCCGACCATCGGGATGACCGGATTCGGTTTTGCTTTTGCCCTTCCGTTTACACTGTTTGCACTTTTTCCATCATGGATGAAAAAACTTCCCCGATCGGGAGGATGGCTCAACAGCATCAAGGTCGTTCTTGGCTTCATCATGCTTGCATTCAGCCTGAAATTTGCATCAGTGGTTGACACCGTTTATAACCTGGGCATCCTCTCCAGAGACATTTTCCTGTCGATCTGGATCGTTCTCTTTACTTTGTTGGGTATCTACCTGATGGGTAAATTAAAATTCGCCCACGACACAGAATTGAAACACATCGGAGTTTTCCGACTCCTGCTGATCATTGCTACATTTTCGTTTGTTATCTATCTGATACCCGGTCTCTTCGGTGCTCCGTTAAAAGGAATTTCAGCCTTGCTCCCTCCCGGTGAAACATCCGGATTCAACTTGCTCAAAGCGGTTGGTGATAACTGGAGTTCCTCAACCAGCCCCGCAGGTTCCACTAATGAACTCTGTGAGAAACCCAAATATGCCGACTTTCTTCATTTTGAATTTGGCCTCAACGGGTATTACGACCTCGATCAGGGACTGGCCTGTGCACAAAGACAAAATAAACCGGTGCTGATCGATTTCAAAGGTCATGCATGCTCCAACTGCAAGGAAATGGACGCCCGAGTATGGTCCAATCCCGAAGTCCAGAAACGGATCCGTGAAAATTTTGTCCTGATTGGCCTCTATACAGATGATCGCACAAAACTTCCTGACTCGGAAATTTATACCTCAAAGATTGATGGCAAAGTGAAGAAAACAATAGGCAAAAAAAACGAGGACCTTGAAATCTCAATGTTCAATACCAACACCATTCCGCTCTATGCAATAGTTGATCCCTCAGGTAAACCTTTGATTGAACCCCGGGGTACCAATTTTGACATTGCTGGATATATTGAATGGCTCGATCGGGGAGTTGCTGCCTTTTTGAAATGAGCGGCCGGAATTTTCAGATTTGAATATCAATCTTTCATTCCCTTGGCAAAAGCTGGAATGAGTTTATTGTCTATTCTCAGATACGGGCGACCACTACATCGTCAAACAAAAGGCTTGGCACCCTCAGCTGGCTGTAAATCCACGGATCGTTTGCCACCCCAATCAGCTTCTTCCAGAAAGTGAGATGATTTTCGGCAATGTTCGTTTCAACCACATTTTGCACAAACTCGCCCTTTTTAATGCGAAGGAATTTTGAACATTTCAATGTCTCTGCATCTTTTACGAGGGTATGAAGTTCGTGATTACCTGCATACTCTGAAATTAAAACAATATAGGAGAGATAAAAAACCTTTCCTCCTTTGCTTTGGTGACCCAGCTGGGATTATTTAGCCCCTAAGGAGTGTCTATTTGTCTAAAGTAATCTATATGAAAAACATCAGTAAGAATAATCAGCATGGAAATATCATACTTCAATTTCTATTACCACCCTATCACCAATTGCTCACCACACCATAAACCGGTGACAGTAGCAAAAGTGCATCAGTTTATTTCTGGTCGGTATTTCAAGGCAAGGACCAACCATTTAAGGTCGATTCAGGAACCCAAAGAAGCAAAGCGTTTCAAATCAATGGCTTTTGATTTTGTAACATTTTCCGGACTTTTCTCCTACCGGAATATTCAAAATCTCATAAGTCATTCCGGTCTGATAACCATCGATATGGATCACATCCCCTTTGTGCTGCCTGATCATTCCCCGGAATCCCTGAGAAAAGAAATTCTGCAAAGCAAGGAGATTGAAATCGCCCTTTGCTTTGTTTCACCCAGTGGAGATGGTATAAAGACCGTCGTAGAGATTGACCTTCAGAACAACACTCATCAGGAATGGTTTGAGGCACTCAGCAACTACTTTGAAACTACATGGCATATCAAGCCCGATCCATCAGGTTCTGATGTTTCCCGTCCCTGTTTCTTACCCTATGATCCTGAATGTTTTATTCATCCAAAATACCGGTAATCATAGCACATGAATTTGTCCAAAAATGGCAGCCAAAGACAGAAAATAAAAGCCGTCAACACTATCATCCAAACATAAGGAGGAGCCGTGGATCATTCAAAGAAAATGACAGGCAAGAGGATGTAGAGTTTGTCATTAAGCAAATTGAAGCATTTCAGTGTGACCTGACCCAGGATTATGCTGACTGGATTAATCTGGGATTCTCGTTTGCCCATGAATTTGACGAAGCCGGCAGAGAATACTTTCACCGGATCAGCCGCTTCTACCCCAAATATGACTTCCGGGAATGTGACCGGCAGTATGATCAATGCCTGAAAGGTAGGCGGTCCGGAAGAACCATCAGACCCTTCTTTTATATGGCGAAAAGGGCAGGGATGAAGATTCCTAAGAGGAATAGGATTTCCTAACTTGCTGATATTATTGGAATTTATTCAACATGAAATACTAAAAACAATACAGCAGAATAAACTAAAAATAATACAACATCTTTTACTAAATTTGATGCGGAATAAGTAAAAGGTAAATACCATGACAACTCCATCTGAAAAACTGGCATTTTCATTGGAGGAACTGAAGAAGTTCCAGAATGACAGAGGCATTGCAGTAATTAAATCATCTGACCTGTCGCGTACCCACAAAGAGCGGCTGATCAAAAACGGGTTCTTAAAAGAGGTGATAAGAGGATGGTATATTTCCAGCCGGCCGGAAGAATTACCAGGGGATACCACATCGTGGTACATGTCTTTCTGGTATTTTGCAGCAGTCTACATAAATTCCAGGTTCGAAAATGAATGGTGTTTATCTCCTGAACAGTCTCTTTCGATTCATGCGGGCAACTTTTCAGTCCCCAAGCAATTGCTGGTACGTTCACCCAAAGCCAGTAATAATATCATTCAACTTTTACACGGCACCTCATTTTTCGATCTGAAACTGGATATTCCTGATCGATCTTCAAGGATTCCCATTAACGGAATTCAGGTTTATTCACTTTCTGAGGGATTGACAATCATTGGTTCTGACTTTTACAAAAGCAATCCGACCGATGCCCGGACCTGCCTTTCAATGGTTAAAGATGTTTCCGGTATACTGAATAAGCTTCTGAATGGAGGGAAAAGTACTGTTGCCGGTCGTTTGGCAGGGGCATTCCGGAATATCGGAAACGATAAAACAGCTGATGAAATAATGAATGCCATGAAAAGTGCCGGTTATAACGCGAGGGAGGATGATCCGTTTAAAGAGAAACTGATGTTAAAATTAGACAAAAGGTCGATATCGCCCTATGCCAACCGGATAACGCTAATGTGGCAACAATATCGCCAGACGGTCATTGATCATTTCCCAAAACCAAAGAAATTACCTTCCGATATTGAAGAATACCTGAAATCTGTGGAAGACAGGTATACCGAAGACGCTTATCATTCATTATCCATAGAAGGTTACATGGTGACCACACTACTTATTGAACGGGTCAGGGTTGGTAACTGGAATCCGGAGACCAATGAAGAAGATCGCAGAGAAAGGAATGCGATGGCAGCCAGGGGTTATTATCAGGCATTTCAGGCAGTAAAATCGAGTATCAGGAAAATCATGGAAGGGAAAAATGCCGGTGAAGTTGCGGATGATGACCTTGGAATCTGGTTTCTCGAATTATTCGCTCCAAGTGTGGCAGCAGGATTAATAAAAGCATCTGATCTGGCAGGTTACCGGAGCGGTCAGGTTTTTATTAAAGGATCGAAACATACGCCTTTGAATCCTGATGCAGTGCGTGATGCCATGCCGGTTTTATTCGATTTGCTGAAAAGTGAAACTGAGCCGTGTGTCAGGGCAGTTCTTGGGCATTTCATATTGGTTTATATTCATCCCTATATGGATGGAAATGGCCGGATCGGCCGGTTTCTGTTCAACACTATGCTGGCATCGGGAGGTTATTCCTGGACAGTAATTCCGGTAGAAAGAAGGAATGAATACATGGACTCTCTGGAAAAAGCCAGCGTGGATCAGGATATTACTGATTTCGTGATATTCCTGGCGGATTTGGTATCTGTTTGAAATTCACTCCTGATGGTAAGGAAAAATCGTTTCCAAATCTTTGTTAACTGCTGAATAGCTTTCCGGCAAATCGTTCTGCCAGGTCTTCGATGTCTTCATGCCTTGCCAGTTGACTGATCCATTCTTCTGTGATGCTCTCAAATCCGTAAAGCAGTCCAGCCAGGCCACCCGTCACAGCTCCTGTGGTATCCATATCTTCACCGAGATTCACTGCTTTCAGAACAGCATCCAGGTAATTTCCGATGGTCAGCAAACACCAGATACTTGCTTCCAGGGTATGCAGTACATAACCGCTTACGGAAATTTTATCTTCAGATTCTTTAAAAATATTCCCTGCAAGAAGGCGATTGAAGCGGGCAATTATGGCCGGGTCTGCGGGAAAGGATTGAAGGAATGCCGGAATTTCTGTCTGTAAGTTCGTATAGATTTCGAATTTATCTTTCCCATCCAACAGCTGCCGGCCAAATTCGAGGTAATAAAAGCAGGCAATGACTGACCGGATGTGCCGGTGGGTGATGGATGAAACTTGTTTCGTTATCTTAAACCGTTCTTCGACCGGCTTGTCTATCAGGTATAAAAGCAAAGGGGCGATCCGCATCAGAGAACCGTTTTCATTCGACAGATCATCGGTTCCCCCGGCCAGATCGGGTTGTACTCCCTGCTTAAGACGTTCAATAGCCATGCGGGTTGTTCTCACCACATTAAAAACATTTCCCCAAGCCGTCCAGTACCCGTCATCCAGCCACCGGACGAAATTCCTGGCGATGGTGTGCAGGTCGAATGCTTCGGTCAGTGCTTCCGCCAGGCAGAAGGTAAGAGAACTGTCATCGGAAAAGGAACCCGGGGGCTGGTGGTGAGTACTTATGGTCCGGAAACAGCAACTCTACATGATGAAGAGATTCAATTTGAAACAAATCTTCCACAAAATGGTCGCCGATCAGGATCCATCCTGTACTCATGGCAATAGCCTTTTCTGTCAAATTGATCCGGAATCCTTCAGTTTCCATCCAATCCCTGAATTCTGGTTCATTTACTGCCCGTTGCCGAATATCGAAGTAAAGAATCTCCGGATGAAACCTCGAGCGTCCCAGCATTGGCAGATTATCAAAGCGTTGTTCGTTCCCCTCCAGAAGCCAAATGAACCGGATAGGAAATAAAGGATCACCAGACGGGTCAGTGCAGCAACGTTCACCAAACTCCAGTTCCCGCACCAGACATTCCGGAATGGGAATGGGCGCAACGGGCAGCAGATTTTCCCTGAATGCATTATAAAGTCTGCTGTTAAGATGTTCAATAGCAGATTGTAACCATAAACTCATAGAATTACTTCATTGATATTTTATATTCGAATTCATACTTTGACACTTTATCCGAATTTGAAGGATTATGAGGGATTATTATCTTGGTTCCCCCTGATGTTGCAGAATTGTTTTGTTTATTACACACATTACAGGTAAAGATAAAGATATCAGATAAGACAAGGGTGATTTTCAACTGGATTGTCAGGCAAAATAGTGTAAACATTATTAACATTAAACCCCAAAGAAACACCGGTATCAGTTTGACTGCTCCTGTTTTTTTCAATGGGACTGACTGGAAAGCTCCTCAGCCGTTAATTTCTAACATTTATTGCAGGATTTTTGACAATGAAGGCCAGCCTTTGAAAAACACTTTGGGTGAAGTTTGGAATATCGACGAAAGAGTGGCAAAGATAACCACAGATGAAATAGCCATAAGAACTTAAGCCCATACAAAACGGAAATGAATATATGGCTATTCCATTTCGTTGAGATGTAGATTGAAAAGCAAAAGTTCTTACGAAAATTGTAGAGATTAACATTGAAAATTTATACGAATGAAAAAGGAAACTTCAGAATTGAAGCACCGGCAACCATCGACGCACGGTTTGTATTACCTGATGGTCAAAAAGAACAACAATGGCATTTTATGAATATCCTCCACTGGTAAAAGTAATTGAAGAAATATATACTATTTCATGGGCACAAAATTACCCTGAAACAAAAGATGGTCAAATGCCATGGGAGGTATTCCGTTACGATGAAATAAAGGAAGTTCTAAAAGAAATTGACTGGACTATCCGTCCAATCCGAAAAATAATGATGCCTGATACATTGAATTAGAAGATTATTATGTTTATGGGAAAGTGCAACTAACTTTTACAGAAGTTTCTTTCAATCTGGCTCATATCCTAATGGGTGATGAGTTTTTCAGAAAGCGTACTGTTGGAACCTTCGAAAGTTTTTCACCAGGATATTTTGGTTGAGCTCATCCCCGTCTTCGAAATATCGAACTGTAATAAAGCAATCAGAAACAAATCGGTCTGAGTTTTCAGCAGACTACTTAAGAAGTATGTTTTTAAACAACGACCGTACAATTGTCTGGACATTTCAGCGCCGGTTTGAAGTGTTACCATTTGCTGGTTTAAACCGCTACCATTAAGGCTATAATAAATTGAGTGGTTTGATTAAGAAAGAATAACTCATTCATTAAATGACAATTAGCTTGGCATGATATAAATCTTTATCAAAGATTGTTATGCCAGGATATTTTTACTGCCGGCATTGCGGCAAGTGTACCCGCAAGAATCCCCGGATCAAGAGCCATCAAGGCCATATTGTGGCAGCCAGCATTGGTAACAGACCCGTAAGAACTTGTGGGAGCGGGAGAAGATGAAAAAAATTCGATGTATCATGATCAGCATAAACGTTAAAAAAAGCGCTGGTGTGAGCAACGTCCTGGTTACCAATTTCAGCAGCAGTATCGTCAAAGTCATCCTCTTTACGCAGAAATTAACCGTCAGAAGCAGCTTTTACGCAATAAAAGAGCCTCAAAAATTGCATTTGCAAGCCATTTTCTAAAGATTGTAAAGTCGGGCGCGTTAATTGTCAATAATGCAGCCAACGAACGAACACAACTATTGAATCGGACAGAAATTATATTTCCAGGATGTGATTTGATGATGGATTTTTATAATATCCGCAAATTCATCCTGCGAAAGGTATGGATTCCTTTCCACTAAGATTTAAAATATATCTTCATATATTTGTAAGATAAATATAAAAAAATGAAAAGTATATCGAAAGAACTGATGGGTGCATCTGCAATCCCTATTATCTTGTCGGTTTTACGAAATGGCGACAGTTACGGTTATGAAATTGTGCAGCGCGTAAAAGAGTTGACTAACGGCGGTATTACCTGGAAGGAAGCGAGTATTTACCCGGTGTTGAAAAAACTGGAAAACGGTGGGATGATAAAGTCTTACTGGAAAGTACAGGCGGGCCAGCGGCCCAGGAGGTATTACACCCTGTTAGCGGACGGCGAAAAACAACTTGAACAGAATATACAGGAATGGGATTTAATCAAGACCGTATTTGCAACGCTTTAGAAAACTGAGACAGAGGTTCTGATATGTTTGAAGGTTTGAAGGTTTGAGGGTTTGAAGGGTTTGAAAGTTTGAAGGTTCGAAGGGTTTAAGGGTTTGAGGGTTTGAAAGTTGTTTGACGGTTGTTTGTAGTTTCGGATTTTATCAGGCAGACGAGTACTCAAAACAGGAAACGAATTCTGAAGGTTGAATAGTTATTCTTTTTAAATTCGGGGTATAGTTTGAAATTGTTGAAAAAAAAGAGACCCGACCATGGAAAGCAGTATGGGATTCAGTCTTCAAAGGCATATAGCGGATTGGATGGGTAAGATTCAGTCAGAACCGGCTGTTACAGAAGCTGATGCAGAAGAGTTAAAAAGTCATTTGCTGGATTTGATCGACGACCTGAAAGCAGCAGGTTTGGATGAAGAAGAAGCTTTTTGGGTGGCTTCGAAACGATTGGGGAACAGCACGGATTGGGGCGGAGAGTACCGGCTGGAAAACAATCCGGTTATCCAAATGCGCAGATCAGTGATTATTCTGGCAGGTGTGCTGGCCTATTTTCTCTGCTATTATTTTATATTGTCCACATCGAAGTTGCTGTTTATAACTTTGCTGTTCAACGATGTGGACGGATACATGGCCGCAGACTGGGTTTCCAGGTATCTGATAACCTTCCATTTCGGGTTTGTGTTGTTTTTTGCCAGCATCTTCTTTCTCGAAAAGAAAACGGTTGCTCTTATTGAGAACATTAAAATGAGGCCCAACCATGCCCTTATCCTTCTTGCCACTACAGTTATTCTGGCCATTGCCGATACCTGTTTATATCCAATAGCAAAAAAATTGATGGGAGATAATGTTCCTTTACACGGCTATCTTTATCATT
>CAYNBE010000017.1:0-29448 GCA_964395045.1 uncultured Prolixibacteraceae bacterium | reverse complement strand
TGTCGGGGTGACTGGACTTGAACCAGCGGCCTCGTCGTCCCGAACGACGCGCGCTACCAACTGCGCCACACCCCGCTTTCAAGGTTTGTCCCTACATGAACAACCGCGGCACAAAAATAATATTTTCATTGAATGGGGATCTAATTATTTTAAATTTTCACCAAATAGAGTACCTTGTACACCCATTTATAAAGTTACATACCATGAAAAACAAAACGATACCCCTTATGACCCTGATCATGTTTTTCTGCAGCTTCCGCTTATCGGCTATTGAAGATGCACGACTTTTACGTTTCCCCGACATCAACGGCAACCTGGTAGCATTTGTCTATGCAGGCGATATTTGGACCGTGGATGCCGGAGGCGGCGACGCAAAACGGCTGACTTCGCACGAGGGGCTGGAACTTTTTCCCAAAATCTCGCCCGATGGAAAATGGATCGCTTTCTCAGCTGAATACACCGGCAGCCGGCAGGTGTTTGTCATGCCTTCGCAGGGCGGAACGCCGAAGCAACTAACCTGGTATAATTCCGTTGGAATCATGCCGCCCCGGGGAGGTTGGGACCATGTGGTGCTCGACTGGACCCCCGACAGCAAACAAATCCTCTTCAGGGCAAACCGCACCCCGTTCAGTGAGCGGAACGGAAAATATTTCCTTATCAGCATCGACGGGGGACTTGAAAAACCCCTGCAGATCGTCAACGGCGGATTTGCAGCTTTTTCACCCGATGCTTCTAAAATCGTATTCACCCCCGTTGACAGGGAATTCAGGAACTGGAAACGCTACCAGGGAGGAAGAGCTACCGACCTTTGGATCTACGACCTGGAAAAGAATGTTTCGGAGCAGATTACCGATTTCAAGGGAACCGATCAGTTGCCTGTCTGGTACAACGATAGGATTTTCTATGCCTCCGACCGTGACCTGAAACTCAATATCTGGCAATTTGACCTGAAAACCAAACAGCACAAGCAAATCACATTTCACAAGGACTTTGATGTCATGTGGCCTTCGGGTGAGGGTGGACAACTGGTCTATGAAAACGGGGGGTATCTCTACCGGCTGAATCTCAAAACTGCACAGACGGAAAAGATAAAAGTGAATCTCAATTTTGACAATCCGAACCTGTTGGCATATTATGCGCAGGTGAAAAAGAATATCCACAGTTTTGAAGTCTCCCCTACAGGCAAAAGAGCGCTGTTTGACGCACGTGGCGACATTTTTTCAGTCCCTGCAGAAAACGGCATCACCGAAAACCTGACGCAAACGCAGGGAATCAGGGAGATTTTCCCATCCTGGTCGCCCGATGGAAAATACATTTCCTGGATTTCCGATGCAACCAGCGAGTATGAAATTTACCTTCTAGAGAACAAAAAGAATGCAAAGCCACGGCAGGTTACCTTTCATTCTTCTGCATGGAAGTATGCACCTGTGTGGTCACCCGATAGCCGGTATATGCTCTATTCCGACCGTACCCTGAAACTGTGGTTGCTTGAACCCGGCACAGGAAAAATAACCGAAGTTGACCATGCAGCTCAGAACGAGATTCGCAGTTACATTTTCTCGCCCGATTCAAGATGGATCACCTATCCGAAAGAGGAAAGCAACGGACAACCAGCCATCTGGGTGTATGAAATTGCCAGCGGGACGAAAACCCAACTTACAAGCGGTGAATTCGCCGATGATGAACCTGTTTTTTCGGCCTGCGGGGAATACATTTTTTTTACTTCAAACAGGGACTTTAACCTCGCATTTTCCAGTTTTGAATTCGATTATATTTACAACAAAGCAACCCGGATGTATGCCATTGTCCTGAAAACCAACGGTCCACCCCTTTTTAAAAATAAAAACGACGAAGAACCTGTAAAGGAGGAAAAAACATCCACATCGGGAAAGGATATGGAAAAGGATGCGAAATCGGGAGCCAAATCCAAAAAAGAAAGTGGCAACGATGACCGCGACAACAGTGACAACAAAGACAACCAAAAGCCATCATCCTCTGAAAAGGGAAAAGTCGTCGTTGATATTGATTTCCCCGGAATCAGCAACCGCATCGTCGCCCTTCCCGGGGAATCAGGCGATTACCGGATTGTCGGGGCAGTTGATGGGGGATTGATTTTCATCAGCGGAGGAAACCTTATGAAATACAATATTACTGATGAAAAGTCGGAAGAGATTCTTGAACGGGTGATGATGGCAACCATCACAGCCGACAGAAAGATGGCATTGTACCGTTCAGGGGCTGATTACGGAATTACCAGGCTGACACCTGGGCAGAAGAGCAGTGCAGGAAAACTGAATCTTGATCACCTTGAAATGAAAATTGATCCCGTCAGGGAATGGAACCAGATCTATGCCGATGGATGGAGGATCTTCCGTGATTATTTTTATGTAGATAACCTGCATGGTGTTAACTGGAAGGAGTTGAGGGAAAGATACAGCGTCCTGCTCCCATACGTAAGTCATCGTGCCGATCTGGATTATATTCTGAACGAGATTGTGGCGGAGAGCAATGCAGGCCATTCTTATGTGGACTGGGGTGATTTTAAAAAGGTACCGAGGGTAGATAATGGTTTGCTCGGAGCAGAACTGGCTGCCGACGAAGCCAGTGGAAGGTACATTATCAAAAAGATTTACCAGGGTGAAAACTGGAATCCTTCGCGCAGGTCCCCGCTGACCGAACAGGGTGTGGATGTGAAAGAGGGCGATTACCTGCTTCGAATCGATGGGAAAGAAGTGACAACATCTGATAATCCTTACCTGGTTCTCGAAAACAGATCAGGCAAAAAAACAGAACTGGCTGTGGGCAGAAACCCTTCGGATGAAAATCCACGGACTTCACTGATCCTTCCGGTTGCAAGTGAACAGGAACTCCGCTATTTTAACTGGGTGAATGAAAGAAGGGCTTTGGTCGATAAGTTGTCGGGGGGGAGAATCGGGTACATACACGTTCCCAATACTGCCCAGGAAGGTAACAGGGAGCTTTTCAGGGGTATCTATTCTTATCATGACAAGGAAGCACTGATCATAGATGACCGATACAACGGAGGCGGTTTTATTCCCGACCGGATGGCCGATCTTCTGGACAGGCATACCCTGGTGTATTGGCACAGGAACGGGCTTTTACCGACCGGATCACCGGGTGTTGCCCACAACGGGCCCAAAGTGATGCTGATCAATGGTTATTCTTCATCGGGAGGAGATGCCTTTCCCTATTTTTTCAAAAAAATGGGCCTTGGAAAACTGATTGGAACACGGACCTGGGGAGGTCTGGTGGGAATCTCGGGAAATGCCCGGCTGGTTGACGGGGGATATATTTCGATTCCCCGTTTCGGGATATTCGACATTGATGAAGGATGGATTATCGAAGGGGTAGGGGTTTCTCCCGATATTGAAGTGGTTGACCGTCCCGAACAGCTTGCAAAAGGGGAGGATCCCTGTATTGCCAGGGCCGTGGAGGAACTTCTGAAGGAACTGAAAGAAAAACCGGTGAAAAAAGTTGCTGTGCCACCTGCTCCCGACCGGTCGAAGTGGCATGAGAAATGAGCAAAGGCAGCGGCAGTATGAAGCGGTAGTAGGAAGCAGGAAGGAAAAGGCAAAGTTGCTGGCCACCGGGTCAATATATTTTGAACATATTTTATTATTTTGGGGGATAAATCAAACTTTTCTGAAGATTTAATCAATTGGAAATTACCAAGATTAAGGCCTGACTATGCTGATCGCCGTTTTTATTGTATATCTGTTGCTGATTGCTGCTATTGTAGTCTTTTCGGCGCTTCGGATAAAGACCAACGCAGACTTTGTGCTGGGCGGGAAGAAAATCCCGGGAATGTTCCTGGCCCTGTCGGAGCGTGCAACAGGTGAATCGGCCTGGTTGTTGCTGGGACTGACAGGGATTGCTTATTCCGAAGGATGGAAAGCTGCCTGGGTCGTCCTGGGTTGCGTGACCGGTATTCTGTTTCTGTGGATTTTCATGGCTGAACCCTTGCGCAGGATCACCGAAAAAACGGGTGCACTTACTGTTTCCGGACTGCTTTTCCGGTCATTCCCCGGTTCAGAAAAAAAGATCGGCATTCTTTCGTCGGTGATTATTATCTTTTTTTTTACCTTATATCTTGCTGCCCAGTTCAGCGGGTCCGGCAAAATATTCAACGATACCTTTAAAATTGATCCATTCTGGGGGATGGTGATCGGATCGGCTATCGTTATCATCTATTCAGTTATTGGCGGTTTTATTACAGTTGTTGCAGTGGACTCTTTCCAGGCTGTTCTTATGGTGATCACCTGCGTGGCATTGCCCATACTTGCCCTCTTTGTTGCTGCAACCACAGGCATTGGGTTTGCAGAAATGCTCCTCCATGCCGATTTTGCTGGGAAGGAAATGACTGGGACACTGACAACGGGAACCGGATTTTTACTGGTAATGAACGGCCTGAGCTGGGCTTTCGGTTATACAGGCCAGCCTCAATTGCTCAACAGGATGATGGCCATGCGCAACCCGGAGGAAAACCGGCAGGCACGGATCATTGCCATTATCTGGACATTCATGGCCTATGGCGGTGCTTTCCTGACCGGTATCATCGGATACAGATTGGTACTGGCGGGAGTTATCGGAGAAAATGCAGCACTCATTGCTGCCGATGCCGAAAAAGTGATGCCGGTCATGGTGATGACCCTCCTGAATCCGTTGCTGGCAGGTATCCTGCTTTCCGGAGCAGTCTCGGCCATGATGTCGACCGCCTCCTCCCAGGTGATCGTTGTCTCCGCTTCAATCACAGAGGATATCTGGTCCAACCTGCGGCGCCAGCCAATGCCCGAAAAGCAACGTCTGTTCCTCAATAAATTTCTGACCTTCATGGCAGGTCTCGTGGCCTTTGTGATGGCGCTGATAATGAAAGAATCGGTTTACGGCCTTGTTTCATACGCATGGAGCGGAATTGGTGCCTCCTTCGGGCCAGCCATGGTTTTGTTGTTGTTCTGGAAAAGGTTCTCCAGGGCAGGTGTATTTGCTTCGCTGATCACCGGTACCCTGTCGGCTGTAATCTGGAAAACATGGCTGGCCGATTTTACCGGAATTTCAGAGAGGCTGGCCAGCTATATCATTGCTTCTGGAATGGCTGTTTTTTTCAGCCTGATTTTTCCTGAAAACAGAAAGGCAAAAACCGGAAGCCCCGATCCGTCTGATTTGCCCTGCCCCCGGGAAAATAATTCGATAAAGAATGATGGTACAGGTATGATCCATTAAAAGAAAAACAGATATGAAATGGGCATCACGACATTTGTAGGGACCAACCGGAATGATTAACCCTTACATGCGAGTTACCTGGTTTCAATGCATTCATCATTACAGCTAAATATTTTAAAACATGAAAATATGTCCCGAATGTCATGCTGAAGTTGAAGAATCTTTCAATGTATGCTGGAATTGCCAGTATAGTTTTGAGGAAAGACGAAAGCTGAAACCCGATGATTTTATGCTCGTATGCCCTGAATGCCAGTCGGAAGTCCAGGCTTCGGTGAAGGTTTGTCCCCGCTGCTTTCACCGGTTGGATGAAATGCCAAATCAGGCTGAAGCACCCCGTTCAGGTGAAAGAAGCTTCGTGTGTATCCGTTGCGGTGTTCCGATGAAATATATTGGAAATGTCAGATTTCATCCCGGAATCCCAGACAGTGCAGCGGTTGATCCATTTTCTCTGAATGCATATCCGGATTCCCTGGAGGTATACCATTGCAGCAACTGCGGCAAAGTTGAATCTCTTTAAGATGAAACCTTAAAACCATCCCTTATTTCTGTTTTTCGATCGAAATCAATTCCCGGAAGAGATCATTGTTTTCCTTTATTTTGGCTTCATTTCCGTAAACACACCAAATGTTTTGCTTCAGGATATCCTCTACCATTGGCTTCATGTTCCGGATATCTGCAACTGTGGTGGAGAGGATTTCCTTTCTCTCTCTGTTCAGCAGGTCGGAAGTGGTATTCTCGAAGAAATACTGGACAGCCGTTCTTCCTTTCTGGGAAGGTGTTTTCGGCTGGTCAATCTTCGCGATGGTTCCGATGATAAAGCGTGTCATCGTTTGTTCATCGGCATTGAATTTTTCGAGAAATTTAGGGGTAGAATCGTATGTTTGCAGGGTTTCTTTGAGGTTGGGATCCCTGTACGACATGAAATAGGCAGCCCCGTAAGGATTGAAAGAGCTAAATCCGCCATAAGCCCCGCCGATTACCCTGACCTGGTTTTGTAACCAGTCGGTGCTGATCACCTGGTTCAAAACACTTATTTTACCATTCCATTTATACCCCAGTTTCTTCAGGTTATATCCTTTCACCACATATTGAACTTTCGAAGCTGAAAGAAGAGCTTCATTTCCTTTGTTTAAAGTGAATATCCAGTCATTCAGTTTTAAGTCACTCCCGGGCATCTCACCGGCAGCTTTTTCCAGCGCGGTTTTATATATGGGAAGGTCACCGGCAGAGCATGTTACCGAGGCAATCATATTTTTCCGGTTAAAGAGCAGGGCTGCAGTTTCTTCCAGGTTTTTGCAGATTGCGGGAAATTTCTGGTCGAAATTCTCAGTCAGGCTGGTCAGAAACCGGTAAAAATCAAGACCTCCGGAAAGTTCTGAAAACATCCCGCTGTTGGTGATGTATGATGAAGTGCGCATCCTTGCATAATTCAGGCCGTTTTGTTTGATATCGGCGTCGAGGTTCGAATGCAGACGGGTTATCACGGTTTTCAACCTTTCCTGATCGTTATACACCGACCGGAGAAGAATCTCTGATACAAGCCCGGTCATTTTGCCCGCCTTTGCGGTGGTTGCTTTGGCTGTCACTGCCAATTTGGGGATCATCTCATCATCGTTCCTGTTCCGAAGGAAAGTGTTCAGTTCCACATAAAATCCTCCCGTATGGAGATTCAGCTGATTGTCGAGCTCTCCAAACGAATAGGCGGCAGTATTTAATTTTCCGAGAATTGAGGTAAGCAATGAAACGTATGGAATTTTGTCAAGCGGAAGCGTTCTCAGGTCAAAATATAAGGTCGAATACAGAATGTTGTTTGTAAACTGGTTGCACCACAAGACCGGAATTCCTCCGGCTTCTTCCTGTTCAATCCGGTAAAATTCTGATTCGGCGGGGATGTCGCTCAGCTTCAGCAAAGGGATGGTTGCAACCGCTTCGGGTGAATCTTCCATCTGCTGGTATTGGATCAGGGCATTTGTCTCGCTGATGATCGAATCGAGTTGTTTATCGCTCATTGAGGCCTTGATGGCCTGAAGCTGCTTTTCTGTTTCTTTGTCTTTCACCGACTGCAATCCCGGTTCAGGTTTCAGGGTAAGAAGCAGGGAGTGGGGATTGTTCAGCAGATACTTCTCAACCAGTGATTCGAGAAACCGGTTGCCTGCACAGTTTTTTATCTCCGATAAGGGTTTGTCGAATTCGAGCCCAAGGAAAGGATCGCCTGAATACATCCAGGGCTGCTGATTTTTAAACAGATACATCAGGCCTTTCTGGGGGGTGTCGCCTTCTTTCAGGGTGAATTCTGTCCGGTTCAGGATACCCTGTATGGCAATGGAATCAAAACCTTCGGCTACAACTTTTCTGATAGCTCCGGTCACCACCTCCCTGAAACGGTCCCTGTCGTCAGGATTGGCATTCTGAACCACAATAGTGAAGACATTTTGTTTTGCTTCAGTGAACCATGCCATGGTCTCACGCCCGATTCCCGCTTCCTGCAATGCCAGCCTGACCGGCCCCGATTCGTGGTTCACCAGTGCATTGACGATCACTTGAAATGCCATGGTGGTGGTCCTGTCGGTGTTCTCGTTGGTCACCCAGCTCATGCTCAGATAGGTATTGTCTTTTACAGGGCTGTTTTCAGGTGCTGCGTAAACTGCTTCCACCACTTTCATCTCACGTAAAGGTTCCTGATTGGTTATATCAACCTGTTTATCCGATTTTTCATAGTTGGCCAGGTAATTGTCGTTAATAAACCGGAGTTCGCGGTTCAGATCTGCATCACCGTACAGCATGATATAACTGTTCGACGGATGATAATATTTCCGGTGGAAGGCCGCAAAATATTCCTGAGTCAGCTTCGGAATGTCATTGGGATGTCCCCCGGATTCAAATCCATATACATTGTCGGGAAATAGGTTTTTGCCGGTCTGGTAATAAAGTTCCGATATCGGGTCAGAGTATGCCCCTTTCATCTCATTGTATACCACTCCTTTATAAACCAAAGGAGCATCCTTTCCTGTGAGTTCGTAATGCCAGCCTTCCTGCTGCATGATCCTTTTGTCGGTCAGCATCAGCGGATTGAATACGGCATCAAGATACACATGCATCAGGTTGAAGTAATCGGCCTCATTCATGCTTGCCACCGGATAGGTGGTAAAGTCGGATGAAGTCATGGCGTTCAGGAAAGTATTGAGTGAACCTTTCCTCAGGATATCAAAAGGACTTTTTACCGGGAAATTCGCCGAACCGTTGAGAACCGAATGTTCAAGGATATGAGGTGTTCCATAATCATTTTCAGGAAGTGTTTTGAAAGCGATGTTGAACATCTTGTTTGGATCGGCAGCAGCAATTTTCAACAGCCGTGCACCGCTTTTTTCATGGATGAAATAAAGACATTCGGCATTGGCCTCATTAACAAATCTCTTTTCCTCCAGTCTGAACCCTGAATAAACCTTGTTTACCTGAAATTCGCTTTGTTCCCTGCAAGAATCAACCATGGCAGCTGCCGATAATAATATCATCATAGTAATTTTCCTGTTCATTTTAGCCAGTTTGTTTGATTAGGATGGATCGATAATCAACGGCGAAAAATACGATTTTTATGGGAATAATGGTGTTCGATTTGTAAATATGATCGATTTGCGTTTAACATGTGCGATTTGATGTAGATATTATGGTATTGTCAATCAGGGAAGAGGTGATACCTGTGACACCGGGAACCCGGCAGATGGTATCATGCCCTTCTGCTTACGGTGGAAAACAGATAAAGGGCTTGAGATTAGGTCATTCCAGGGACACATTCCCTATTTCGCTGAATCAACAGTCAGTTACCTGGTTTCTCCGGGATTGCCTGTATAATTCCGGCAAAGTGGATGGGTTGCCTGTTCTGGCATGTCACGTCAAGGCTGGCAAATCCGAGTGAAGAGAATGTAAGGCGAATCCAGTAATTGTCTTTCCTGGTTTTGACTTCCATCCTGATTTCATATCCCTTCCTGGTTTCTTTCCAGATAGATGAAACGGCTGTTTCCGAAAATTTGATCCCTCCTTCACCTCCTCCATATTCAGCCGAGTAGGCAATCCCATAATAAGGAAGATAAGATGTCACCTGGTCACCTTTGATTTCAAGTGTGTATTCCGAGGTGAGGTGAATCAGACCGCCCCCCATGGGTTGAGCCGACTGTGCCAGAAACTGCAGCCCCCGGCTGGTGAAGAGACTGTCCACCTCCTCCATTATCGCTTTTTCACGGGCTTTCCGCTTCTCCCTGCGGGTTTCTTTTCCATCGGCAGAAGCTGATAACAGCACAATAAATCCCATTATGCAGAGAAATTTATTCATGGCGGCTATTCAATTCTTGATAAATTTAAATTTACAAAAATCATACCTCTTCTTGAATCCTTTCCTCCTTCCTGCATTAATCAAACCAACAAAAATTGAAATTTCAATGTTTGTTTGCAATGATTGAAGAATTTCGCCACATTTGCCTTTACATAATCCGGAACCATGGCTCTGAATTATATTTTTATTTTCTTCTTTCTATCAGCCTTTGTAATAGGGTTGGCGAAGCTGATCTTTCTGGGCGATTCAGCGGTTTTTACCTCAATGGTTAATTCCACTTTCGACATGGCCAAAACCGGATTTGAAATATCGCTTGGACTGACAGGAGTTCTGACTTTGTGGATGGGGGTAATGAAAATTGGTGAAAAGGGTGGGGTAGTCAACCTGTTTTCCAAACTAATCGGCCCTTTTTTTAACAAGCTTTTTCCTTCGCTTGGGAGAGACCATCCTGCATACGGGCCTGTGATGATGAACATTGCAGCCAATATGCTGAACCTCGACAATGCAGCCACCCCGGTTGGGCTTCAGGCCATGAAGGAAATGCAGGCATCAAACCCGGTGAAGGATACGGCCAGCGATGCACAGATTATGTTCCTGGTTCTGAATGCATCAGGTCTGACCATTATCCCGGTCAGTATCATGGTTTACCGGGTACAACTGGGAGCGGTTAATCCGGCCGATATCTTCATCCCGATACTGATCGCTACATTTTGTTCTACCATGGCCGGATTGGTAGCTGTTTCGCTTTACCAGAAACTGAACCTGCTGAACAGGACGGTTCTGGCCTATGTGGGGTCACTGGTGGCTGTCATCGCCGCAACGATCTGGTATTTCTCAACACTTGACCAGGAACAAATCACCCGGATATCATCGCTAGTCAGCAACATCATCCTGTTTTCGGTCATTGCCGGCTTTATCGGAATGGGCCTTTTCAGGAAGATCAATGTTTATGAGGCTTTTATTGAAGGAGCAAAAGACGGGTTTAAGACTGCGGTGACCATCATTCCTTATTTGGTTGCCATCCTCGTTGCCATCGGGGTATTCAGGGCATCGGGTGCGATGGACTGGTTCATTTCCGGATTAACATGGATTGTCAGGGAGATGGGCCTCAACACCGATTTTATTCCTGCCATGCCGACTGCTTTAATGAAGCCTCTCAGCGGAAGCGGGGCCAGGGGAATGATGGTTGACGCAATGACAACATACGGGGCTGATTCGTTCATCGGCCGGGTAGCATGTATATTCCAGGGATCGACCGATACCACTTTTTACATTCTTGCAGTCTATTTTGGTTCAGTGGGGATTAAAAATACACGCTATGCGGTTTGGTGCGGTCTAATTGCCGATTTTGCCGGGATCATTGCCGCCATTTTGGTTGGGTATCTCTTTTTTCACTAATCCTCCTTCATCCGTTTTCATTACACCCGCTTCCTGAGAGCTGATGTCCCAGGCATAATCGGTGTCGTGTATTGAGAAATCGTGTTCAGTCTTCAATATCTCAAGAAGTTCCTCCGAAAAGCGGCGGGTTTCTTCCATATAGCGTTTTTCACTTTCCTGCCAGTGTTTGTAAAGATCCTGCATAATGTCATTTTCGTGGTGCCTGAATATCAGGGATGCCCTGTATGCCTGATAAGGTGTGAATCCAAGGTAATGTAGGGAACGGGCCCCCAGTTCCACTGCCGAGTTAAAGGTTTCCCGCTGTACCATTTTCACTCCGAGTTTGTAAAATTCAAATTCATGGATGGTATCCCTCGCCCGGGCGGCAATTTTCAGTCCGGGATATTGTTTTTTCAGCCAGGAGGCGATTTTTAAGGCTTCGTCGTATTCTGCCATGGTCAGGATCAACAGTCTTGCATCTTTGATCCCTGCAGACTCGAGCAGCTCCGGTCTGGTGACATCGCCATAAAATAGTTTGAACCCGTATTTTCGCAGGATTTCCACATTGGCGGGATTGCTGTCGAGTATCGTTACCCTGAAGCCGTTGGCCAACAACATTCTACCCACCACAAGCCCGAATCGTCCGAATCCTGCGATGATGATGTTTCCGGTAGAGGTGATCTTGTCAGGCACTTCCCGGTTCTTCCTTCTGATGTAGTATGGTCTTACCAGTTTTTCGTTAATGACAAGCAGCAAAGGGGTGAAGGCCATGCTGAGAATAATGACGATAATCAGCATCGACATGGTTTGAGGATCGAAAATCCTGATCCGACCTGAGAATGCAATCAGTACGAAACCGAATTCGCCGGCTTGTGCCAACGCCAGGGCAAAGAGAATCTGACGTCCGTGTTTCAAACCGAATATCTTGGCAGTGATCCACAACGTGATGAATTTCAATATGATCAATAACAAAACCAGTCCTGTTATACGGACCGGATCATGGATAAACATGGCCAGATTGATACTGGCACCGATGGAAATGAAAAACAAGCCGAGAAGAAGTGCCTTAAACGGTTCGATGGTTACTTCCAGTTCATGCCGGTATTCGTTTTCGGCCAGGATCACTCCGGCCACAAAGGTGCCCAAAGCCGGTGAAAGGCCCAGTTCGGATGTTGCGTAAGCACTTCCAACGACCAGGAGCAGCGCCAGGGCAGTGAACACTTCCCTTGCCCCCGATTCGGCCACGTACCGGAAAATATGTCTGGCGACAAATTTCCCTGCAACAATGACTGATAAACCGACACTGACGATCAGCAGGAGTTGGACAATTCCCGGAAGGGAGGCAAATCCTTCCGGTTCCGGATCGCCCGGGGAAGCCGGTGCATTAATGCCTCCGAAAATGGCCAGTACCGGCAACAGGGCCAGGATTGGAATTACAGCAATGTCCTGGAAAAGCAAAACTGAAAAAGCAGAACGCCCCCCGCTGTTTTTAAGCAATCCTTTTTCCGATAAGGTTTGTAAAACAATGGCAGTTGACGACAGGGAAAGAATCATCCCGATCGCAACAGCCTGATGGGGAGGATAGCCCATCAGTACCGCTGTTCCGGCAATGGCAGCCGTAGTCAGAACAACCTGCACCCCTCCCATGCCGAAAATGGTGTGCCGCAGGCTCCATAACAGCGAAGGTTTCATCTCGAGACCAACCAGGAAAAGCATCAGCACCACTCCGAATTCGGCAAAATGCATCACCTTTTCGCTTTCCGGTCCGGTGAACCTCAGCATATATGGACCAATGATAATTCCTGCAAGCAGATATCCTGCAACCGAACCCAGTCCCAGTTTTTTTACAAACGGGACGGTTGCTACGGCAGCCAGGAGATATACAAGTGCCTGCTGAAGAAAACCGGGTTCAGCCATAATTTATTGGGCTTTAAAGGATATCGTTCAAGTTCGTTACTGTGGCCCACTCTTTCGGTGTCAAACCGTTATCGCGCAATTTCAGAAGTAACTGCCGGTATTGCCCAGCGTATGTTAAAATTTGATTGGATTCGAGCTGATGCGATCCATAAATTACAAACGGGGGCAGGTACTCCATTCCGCAAAGGATTGCGGTCTGATGAAAAGGCGCAAGGTATTGCCGGAGGGTGTACTGGCTGGCACCCCCTTCGGAATAGACGCTCGAACTGCCACCTGTGGATATCGCCGACATCACCCTTTTCCCCTTTAAGAAAATGCCTGATTTTCCATAGGCAAAGTTATGTTCCAGTACCGCATCGATCCATTCTTTCATCAGGGAAGGACAACTGTACCAGTAGAGTGGATGTTGCCAGACAACAATATCATTCTCAAGCAGAAGTTTTTGTTCGTGTTTTATGTTGATGTAAAAATCAGGATAATTGCTGTACAGGTCGTTGAATGATACTCCGTTAACCGACTTCGCAGCTTCACTTAGTTCCTTGTGAATTTTCGACTTGTGCAGTGCAGGGTGTGCCAATATGACCAGTATTCTGTTCATTATAATTGATATTCAAATAGTTAGTTGCCGGTACTGTCGAAAAACCAGTTGGCTGGTTTTTTGATTTCTTCTCTGTTCCGGTCGGCGTTTTTATCAGAAACCAGGTTGCTGATTGTCCAGGCTTCCATTTGGTTTTCGGGGAACGGCACTAGGAGTGCCTTTATTTTTTCGACAGGGAGCGACATATCGAGCCATTTTTCTTCCGATTCTTCCAGAAGAATCAGGGGCATCCTTTTCTTTGAATTGTGAATTCCGGCCATCATCGGATTGGCTTCGGTGGTCAGGACGGAGAAGGTAAAGCGGATGGTTCCGTCCCTGTTTTCCCATTGATCCCAGATTCCGCCGAAGGAAAATATTCCGGAATTTCTGATCCTGATATACCAGGGAATTTTCCTGTTTCCCACGTGCTGCCATTCAAAAAATCCGTCGGCAGGTACCAGGCACCGTCGGGTAAGAATCGGTTTTCGGAATGACGGCTTTTCAAATACAGATTCTGCACGGGCATTGAGGGTATTCGACCTGATCAGGTCGGCCTGTTCCTCATCCCTGGTCCACGCAGGGACAAGTCCCCAACGAAAAAGCCGGATCGTCCGGACCGGACCGGAAGGAACCACAGGCATTTCGGGAAATGCAAAACCGTTGACAAAATGAACCGGGTCAATTTTTGTTCCAACGTCAACCGGAGCGTTGTATCTGTTCTCCAGATTCCGTGCAACCTGGCTCATCGAATAAAAAAAGCACATATTTCGGGCTAATTTCAGGTTTTTATTTCAAGTAATTCATTCCACCTGGTGGTGTAAGCCGGTGAAAGTCTTTCCTGTCTCAGTTTCCACGACCGGGTTGTTCCCTGTGTAGCGATTTTTAAAATATCCTTTCCCATTTTCAGGTTTACCCTGTCGAGTGATTCCATCAGCCTCCTCTGTTTTTCATCCTTACCGGCTGAGAAAAGATTCTGCTGTATTGCTTCTGCCGGAAGGATATCCATGACAATCACACCGGCTTTTTTATATAGGAATCCTGTCCTGAAAATCAGGTCCAGACCTCTGACCGCTTGTTTTACTATTTCAACAGAGCTGTTGGTGGGAGATAAAAGTTCAATGACGATGTTTTTTGCATACTGCGGCTGGTCGTTCCGGAAAGCATTTGTATGGATAAATACCATGATCCGGGAAGCAACAGAGTGTTCGTTACGCAATTTTTTGGAACACCCTGCCGCAAAAGTGGCAACGGCTTCAGCCAGAGGTTCTTTTTCAGTCTGGGGAGTTCCGAACGACCTGGAAATGCAGATTGCCTTGCTTGATGGGGGTGCCTTGTCAATGTCGATGCATGATAACCCGCACAATTCCTTTTTTGTCCTGAGACCGGTTACAGAGAGGTTCTTTTTTACCCAGGGACCGGGGGCATTAACCAGGTCGGCGGCAGTGCCGATCCCATGCTGCTGCAGGAAACGTGCATGTTGCTTCCCGATCCCCCATATCTCATCAACCTCTGTTTTTTCGAGAATTTCCCGAATGTCGGATTCTTCGCGGAGCAAGGTTACCGGGAGTTTGTTTTTCTTTGCATAGTGATTTGCAAGTTTAGCCAGGGTTTTGGTAGGTCCGACGCCTATGCTGACTGGGATTCCGGTGTTTCTGAGAACAGTGTTCCTGATGTCAGTCACATAGTCGTGCAACGAATCGGTTAATATTCCCGTAAGATCAAGAAAGGCTTCGTCGATGCTGTAAACCTCCATTTCGGGGGCAAAGGTTGCCAGCTGGTTCATCACCCTTCCGGAGAGGTCGCCGTAAAGTGCGTAGTTGGAGGAGAAAACAGCCACCCTGTTTTCAACCAGCACTTTTTCGATGGTGAAAGCAGGGACTCCCATCCTGATGCCAAGTTGTTTGGCCTCTTCAGAACGTGCGATCACACATCCGTCGTTGTTTGAAAGGACAACCACCGGCCGGTTCCTGAGTGCAGGATTGAAAACCCTTTCACACGAAACGTAAAAATTGTTGCAATCGGCAAGGGCAAAAATCTTTCCCTGTAAACCTCCCCGCATACCAGTGGATTGTTCCGGTGATTCCTGTCCTGCCATGAAGATGATTATTGCTGGGAGTTGTATAAATGAACGATCTTAAGCAAATCTTCGGCCTTGTTGAACCTGACTTTGTTCTTCTTCAGGAATTCATTCAATGAAGGAGGGGAATCGGGTAAAAGTTCAGGGATATCTTTTTTCCCGGTCACCTTTTTTGCTTCTGAGGGAAGAATCCTGAAATAGAACTCATCCGGCTTTCTGACAAATGTCGGAGGAACTGCATCCTTATAGGCTCCGGCTGGCTCTTCAGGTTTCAGGTAAACATTCTTCTTCATCAGCAGAGTTAATTTTCCCTCAGCCAGAACAACAAAATGACCTCTCTGTATTTTATTTCCCGAGGCATATGGGCAATAAATATATTTCTCTTTTCCAACAATCACACTGTCAGTGAATTCAGGGGCAGCCAGGCATAAAACGGACCCATCTTCGGTTTTGAATTCCATTTCATCAGAGAAAATATTCAATCTGAGCGGAACCCCTCTATAACGGATGTTGTTGGTGGTGATCACATCTCCGGTGATGAATTCTTCAGTTTCGTAAGGTGAACCTGCCACTACACTTTTCATCCCGAATTTCTGGATGTACTCATGCATTTTATATTGCTTGTAAAACTCGTCAAGGGGCAGAATTGACATGTTCTGTGATTTTACCAATCCTGCTGAAATAATCAGGATGGTTATGAAAATTGTTGTTTTCTTCATTCTGCAAATTTTATCGGCAGCATAAAATTAGATATTTTTCAGTTCCGGATTAAATTTGCGAAGTCGTAACATCATAAAAAATGAAAGGGCATCACCATCATCGCCAGGAAAGAAATTTGCTTATCACGGTTTTATTGAATGTCATCATTACCCTGGCGCAGATAGCCGGAGGTCTCATTTCAGGAAGCCTGGCCCTGATTTCGGATGCCCTCCACAATCTGAGCGATTCGGTTGCCGTCACACTGGCATGGATGGCAGGGCGCCTGGCCCGAAGGCCAAGGACCGACCGATCCAGCTTCGGATTTCAGAGGGCTGAAATCCTGGCGGCTTTCATCAATGCCCTGGTTCTGATAGCTGTTTCGGTCTACCTTGTGATCGAAGCCATCCGGAGGTTCGTACATCTCCGTGAGGTGGATCCCTATTTGATGTTGTGGCTTGGACTCCTTGGCCTCCTGGCAAACGGGATTTCCGTATTCATCCTTCATGGCGACCGAAAGGAAAATATCAACCTGAAGGCTGCCTATCTGCATCTGGCCGGTGATGCCCTGACTTCACTGGCTGTCGTTACAGGAGCAATTGCCATCCGGTTTCTTCAATGGTACTGGATCGATCCCCTGGTGACGCTGTTTATCAGCGGATACCTGTTTGCTCAGACTTTTTCCATTCTGAAAGAGTCGGTCGGGATATTGATGCAAATGTCCCCGGCAAGGATCGATCCCAAAGATGTGGCGGCTGCTGTCTCCGAAATCGAAGGGGTGGAAAATATCCACCATATCCACATCTGGCAGCTGAACGACAGCAAAATCCATTTCGAAGCCCATATTGTCCTGAAATCTGATATCCCTGTTTCGGCAACCTATGTTATCCGCCAGGCAATTAAAAAGGAACTGCTGTCGGGGTTTGGAATCGATCATATTACACTTCAGTTTGAATTTCTGAAAGGCGAAATTCCGGGATATGAATGTTTGAAGTAATAAAGCAGGTTTCACTTTCAGAATTCAATTTGCTGCCTTTCCAGGTGGCAATAGTCGTTTTCCCCCGACCTCTTCTGTAGCTTGACACTGAAAGCAGGATTTCACCATCTCGTCCCCCTCTCCTGTAACCTGTAATTATAAACTTGTTTAATTTGCTAAATCAGAATATTATAACTCACCTCGCCACCCTGCGGGTGCCACCCCGTTCTTCCCGAAGAGAGGGGACGGGGATGAGTTTATTTTGTAATTTTTTTATGTTATTCTTCAAGAGACTGGATTTCCAAATATTGGTAGACTCTCATAGAACAAAATCGGATCATTTTTTATAAAATGCTTTTGACCGGAAACAATTTAATTGAAAAATGTTAAGACCATAAAGCATTAATGTTGAAAAAGTGTATATCATGCACAATGTTATGGAAGAATTGATCGAAAAACACTATCAAATCATCAGAGATACCTAAGTTGATTTTACCCGCAGCATGATCTCTTCCATCATATGGGAGTAAAATCCCTTTATGGCTTTTCGGGTTTCTTTACTGATCCATCAGCCATTCCCGGAATTCTTCGTACCGGCTGCCTATCGGAACCGAATGCTTTTTGCCTTTCATGAACGCTTCCAGTTTTTCAGGCACCGTAATATTTCCTTTTCCTACGATTTCTTCCATTGTGTTCAGGAACTTTGCCGGGTGGGCTGTTTCGAGGAAGATTCCGGTTTGCCCTGGCTGCAGGTAATCCCGGAGGGCAGCATAACCGCATGAGCCATGAGGGTCGCAGAGATATCCGGTCTCGCGGAATAGTGATCGGATGGTTTCCCTGATCTGGTCATCCGAATACCTGCTCCCGGTGATCACCGAACTGATTTTTTCCCATGAATGGCCGTACAGCTCCAGGATACGGGCAAAATTGCTCGGAGATCCCACATCCATGGCATTGGCTAAGGTTTCTACCGATAACCGGGGTGTGTAATTTCCCGACTGCAGATATTGATAGACCACGTCATTTTCGTTGTTGACAGCAATGAATTTTTCAACAGGGAGTCCCATTTCCCGTGCAAAAAGCCCGGCTGTGAGGTTCCCGAAATTGCCGCTTGGAACCGCAAAAACGATCTTTTCCCCGGAAAGTCCTGATTCGGCCAGCCTTGCCCATGCGTTGAAATAATAAAATGCCTGTGGCAGAAAACGGGCAACATTGATAGAGTTTGCTGATGTGAAAACATGTTTCCTGTTCAGGCCGGGATCGAGAAATGCCTGTTTGACTAACCGCTGGCAATCGTCGAACGTACCCTCCACTTCCACCGCTGTTATGTTTTTCCCAAGTGTGACAAACTGCATCTCCTGGATTTTGCTCACTTTCGCTTTCGGATAAAGAACGAAGACACGGATACCCGGAACTCCCAAAAATCCGTTGGCAACTGCACTGCCAGTATCTCCCGATGTTGCCACGAGAACATTGACCATCTCTTTGTTGTCGCCGAGGAAATAGCTGAGCATCCTTGCCATGAAACGGGCGCCCACGTCTTTGAAGGCCAGGGTGGGGCCATGAAACAGCTCAAGCGACCAGATGCTTTTCTTAACCTCCACAACGGGACAATCGAACGAAAGTGTTTCATTTACAATCTGTTTCAGTTGTTCCGGCTCCACATCCTCTTCAAAAAATTTCAGCGCTACTTCATATGCGATTTCGCTGAACGATCGATGAGAGATTTCGGAGAAGAACTGCGGTTCAAAACGATTGATCCTTTCGGGCATAAACAGACCGTTGTCGGCTGCCAGCCCTTTCAGGACGGCCTCTTTCAATGTAACGGGGGGAACGGAACGGTTGGTACTGTAATATCTCATGAATAACTGTTTTTGTTATCAGATGCGTGGTCACTCCCCCAGGAAATGCCGGATGAAATCATTCCCTTCGAGTAGTCCGTAGCTTCCTTCCTGCGCTGAAAATTCATCATAAACAGCCACCTGGTCGGCCGGTTGTCCCGGTTTGAAGATAATGAAAGGCACCGGTTCCCGTGTGTGGGTGCCGATTGTACATGGAGTGGGATGATCGGGAAGAAGGGCCAATGCAACCGGTTCATCCATTTTTTTACATTCTTCCACAATGGGGGCTACAATTCTCCTGTCCAGATATTCTATGGTCCTGACCTTGAGCATTGGGTTTCGTTCATGGCCTGCTTCGTCACTTGCCTCGATGTGCAGGTATACAAAATCATGGTTTCTTAAAGCATCAACGGCGGCCTTTGCTTTTCCTTCATAATTGGTATCGTATAACCCGGTGGCCCCTTCGACCCGGATCAGGTTCATCCCGGCATATACCCCGATACCCTGGATCAGGTCAACAGCCGAGATTACAGCCGAACGGTCGATACCATACAAATCTTTCAGCAATGGCATTTGTGGTCTGTACCCAGGCGACCATGGCCAGATGCAGGTTGCCGGGTCCTTGCCTTCAGCAATCCGTTTCAGGTTAACAGAGTGCGACTCGAGAAGCATCATTGATCTCATAATCAGGTAATTCAGAAGTTTGGCTGTTGGGCCAGCTTTTTCTTCCAATGGTTTGACCATGATTTCTCTGAATGGAGTGCCGACAGCATCATGGGGAGGGGTGCACCCAAGCGATTTATCCCCTTCTCGGATTACCAGCAGATGCCGATATGAAACACCCGGGTAAAACCTGATTTTTTCATTGCCCAGCTTTGTCGAAAGAAAACCGATCAATTCGCCTGCCTCCTGACTGGAGATGTGCCCCGATGAGTGGTTTTTGATTTTCCCTTCCCTTATGCAGATCAGGTTGCACCTCAGCGCCAGGTCGCCCGGTTCGAGCGCTACTCCCAGGCTGGCTGCTTCGAGAACACCGCGGCCCTCGAATACTTCCCGTACATTGTATCCTAGCACCGACAGATTGGCTATTTCGCTCCCCGGATGCATATCCGGCGGAATGGTCTTTAACATTCCGCACCTTCCTCTCCGCGCAAGGGCATCGATAGCTGGTTTAATGGCAGCCTGAAGAGGAGTCTTATTTCCAAGCTCCGCTAATGGCTCATCTGCCATTCCGTCACCTAAAATAATGATGTGTTTCATGCCCATCGAATCTTATTGTTTTTCAACTTCTTCAAGCTCTTTTGTCCTGTCAATGTTGAAGTTCCCTGAGAAGAAATCGCCTTCTTCGGGTAATATCAGTTGAAAATCAGAAAGATATCCGACTTTCATGGTGCCTTCTTTCAACGTGAAACGGGTGATATGTCCGCCACCTGTCCTGTCTGAGGTGAGAAAATGAAGGTGAAACCCGGTAATGGCAATCCCTTTTGCATAATCAGGAGTGAAAAATCCGGCAATGTCACCCATCACATTTTCAAATTCAAATTCCGGCTGTTTTCTGGTTATTTCCACGAGGGGAGGATAGGGTTTGTATTGCTCCGGAACACTCCTCGTTTTCACGTACTGGAAGTTCCCTTTAATATGGATGGCATAGAAAAGGTTGCGAGTCGGGAAATAATGGTCAAAAGCTGCTTCCAGGCTGTCGAATGTGATATCTGAAATCAGGAAACTGGTATCGGCCCGGAATTCGGTGATGGCTGCAAAGGGTGTCAGTGTCTCAGGTTCCGGGATGACTACCCGGCCCGAGGAAAGAATCTGGAATGCGGTGTCGTTCAGGATCATCATCTCCCCGTTGAGCTTATCGAACGTACCGGTTCCCATGTTTCCCATGTCAAGAAGTTTGCCGATCGGATAGGTTCCGTCGTATATTCCCTGCAGAAGCCCGTCGATCACAGATACCTGCACAAGCACAGGCTCTTCTTCTTTTCCGGTTTTCTCAATGGCCGATGAACATGCTGATAAAATAACGGATACAAGAATAAATACTACCGACATCCCTTTCCCGTTCATAATTATTTGCGAAAGCGTGGTGATGAAAGTTTTCCTGATGGTATTAAACAAATCACCTTTATTTTGATACGGCACCATGTCGGATTGATTAGATTCTGGCAATCCGGATAATATCGGCGAAGACTCCGGCTGCTGTGACAGCGGCTCCGGCCCCGTAACCCTTTATCAGCATCGGGAATTCGTTGTACCTTTCAGTACGGTATATGATCAGGTTATTGCTGCCTTCCAGATCATAAAAAGGATGGGTGCTTTCGATTTCCTGAAGTCCGACTCTTGGATTGCCTTCCTCGAAACTGGCAACAAACCTCCATTTGCGGTTCCGCGCTGCCAGAACCTTCCGTTTTTCTTCAAATGATTGGTCGAGTTCAGGAATTTTTTTCCAGAAATCATCGATCGACCCGGCAAAATATTCTTTGGGAATAAATGAATCGATCACCACATCCTCTTTGTCAATCCTGTATCCCGATTCCCGGGCAAGGATCAGCAACTTTCGCACAACATCCACGCCGCTGAGGTCCACTCTCGGATCAGGTTCGGTATACCCGGCTTCCTGAGCCATCCGGATGGCCTTGCTCAGAGGTATTTCAGATGAGATGGTATTGAAAATAAAGTTCAAGGTTCCGGTGAGAACTGCTTCAATATGGAGGATCTTATCCCCCGAATTAACTAAGTCGTTCAGGGTATTGATGATGGGCAGTCCCGCTCCGACATTCGTTTCGAACAAAAATTTCACACCTTTACGGACAGCAGTATGCTTTAGTCTGATATAATTGTCGTATTCCGAAGATGCTGCAATTTTATTAGCAGCAACCACAGATATGTTTGATTCAAGAATTTCATGGTAGGCTGCGGCAATCTGGGGCGATGCCGTGCAGTCGACGAAAACCGAATTGTAGAGGTTCATCGATTTCATTTGCCTCACAAATTCCGCAATCGAAGAGGTTGTTCCGAATTCTTCGAGCATCTCTTTGTATTCCGATGGTTCAATTCCCTCTTTCCGGAAAACCATTTTGTCAACATTGGCAATCCCCGTTAATTTAATCCGGAGATGGTTTTCGGTGAGAAGCTTCTTTTTCTGTTGCGCAATCTGGTCAAGAAGATTGCTTCCTACAAGCCCGGTTCCGATCAGAAACACGTTCAATTCAATGTTCTCGGACAGGAAAAACGATTCATGAACAACGTCAAGGGTTTTGTGAAGATCGCTGTTTTTGACCACCCATGAGATGTTGAGTTCCGATGCCCCCTGGGCGATGGCAGTGATGTTGATCCCGTTCCTTCCGATGGTACTGAACAGCTTTCCTGCAATGCCGGTAGTATGTTTCATATTCTCCCCGACTATAGCAACGATGGATAAATCGTATTCAACCAGGATCCTGTTGATCTGATCCTGGGCGATTTCTTTTTCAAATTCCTTCCGGATAGCTGCCTCGGCGGTTTTTGCAAGATGCTCCACAATGGCAATACTGATTGTATTCTCCGATGAAGCCTGAGATATGAAAATGACATTGATTTTCTCCCGGGCGAGGGCAGAGAATAGCCGCATGGAGATTCCTGTCACACCGACCATCCCGATTCCCTGTATCGTGAGGAGGGCGATACCGGGAATGGAGGAAATTCCTTTAATTGGCCGGTCTTTCCCGTTTACCGGATTCCTTGTGATCAGGGTACCCGGCGCTTCCGGATGAAAAGTGTTTTTGATCAAAACAGGGATATCTTTTTTATATACTGGGAGGATGGTAGGCGGATAAATCACTTTTGCCCCAAAGTTCGATAACTCCATTGCCTCGCTGTAAGTCAGTTCCGGGATTGTGTAGGCATTTCCGATCACCCGTGGATCGGCGGTCATGAATCCGTCCACATCGGTCCATATCTCAAGAAATGAAGCATTCAGGGCTGCAGCAATGATGGCAGCTGTATAATCGGAACCTCCGCGTCCCAGTGTGGTGTATTCCCCCGACCTGTTCCTGGCAATAAATCCCGGAACAAGGATGGTTTGTTCTTCATTTCCCAAAGCCTCAATGATCCGGGCATTGGTTTCCTTATAATCAACCACCGCTTTTCCAAAACTGCTGTCGGTGACAATCAGTCCGGCTGTGTCAACCAGTTTGACACCCAGAAAGGCTGAAATAATGACCGATGACATCCTTTCTCCCATTCCCAGAATGCGGTCCTGGGTTTTGGGCGTCATTTCGTTTACAAGTGCAATCCCGGTGAGAACCTGCTCGAGTTCGGTCAGGATGTTCCCTACCAATTGCAGAACTTCACGGTTTTCCCCTAATAGCTCTTGGATTAATTCGGTATGCCTTGCCCTTATGGCAGCCACTTCGGCATCGGCTTGCCCCGTGGCATGCACAGCACTTCGGGCTGCCTGCAGTATTTGATCGGTAATGCCCCCCAGGGCTGATACTACCACAACTATTCGTTCGGTTTGAAGGGAAATAATCTCCCTGACTTTTCTGATGCTTTCAGCATTGGCGACCGATGTGCCGCCGAATTTCAATACTTTCATATTTTCCTATAAAAAACCGGATAAGCAGATTCTTCCCACCTATCCGGGCAATGCTACCATGCCTCTATTATTTATTCTTCAGCTGCGGCCGGGGATGTGCTGACTACCTCCAGTATTTTTGCTTCGAGTTCTGCTGACAGTTCCGGGTTGTCTTTTAAAAGCCTGCGGACACTTTCACGCCCCTGTCCGAGTTTAGTTTCTCCGTAAGCAAACCAGGAGCCGCTTTTCCTGATGATGTTGCTGCTCACTCCAAGGTCAATGATTTCTCCGGTTTTGGATATTCCTTCGCCATAAAGAATATCAAACTCGGCCTTTCGGAATGGGGGAGCGATTTTGTTTTTAACAACTTTCACCCGTACATTGTTGCCTGTAACTTCTTCGCCCTCTTTGATCTGACCGATCCTCCGGATATCAAGCCTCACCGAAGCATAGAATTTCAGTGCGTTCCCTCCCGTGGTTGTTTCGGGGTTGCCGAACATAACCCCGATCTTTTCACGCAACTGGTTGATAAAGATGCAGCAAGTCCTTGTTTTGCTGATATTGGCAGTCAGCTTCCGCAGTGCCTGCGACATCAGTCGTGCCTGCAAACCCATCTTGGAATCCCCCATGTCACCTTCCAGTTCTGCTTTGGGAGTGAGGGCAGCCACTGAGTCAATGACAATAATATCCACAGCACCAGAGCGGATCAGGCTGTCGGCTATTTCAAGCGCCTGTTCCCCGTGATCGGGTTGTGAAATTAGCAGCTGGTCGGTATCAACTCCCAGTTTCCTCGCATAGTACGGATCAAATGCATGTTCCGCATCGATAATCGCGGCAATCCCTCCGGTTTTCTGTGCTTCGGCTATGGCATGAATGGCCAGTGTAGTTTTACCAGAAGATTCAGGACCGAATATCTCAATAATCCTCCCCTTGGGATATCCCCCGATTCCAAGTGCAATGTCAAGGCCAATCGACCCTGATGAAATAGCGGGTACATCTTCAACTGGCTTGTCACCCATCCGCATGATCGATCCTTTGCCATAACTCTTTTCAATCTTGTCGAGGGTGAGTTGAAGTGCTTTCAGCTTTTCCTTGTTCACAGCCTGTTGTTCTGCCTGGTTCATCATATCAGGTTGATTAAGTGTTTAGTAACTCTTTTATCTGGTGTGAATGGTTCTTTGTGTCAACATTTGTGATCACTTCCTGAACCAAACCGGTCTCATCAATTATAAAAGTCGTCCTTAATACTCCCATATAGGTTTTTCCGTACATCTTCTTTTCACCCCACACTCCATACTTTTCCATTATTTCATGTTGAGGGTCTGACAGGAGATGGAACTTCAATCCATATTTCCGGATGAATTTCTCATGCGATTTCTCACTGTCAGGACTAATCCCCACCACTTCAAATCCTTCTTCAATCCATCTTTCGTAATGGTCGTTCAGATCACAGGCTTCAGCGGTGCATCCAGGTGTGTCATCCTTCGGATAGAAATATAAAATAAGTTTTTTGCCTTTCATCCCGGCAAGGGAAATGGCCTCACCGTTCCGGCCGATTCCTTCAAAACCGGGAGCCTGTTCCCCTTTTTTTATTTTTGTCATTGATTTCTGGTATTACCTTTTGCAAAGATAATCCATAAATGATTTCTCCGTAATTTTTGTCAACAAATGGATTGTGATGTGCCAAAATTTAGCATTTTCCAGTTTTGCACAATTTTTGTACTTTTAGGGGGAATAGAAAATGGATTTCCGGCATGGTCGGTTTCAATCTTTCATATACTAAAAAGGCGCTCCTGTTGTTGGTGTTCATTCAAGTTGGATTTGCCGGTTATACAGCCAGTGATCCCGGTCAGGAACTGAAAAAAAAGGCAGTTGAATTGTTTAACAGGGGCAGGTACGAGGAAGCTGTACCGCTTCTTTCAAAACTGGTATATGATTATCCTTATGATTACCAGGTCAAATATTATTTGGGGGCAGCTTTGGTTGAGACAGGGGATACCGGAAAAGAAGCTGAAAAAAACCTGCTCCTTGCTTCCGGAAACAATGTCCCGGTAATGGTTTGGTTTTATCTCGGACGGTTTTACCATGCAACGGAAAACTGGAACAGTGCCCAGAGATTTTACAACAGGTTTAAGAACAATTCAGACAGCGCAGGAGCAGACAGCCTCCGGATTGATGAACTGATCCTGTTGTGTTACGACCGTGTCAATCCTTTTAAGTCAAACAAAGTTTCAGTAACAGCGGATACAGTCCGGGATGTGCTTTCAAACAGATCATTGAAAAAAGATGGTATGCGGAAACTTCCGGATGATGTAAAAAATGAAGGAACAAAGGAAAACACGGTAAAACCCGAGATAGTCAATGTACCGGCTCTCCCTTCTCCCGTAAATGAACCCATAGGGCCCCAAATTAATGGCAAAACCCCACAGCCGGCAGAAACAGCTGCTGATACAATAAAGGTAATCAGAGAAATCGGGACAACAGTTGTTGCGCCGGTTGCCACTTCGGTTATTGCAGAATCTGATACATCGGGTCAGGCACTTGTACAGAAACAGACCCCCCCGCCTGTGAATGCCGGATCCAGGACTGAAGTAACCCGGGGCAGGCTTTCCGGGCCGGAGTTTATTACCTTCAGGATTAATGAACGGGTTACCTATCTGATTGAAGACATGTTCCAGGAAGAAACTGCCCTGCAGGAGTACAAAAACGGTAAACAAAAATCTGTCTGGCTTGATTCCCTGGTTGCTGACCTTGAAATGCTAAGGGAACGGTACCACATGACATTGGATCCAACCGGCAGAGATTCTCTCGGTCAAAAGATTCTCCGGATGGAATCCGATGTATATTCCCTGAAGCAGGAAGCCGCCAATCATTTTCGCAGAGCAGTTGAAATTGAAAACAACTGGTGGAAAGAAGCAGATTACACTGTTTACCGGATTTACATGCAGGTCAGGGATTCTTTGTTGCAGATCAGGTCTGAAATCACAAAACCTGATCCACCAGCGGAGGTTTCAGACACGCTGACAAATCTCCCGGAAATTAACGGTGATGCCATTCAGGTGCCTGCAAACAGTGGTGTTTCAGTTGAAGTCCCGATGCAGCACGAAGAAGAAATAACCTATAAGGTGCAGCTTGGCATCTGCGGGGACCATGTTACTCCCCAGAGAAAAAAAATTCTGGACAAGATTTCTAAAATCAGGCCGGTTGAAAGCTATACCAACGATCAGGGCAATACCATCTGCACTACAGGTAACCTGACCAGTTACGGCGATGCCATGGTTTTGCAGAACCAGGTCAGGCTGGAAGGAATCAGGGATGCATTTGTCATTGCCTGGAAGAACGGAAAAAGAATACCTTTACCTCCTGAAAATTTGCGGAAACCATGACAGAGGAAAAAATCAGGGAAAAGGGATTTGAAAGAAAGGAGAGTTCATCGGGTGATGATTCTGTCCTCATCCTGCACAACGATGAGGTTCATACTTTTGAATTTGTCATTGAAGCGCTGATGGAAGTGTGTGGACATGAATTCATTCAGGCCTCCCAATGTGCACTGATCGCCCATACCAGAGGTAGCTGTGATATCAGAAAAGGGGATTTCGACCTGTTAAAGAAGATGAAAGACGCATTGACAGACAGGGAGTTAACTGTTACAATCGAATAATATGACAATATTAACCATCATTTTCCTGATTTTGTTGGGACTGTTACTTCTGATTCTCGAATTTGCCGTTATCCCGGGTGTGACCATTGCCGGCGTTGGAGGAGTGATTATGCTGATAGTCAGCATTTATCTGGCTTTCACAAAATTCGGGACATTGGCAGGTTTTATCACCCTCCTTTTCGTACTGGTTTCTGCCCCGTTGTTGTTTTATTACTTTTTCAAAACGAAACCCGGGAAAAAACTGGTTCTGGATACAAATATCGATGGCAAGGTAGAGTCCTTCGATCCGCACAGCATTCATCCGGGAGATGAGGGAATGACCATTGGCCGGCTTGCACCTTCGGGAAAAGTGACTGTGAACGGCATAACGGTTGAAGCAAGATCGACTGGCCAGTTCATCGATCATCACAAACCTGTGAAGGTTGTAAAAGTTTTACCTGACAAAATCATTGTAGAACTGATCAGTTAAAGTATATAAATAGATTGAAAGATATTAGATAAAAGATATCAGACGGAAGCTGTAAAATGATTTTATATACAAACAAGGTAAAATATTTTTTATTTACCTATTGCAGGCGGATGAATTAATTCATATTTATCACTGAACTATTAACAAATAAAAGAAGAATAAAATGGTAGAAACTGTAGGTGTTTTTGGAATGATTACCGGGATACTGGTCCTGTTGATCATCTTTCTTTATTTTGTCCCGGTCGGATTGTGGTTTTCAGCCCTTGTTTCGGGGGTGCACATCAGCCTGATGCAATTGTTTCTGATGAGGTTCAGAAAAGTTCCACCGGGTGTCATTGTAAGAGCGATGATCGAAGGGACCAAGGCAGGAATCCCGCTCAACAGGAATGACCTGGAAGCCCATTTTCTGGCAGGAGGCCATGTGGCCAGCGTGGTCCATGCCCTGGTATCTGCGTCGAAAGCCAACATCCAGTTGTCATTCAATATGGCGACTGCAATTGACCTGGCAGGGCGTGATGTATTTGAAGCGGTACAGATGTCGGTCAATCCCAAGGTGATTAACACTCCTCCTGTTACAGCGGTTGCAAAAGATGGAATCCAGTTGATTGCCAAAGCAAGGGTAACCGTCAGGGCGAACATCCGGCAACTGGTGGGCGGCGCCGGCGAAGAAACCGTTCTGGCCCGCGTGGGCGAAGGAATCGTATCGAGCATCGGGTCGGCACATTCACACAAGGAAGTTCTCGAAAATCCTGACTTTATTTCAAGGACTGTTCTTGAAAAAGGACTTGATGCCGGAACAGCTTTCGAAATTCTTTCCATTGATATTGCGGATATCGATATCGGGAAAAATATCGGTGCCGGCTTACAAATGGACCAGGCTGAAGCTGACAAAAACATTGCACAGGCCAAGGCAGAAGAACGCAGGGCAATGGCTGTGGCCCTTGAACAGGAGATGAAGGCAAAAGCTCAGGAAGCACGTGCCAAGGTTATTGAAGCCGAAGCACAGGTGCCACTTGCCATTTCTGAAGCTTTCCGCACAGGGAATATTGGCGTGATGGATTATATGAAATATAAAAATATCATGGCCGATACTACCATGCGCGATTCGATCGCCTCAGAAGAACAGAATAAAAGGAAGAAATAGGGAATTCCCGTGTTGGAATTTTGGAAAGGAGCAGGATAAGTGGTTGACCTGCTCTTTTTTTTATAACCCAAAGGACAACCTGCGAAAGAAATTTTGAGGAGAAAATTATATGTTATACCTCACCCACTTTCTATTCTGATGAAGGGGAAATAGTTGTGCATCAATATTATTATAATTTACAGACAATAGGAGAGGTAAAGCAACAGAGGGTGATGAGGTGGTATAATCCGGCTATCAGGGGCAAGTTGCATGAGATTGAGATTGTCCTGATTTCTCAGGTTAAGAAAATATTAAAAAATGGTTCGAAATGGTAATTTGGGATTTTTATCGTTTGGTGAGGATTGTTTTGTGTATTACCTTTGCCCAGGTTTTAGTTTCATAGGTTTAGGTTTGATTAGTTTTATTGGTTTAGTTAAGAAAAGGACGGGTGTTGACCCGCCCTTTTTCTTTTAAGAACCGGTTGATTTATTAAAGGCTTCTGGCGTTCCATTTATTTGTTTCACATTTTTTTTATTGAACAGGATTGTTTCGCGGAAATCGATTTGTCGAAAATAACATTGGTTTGATTATTGTATTATTTTTACATGTGA